>CAZTRQ010000065.1:0-14149 GCA_964616245.1 uncultured Spirochaetaceae bacterium | reverse complement strand
GAGGAGGTTGCCTTTCGCCGGAACGACTGGGCGGTACGAATAGACGGCGTCTGGTTCGCCTGGGCAGAGGGCCGCCTGCTTCCGGAGGCGGAGAGCAGCCGGTGGGAGGCGTACTCCCCGGTCCGGTTCTACAGCTATTATCCGGGGCCGGCGCGGTTTCGGGAGCTCTCCCCGGAGCGGGAGGCCGCCCTGCGGGGCGAGCTCTCGGCTATAGACGCCCGACGGCCGCCCCGGAGCCCGGCCTTCGCCGACGCCCTCTACGACATTCGCAGCCGCGCGGAGGCGGAGCTCCGGATGCGGGAGGTTTCTTTCCTCGGACGGCGTACTCGGGTTCACTTCATCGCCTACGACGCTCTCAAGCGGGTCGAAGCGCGGATTCTCAGAATCGCCGAGACCGATCGAGGGGTCCGGTCCTTCGTCGACACCCTGTCCACCGTCCACGGCTACAACTGGCGCAACATCGCCGGTTCGGGCTCCCGGAGCTACCATAGCTACGGCCTCGCGGTCGACCTCCTCCCGGCCTCCTTCGAGGGACTGCCGGCATACTGGAGGTGGGCCGCCGAAGCCGGAATAACCGAGTGGTGGCGGATCCCGATCGACCGCCGGTGGAGCCCGCCTCAAGAAGTCGTCGACGCCTTCGAATCCGAGGGCTTCTATTGGGGTGGCAAGTGGCTCTTCTTCGATAACTTCCATTTCGAGTACCGCCCCGAGGTCTTTGAATTTTGAGTTTATCGCCCTACCTACCGACTATAGGATAGAAGAGAGGGTACTTCAGACTTGGAAAAGACTGTCCGCATTCTGTTTCTGGCGATCGTTCTGACGCTTCCTCTTAGTGCCGAACCCCTGCGGCACACGATGCAGCGTGGCGAAACGCTCTATTCGATCGCCCGGCGGTATAACGTCGCGGTGGATACCCTCGTCGACATAAACGGCATCGACGATCCGACGGGGCTCTCGGTCGGGACGATCCTCCTCGTGCCGGGGCAGTACACCGTAAAGCCCGGCGACACCTACTACGGCATCGCCCGGCGTTACGGCCTCGGGGTCGACGAGCTTTTGGAGATGAACGGTCGGTCTGAGTCCACCGTTCTTCGGGTCGGAGAATCCCTCTACGTACCCCAGGCCGACCAAGCCATCGCGGGCAACTCTCCTTCGGCGAGGGGACCGATTACCACGCGTACGACGTATCCCCGGGTTGCCGCGACTATAAACCCCGGCGAGGTCGGGAGTCAGTGGCCCCACCCCGGACCCCGGGCCCCGATGGACGGCAAGCTTCCGGGAATCGTTATCGAAGGGCAGGAGGGGGACCCGGTCTGGTCGATTTCCTCCGGTCGGGTTATCTACGCCGGTCCCTACTCGGCCTTTGGTCGGGTGGTGTTCGTGCAGAACGCCGACGGCTACATCTACGTCTACGGCGGAAACGACGATTTGGCGGTGAGCGTCGGCGACTTTGTAACTCCGGGAACCGAGCTGGGGATTCTTGGGGCTGCGGTGCCGAATCAGCGGGCGAATCTCTTCTTTAGCGTCTGGAAGAACAATCGCTTTATCGATCCCTCCGGGGCCCCGCGGGGCTAGTTACACCGCTTAACACGATTCTCACGGAGCTTTCCTGATCAAAACCTTGATATTTTCCAAGTTCTGCCATAGCTTTTCCACGTAGGTGTACCTGCAAAATGAACGGAAACGATGAATAGACGGCGTTCTCGCTCTTCATCCCAAACGTTGTTGGATAGCCAAGAGCGCCTTGCCTCGGCTACCGAGGCCGATCCCCTCGCCTTTTACCTCAAGCAGATATCAGTCTATCCGCTTCTTACTGTCGACGAAGAGCAACAGATCGGCCGCGCCATTCAGGAGTTGCGGGAGGAGATTACCACCGCCTACGAAGCAAAAGAGGCCGGCGGGACGATTCGTCCTGTGGAGGAGCAGCTTCGGACCCAGAAGAACCGGATGATCAACTCGAATCTCCGGTTGGTCGTTTCCATTGCAAAGAAGTACCAGCACCGGGGCTTGGGCCTCCTCGACCTTATCGACGAAGGCAACATAGGGCTAATCGAAGCGGTCGAGCGTTTCGATTACACCCGGGGGTGTCGCTTCTCGACCTACGCGACCTGGTGGATCCGTCAGGCGATTATCAAGGCTTTGGCGGACAAAGGGCGAGTCATTCGGATCCCGGTCCACATGCTCAACACCATCAAGAAGTGCTACTTCGTCGCAAAGCAGCTTACCCAGGACCTCGGGCGGGACCCGGACAGCAGCGAGGTGTCGCGGTACCTCGACATGTCGGCGAACAAGGTCTCCGAGGTTATGCAACTCTCCCAAGAAACAACCTCCCTCGACGTGACCGTCGACGAGGATAACTTTACCCGCCTCTCAGACCTCATCGAAGACGAATCTTCGGCGCAACCCTTCGATCTTGTCTTCCACGTGACCCTCCAAGACACCATTACCGAAGTGCTTAAACAGCTCAGTCAGCGAGAGATGAAGATTATCCAGCTTCGGTTTGGGCTCTCCGGAGAGGGGCCTTTTACTCTCGAAGAAACCGGTAAGTACTTGGGCATTACCCGAGAGCGTGTACGGCAAATCCAAGAGAAGGCCATCCGGAAGCTTCGAGAGATCAGCGTTATGCAGGATTTCTGGGAGTAGGGTGCCTTCGAGCCCCCCGGAGTAGCACGGTGCAGCGCGACCACGCCATCGACGATTTAAACAACGCGGCGTGGCAGGCCACTCTCAAGGATCCCCGAGAAGGTATCGTCATTGCCACCGAAGCACTCAACCGATCCCGGGAGAGCGGTTACGACTGGGGAAGCGCCGAGGCCCTGGTAAACCTCGGCTGGGGGCATGCCTATCGGTCCTTCTTCGAAGAAGCGTTGAGTCACTTTGGCCGGGCGCTTTCCGCCTTTCGTAGTCTCGGCGACGCGGAAGGCGAGATGCGCTGCCTCGACGGCCTCGGTGTCGTCCATCACAACCTGAGCCATCTCGAGAGCGCCCTCGAATACTTCAACGAAGAGCTCCGACTAAGCCAGGATTCCGAGTTCCGGGAACGGGAGATTTCTGCGCTAAACAGTATCGGAGAGGTCTGCCGGTCGATGGGGCGCCACGCCGAGGCCCTCGACTACTTTCTCTCGGCTTTTGCCCTCTTTCCCGACGCCGACGACGGCTCGCGTCTTCGGCCTCTGATTTTGTCGAACCTCGGAGCCTCCCAGCGGAAGCTGGGGAGAATGGAAGCCTCGGAAGAGAACCTAAAGCACGCCTACGACCTTTCCCAGAACGCGAACGATACGTTGACGCGCATTACCGCGGCGTCCTACCTCGGTCTGTTCTATCAGGATCGCAAGCACTACCGTCAGGCCGAGCTTCTGCACCGCGAGGCCCTCGGCGAGGCGGAGCGCATCGGTAACCGATACCTCATCCTCGAGTCCAAGCAGAACCTCGCGCGACTCTTCGCCCGGAGGAAAGAGCTGGACAAGGCGCTCGCGACCTACCGAGAAGCGCTCTCCCTGGGGCAGGAGATCGGCGCCACGGTGCGGGTGTATCGTATCTACCGCGACATCGCCGGGATTCTGGAGAAGAAGGGGAGCTATCGGAAGGCCCTCGAGTACTACCGGCTCTTCGTCGACTGCCGGAGAAGCGTGGTAGACGAGGATACGGAGCTTAAGCTGGAGCAGCTGACCATTCGAAATGCCGCGGATCGAGCCGCTTCCCAGACCGAGCTCTACCGCGCTCGTAACGTCGAGCTTCGGGAGAAATCGGCGGAGCTCGAAGAGGCCAACAAGCGGCTATCGCTTATCACGACGATGGGGCAGGAGATAACCGCCAGCCTGGACCTCGAGAAGCTCATGCAGACCGTCTATGGGCACGTAAACACGCTGATGGACGCCGCTGTCTTGGGCATTGCGATTTACGCAGAAGAGAAACAGTCCGTCGATTTCCGGTTCTTTATCGATAGCCACCAGCGGATGACGCCCTTCGAGGTTCCTGTATCCTCCGACACCAGCTTCGGGGCCTGGGTAATTCGAAACGGCCGGGAGATCGTGATGAACGACGTGGCTGCGGAGTTCGACGCCTACATATCGACCACCGAGGCTACCCCCTCGAAGGACGCCGCAAGCATGGTCTACCTTCCACTGCAGGTTCGCGGGCGAACCGTCGGGCTGTTGACGGTCCAGAGCTATCAACGCTTCGCCTACAGCGACAGGAACGTCGAAACGCTTCGAGCTCTTGCTTCGTTTATCGCGATTGCCCTGGAAAACTCGCTGATTCTCGAGGTGCTTACCGAGACGAACGATAAGATCCTTCACATGGCGAACCACGATAACCTAACCGAGCTGCCGAACAGACGCCTGCTCTCGGAGTTTCTCGAGGACTACCTGCCCCTTGCTCGGCGAAAGAACGAGCGGTTTGCCGTGCTGTACATCGACCTAGACGACTTTAAGCCGATCAACGACGACTTCGGCCACGGTTCCGGCGACGAGGTACTCAAGGTAGTCGCCGGGAGGCTCAGAGCGACGCTGCGGCAATCGGACACGGTGGCCCGGGTTGGAGGTGACGAGTTCGTCGCGGTCATTCGAGACGTAAAGAGTGCGGAGTCCGTCGAGAAAACCGTTCGAAAGGTGCTCGACGCGGTGTCTCGGTCGATAACCGTCGGCGGCGAAGAGCGCCGGGTCTCGGCGAGCATCGGCGTCAGCCGGTTTCCCGAGGACGGCGCCTCCACCGACGAGCTTATCAAGAACGCCGACGAAGCTATGTATCGGGCCAAACGGGAATCGGCGCAGGGCTTCGCGTTCTACACCTCCCCAAAGCCGGCGTGAGTCGTCACCTTCGAGGACCTTGGCCTATCTCCATATCGAGCATCGTGTCGCCGTCGAAGATAAAGCGACCGATAGGGTGCTCTCCGGAGAGCACCTTCGGCAACCAATGACGATCGTCTTCCCACATCCGGTCGAAGGGGATTTCGTTTAGGGGGCACCAGAAGGGGTCGGCCTCCTCAGTGGCTCCGGGGGTACCCTCGAACCCGTCTGCGAGAAAGACGTAGACGCGCAGGGAGTAGCCGTCGGTAAAGACGAAGGAGAGCTCGCCTCGAAGCTCCAGGTTCAAGGGCCGGACGAGGATTTCTTCCTCGGTTTCCCGAATCGCCGCTTCGACGGGCGTTTCGCCGTCTTCGATCCGTCCCCCCGGGGCGTTTATCTTTCCCGCCCCGAGGCCGCGTTTCTTTAGTATCAACAACAACCGGTCGGATTCCTTAATAAAGCAGAGAACCGCTTCCTCCCTCGGCAGCCATTCCTCCCAGGGAAACCCCGCAATCGTATGTAATGCACTGTCGACGGATAGATCGGGGCGAGGCTCGGTTCCCATTGTCAGAAGAGTATGGACATGATAGTCTCCAGGTCAACCTTACAGAGGAGTCGGCTATGTTGGGATTCGTTGTAGTTGCCGTTGTTGCGGCCCTGTCGTTTGCCGCGATTAACTTTTACGCGGTCAAGCGCATGGATACCGGTACTGAGCTCATGCAGGAGATCGCCGGGGCTATCCAGGAAGGTGCCGATGCATTTATTCGGCATGAGTATAAGACTATCTTTTCGATCGCCATCTTCATCGCGATTGCCCTCGGGGTGCTGGTTTCCTGGTACACCGGAGCGGCTTTCATCCTTGGCGCCGTGATGAGCGCTTCGGCGGGATGGATCGGAATGAAGATCGCGACGTTGGCGAACGTTCGCGTTTCGAACCGAGCCCGGGAGACGAAGAGCCTCGGCAGCACCCTCAAGGTCGCTTTCCAGGGGGGAAGCGTGATGGGCTTGAGCGTCGGTGGGTTCTCGCTCCTCGGCCTCGGGATTGTCTACTTCGTTCTCGGCCAGATTCTCGGGCAGACCGACCCGAGTCAGCTGACGGTTACGGTCAACTGGCTCGGCATCAACTTTATTCCCTTTACCATGAGCGTCTCGGGCTACGCCCTCGGGTGCTCGATTATCGCCATGTTCGACCGCGTCGGTGGCGGTATCTACACCAAGGCGGCGGACATGGGCGCCGACCTCGTCGGCAAAACCGAAGCCCACATTCCGGAGGACGACCCCCGGAACCCCGCGACCATCGCCGACAACGTCGGGGATAACGTCGGGGACGTCGCCGGCCTCGGGGCGGACCTTCTCGAGAGTTACGTAGGCGCCCTGATATCGAGCGTCGTCTTGGCCTCCTACATGTTTCACCTGCGCCTCGGCACCGCCCGGGAGCTCTCCGGGGACCTCGTAAGTCGGTTGATTACCTACCCGATTCTCTTTGCCTCCATTGGTGTCGTGGCGTGTATCCTCGGGATTGCCACGCTGATCGCCAAGAAAGCCTCCGAGAAGCCCCACCGGGAGCTGAATACGGCGACCTGGGTCTCGGCGCTTCTGACCCTAATCGGCACCGGCGTTTTGACCTACTTCTACATTCCGGCCGCGGGACTCGAAGAGCTTGGTTTCGCCATCGGTATCTGGAGCCCCTGGATCGCGGCGGTTCTCGGTATCGTAACCGGGATCGCCATAGGGCAGCTTGCCGAGTACTACACCAGCTACGACTACAAGCCGACCCAGGGAATATCGGCCGCCTCCCGCGAAGGTACCGGTTTGACGATAACCCAGGGTATGGCCGTCGGTATGAAGTCGGTTTTCGCCCCGATTATCGTGTTGGCAATTGCGGTTATCGGCGCCAACGCGGTCGCCGGGCTCTACGGGGTCGCGATGGCGGCCATCGGGATGCTCTCCTTTGTCGTTGCCACGGTTTCGGTGGACACCTACGGACCTATCGCCGACAACGCCGGGGGTATCAGCGAGATGTCGAGCCTCGACCCCTACGTCCGGGAAATTACCGACAAGCTCGATTCCGTCGGCAACACGACTGCCGCCATCGGCAAGGGCTTCGCTATCGGAAGCGCGGCCCTAGCGGCCCTCTCGCTCTTCGCCTCCTACCTCTATTCCCAGGCGGGACCCGGGGACGATATCAATAGCTTCGTGCTGATTCTCGACATGATCCAGCCGCTTACCCTCGCGGGAGGTCTCGTCGGCGCGGCGCTACCGTATCTATTCTCGGGAATCCTTATCGAGGCGGTGGCGAACGCCGCCCGGAAGATGGTCCAGGAAGTCCGGAGGCAGTTCAAGGCAGATCCGCTTATTCTGACCGGCGAAAGCCGCCCGGACTACCGCCTCTGTATCGAGATCTCCTCCGCCGGGGCTCTTTCGGAGATGAAGGTGCCGGCGCTGATCGCAGTGCTGACGCCGATCGCAACCGGCTTTGTCTTCGGTGCGAACTTCGTCGGCGGTCTGTTGATCGGGACGACGCTCTCGGCCATCATGCTCGCCCTCTTCTCGGCGAACTCGGGCGGCGCCTGGGACAACGGAAAGAAGTGGATCGAGGAAGGCCACCACGGCGGAAAGGGCTCCGAGGCCCACGCCGCGGGTGTTATCGGCGATACCGTAGGCGACCCGCTGAAGGACACCGTCGGACCCTCTTTGGACATCCTGATCAAGATTATGGCGACCATCTCGTTGATCACCGTCTCGATCTTCGGTAAGTACAATCTGCTCTCGCTCTTCTAAAGAGAACAAGCATTCCGAGGCCGGCGAAACGCCGGCCTCGAATACGCAGGGGGCACCAGACGCCGGTAAATCAGACGCCGGCGCGGCCCCCCGCCCGGAAGAGATCCTCGCCGAGATTCTCAAGGCCAAGCGGGAGGCCTTCGAGGCGGGACGCTCCCTTAACCGCATCGTCATGCCGATGAGCCACTACCGGGCGCTTCAGGAGTACCACGCAAACCTCGGCGAAGCTCCCTACGACACCTTCGAGTATCTCTCCCGGTACGAGGTAATGGGGCTCCCCATCTTTATCGACAACGAGAGCGGCCTGCGGATCGAGTAGGCCGGGCGCCCCCGGGCGGCCGACGCCGCGCAGCGCCTGGATCCAGGCTCCAGGCTCCAGGCTCCAGGCTCCAGGCCGGAGCCCGCTACCAGCCCATCGTCCCGGGAGCCCCTTTGAAGGGTCCGGTAATCCAGCTGGTAATCCATCCGCCGTAGTAGCTTCCCTCCTGGGCGTTTACCTCTTCCCCGTCGACGTAGCAGGCGTCCATTCCCTGGGCGTAGAAACAGAGGTGATCCTTTAGCGGGGCGAAGGCGGCCGTCGGCGTCGGGTATTCCCAGACGGCGTTCTCCGCCCGGCGGCTACCGACGGTAAGGGTATAGTACCGGGCGGCTCCCTTGAACTCGCAGACGCTCCGCCGGTCGGTCGGGGCGAGGAGGTCCATCCGGCAATCGGCTTTCGGGATGTAGTAGGTGGGCGGATGGCTCGTTTCGAGAACCCGGTAACCCCTGCGACTTTCGGCTACTACCTCTCCGGCGAAGAGCACCTTCAAAGGGAGATCCGTTGCCTCGAGGCGCGGTGGCCGGGGGTAGTCCCAGACTGATTCGGTGTTTTTCATGTCGGGTGGGAATATACTAACCCGGCGGGCTTTCCGGGGCCTCTTCGGCGAGGTGCCGGACCTTCAGGACGTAGGAGGCGATATCCGTCTTGCGCTCGAGGCCCGAGGCGGTCATGGTGCGCACCTTTCCGTAGATAGCCCGTTCGGGCCAGGGCCGGTCGTGGAGCCCGAAGATCCAGCCGACGTTGGCGAAGGAGTTGGCGTCTCGGCCGTCGAGGAAGTACTTGTTGTTTAGCCGGAGGGTCGTCTCGAAGGCGGCCTTCGGGTCGGCGCTCCATTCGAGGATCTTTTTCCCCCAATACATTCGCATGTAGTTGTGCATGGAGCCGGTAATCTTCATTTCGGTCATCGCCGCGTTCCAGTAGTCGTCGTGGGTTGCGGCCGCCTCGAGAGTCGCTTCGTCGTAGACTGCCGGCCGCTCATCGCCCTTGTGATCCGCAAGGGTGTTCCGTGCCCAGTCTGGGAGGCTCTCGTAGGAGGCGTAGTCCCGGGTGTAGTAGCAGTAGTTGTAGGCGAGCTCCCGGCGGACGACGAGCTCTTCGACAAAGGTGTCGACGTTCCCCGATGGGACGGTGTTCCGGGCCTCTTCGGCGTCAATGACCAGCCGCACCGGGGAGATGTGCCCGAAGTGAAGGTAGGGGCTCATCCCAGAGGTAACGTTCTCCGCGGGGTGGTTGCGCCGCTCGTCGTAGTCGGCGAAGCGCTCTGCGAGAAAGCTTCCAAACCGACGCCGGGCCTCGGTCTGGCCGCCGATAAACCACTCGGATACGGGGCCGACCGCTGTGTCTACGCAAAGGTGCGGAGCTATTGCAGCGATCTCCAGCGATTCGATAGGTTTGAGGCCGCCGGGGCGGTTCTTGACGATATGCTTCGCCCTGTCCACCGACGGATGGTCCGAAGCTTGGGGCTCCGGGAGGTGGGCGAGCTCGGCTACCTGGGCCATCAGCTTCTTTCGAATCGTTCGGGCGGCGTATTCGCGATGGTCACTCGCCCTGCGTACCGGCACCACGAGGTCCGTCTCGACCAGGTCGACCCTGCAGGGAGACTCACGAGCGACGGTTGCCCGCCACTCCCGCAGATGCCGAAGATAGGCCCCGTCGGTGACGACGAGGGCCGCGTGCTCGGCCACCTGGAGGGCTACCTTCGGTGGGGTGCCCCAGGCGCATACGAGGCCGATGCCTCGTTCTTCGAGACCCCGGCGCAGGTCTATCAGTCCTTCGAGGAGAAAGGCATAGTGGCGTAGGTTCGCCTCGGGGTAGCCCTCCGTGAGTCCGAAGCAGGCCACCACGGGAACTGAAAGCGCGTTTGCCCAGGCGATGGCGTACTCGAGGGCGTGGTTGTCTTCGGACCGCTGGGCTCGCTGCACCCAATAGAGGACGAACTGGCCACCGGTTCGCAGCTCTTGGGAGTTCAAGACGGTAATTCGAGAGGGATGGAGTCCCGCCAATTCCGGGGCTTTCACGCCGTGCTCCTTAGTGCTTCGGCCTCTTTCCGGATGGTCCCTAGCTCCGAAGCATCTTTTCGCCGGAGGTTCTTTAGCTGCAATTGCATCCGTCGATTCTCGCTGAGTCGTTCCTCGTGGCGTTGGAGAAAGTCCCAGTAGAGGAGGGTGAAGGGACAGGCTTCCGGCCCCGTCGACGCCTTGGGGTTGTAGCGACAGCTCCCGCAGTAGTTGCTCATGCGATTAATATAGCCACCGCCGGCGCAGTACGGCTTGGTAGCCATAATCCCATCGTCGGCGTAGAGGCTCATCCCCAGGGCGTTCGGTAAGCTAACCCAGTCGAAGGCGTCGACGTACATCGCCAAATGCCACTCGTGGAAGGCGTAGGGATTTACCCCGGAAAGGAGGGCGTAGAGCCCGACTACCATCAGTCGCTGTATGTGGTGTGCGTAGCCGTGTGCGAGAATATCGGCCATCACACTCGAGACGCATCGCATCTGCGTTTCTCCAGTCCAGAAGAATTCCGGCACCGGGGCATCCGCCGATAGGGCGTTCAAGTTGCGATACTCCGGCATGAACTTCCAGTATACTCCCCGGACGTACTCCCTCCATCCAAGAACCTGCCGAATAAAACCCTCGACCGCGGGCAGCGGCGCTTTGTTCTCGTGATACGCCCTCTCTGCGGCGGAAACCACAGTCCGGGGATGGAGCAACCGGGTATTCAGCGCGAAGGATAACCGGGAATGAAAGAGCGAAGGCGCCGCATCCCACATGGCGTCCTGGTAGCTCCCAAAACTCGGCAGGAGATGGTGAATAAAATGGTCGAGTTGGGTAGTGGCCTCTTCCGGGGTGATCGGCTGGTCCGTCAGATCGATGGACCCCGGATTCGCCGGAGCTCGGCTGTCGACAACCTCGGTAGCGGACTCCCTGTAGCGATCCCTCGAAAACCGGGGATGGTCGGGAATCGGTGGGGGGCCCTCCTTCTTCGAAAAGCTCTCTCGATTCTTATCGTCGAAGTTCCAGAAGCCGCCGGTTGGCGAGTTGTCTTCTTCCATCAAAATGCCTTCCCGGCGCCGGAGACCGCGGTAGAAGTACTCGAGGACGATGCGTTTGCGCCCCTCGGCGTACTCTTCGAACTCTTCCGGAGAGGTGAAAAACCAATCGTCCCGGCGAATCTCCAGCTGTGCCCCGGCGTCCCGGGCGGTATTCCGAAGAGCGACTTCGAGGTCGTACTCCCCGGGGACGGTTGCGACGAGTCCCTGGGGACGGTACTCCTTCAGCCTCCCGGGTAACCAGGAGCCGAAGTCGAATGCCACACCTGTCGACGACGACGCCGAAGCGTAATCTACTCGGTAGCCCTTTTGTTCGAGTGTATCCCGAAACCGCCGAAAAGCGGCCACAAGAAGAGCTGCCTTCTTCCGATGAACCGATGGACGCCAGACGAGGCTCTCGGGCATCACTACCCGGTCCACCTTCGGGTCGAAGCCCGATAGCGCCGTCGATTCTGTGTTTAGCTGGTCAGGGAAAAGGATGACGAGATTTCGCGTTTGTTTCACCCAGACATTCTAACGGATGGTATACTTCTAGGGATATGAATAACTTGAGGGGAGAGTCCATATACGCGCTTGTCGTCATCTGTCTCTTGGTAAGCTTTCTAACTCCTCTCGGTCTCCTAGCCCAAGATTTTGAAATTGTCTACCTTGAAGGCGAGGCCTACACCCGCAACCAAGGCTCGTGGCAACGGGTGGACGTCGGTAACACGCTGCGGAACGAGGCGGTCCTGCGCCTCGGAAACGGTGGTTACGTCGAGATAGGTCACGACGAAGGTCTTCTCCGAATCGCACGCCCTGGAACCTACGAGCTCGCTTCTCTCCGGCGGGCGACCTCTCGCGCTCGCTCGGAAGGCGTGCGAGAAGCCATAAGCCGGCGTTTTCGCCAGGCGCTCGCCGAGCGTTACGATAACGTAGAGGATCCTCCACCCCTCGAGCGCCTTATTAGCGAGGGGCTCCGGGCTCTCGGCCAGGGCCAAGCTCAGGGCGCCTACAATCTCTTCGCCGAGGCCCGGGGCGATGCGACCGCAGACCAGTACCGAGACCTTGGAGTCCTCCAAGCCTTGGCGGCCCGAGCCTATGGCGACTATCAAGAATCCTTGCGGCTACTCGACGCCGAAGGTGGATCCCTCGCCGACGAGCGAGCGCTTCTCAAAGCGGACGTTCTGCTCGAGCTGTCCGCCTTTTCCGAAGCGGTAACGACGGCCGAGCGCTATCTAAGGGATTCCCGTCGGACCCCAAGCGAGCGACAGGTTGCCTACGCCCTTAAAGCGCAGGCTCTTGCGGGGATGGGAAATCTCGGCGCGGCGATGGCAACCTTCGAGGACGCTATTGCGCTCGATCCCATAAGTGACGTCGGTCGAGCCGCCCGGGAGCAGTTGGAAGCGTTGCGGTAGGGGATACTCAAAGATTCAGAAGATCGAGCCAATCGCCGAACACCTTCGACGCCACCGGAACAAGCGCCGCCGCGGCCTCCAATCCCGCCTCCCGGAGGCTCGAAACCTCTATCCCCGGAGTAGCGGCTATCTCGGCAGTATGGCCTACGTACCAGCTCTCCAGGCCCTCAGCCGTCGCTTCGAGGTGGAACTGCAGCGCCAGGACGTGGGACGGCGGCATGGAGACGCTCGGCCCGGCGCCGTCGCCGTCGCCTCCGGCCGGGGATTGGCGGGCTGCCGGCGCCCCAGAATAGGAGAAGGCCTGGTTTCGATAGAGATCCGTCGAGGCGAGAAGCTCGGCCCCGGCGGGAAGGTCGAAGGTGTCTCCGTGCCAGTGGAGGACCGGGTAGCGGCTCGGCGCTCCGTCGGCGGCGGCCCCGCCAACCGGCGCCGTCGTCGGGCCGGGGCCCGGGACCTCATCCAGCGGTCCCAAAACCGACCGACGACCGGCCGCCGTCAGCTCCACCGGAGCCCAGCCGATTTCCTTAGTGCCGCCGGGGTAGACTCGGGCGCGCAAGGAGGCGGCGATAATCTGGGCACCGAGGCAGATACCCAGGGTCGGGCCGCCGGCCTCGATGCGGCGGCCGACGACGGCGATCTCCGGCTCTAAGAAGGGGTAGGCGGCGGTCTCGTAGACCCCGATCGGTCCCCCGAGAACAACTACGAGGTCGGCGGACTCGGCCTCCCGGAGGGCGGTCGCCCCGCTCTGCGGTAGATCGAGGTAACGGATCCGGTGGCCCCGGCGCTCTAAAAGCGGCCCGAGAAGCCCGAGGTCTTCGAAGGCGACGTGCCGGAGGGCGAGGGTCGTCACCCTAGGGGGTCGCCTTTTCCATGATGTCCCGGACCATTTCCGGGAGGGTGAAGCTGGGCTTCCACCCGAGTTCCTTCTTTGCCAAGGAGCAGTCGATGGTCCACTCTTTGTAACCCGATACCACGGCCATAATGTCCGGGTCCGGGGCGTAGGAGAGATCGGCGTCCGGACGGCGCTCCTTGACCAGTTTTACCATCTCGGAGACCACGGCGTTGCCGGAGGCCACGTTGTAGATTCTGCTCGGCGCCTCCGGAGCGGTAACGATGGTGTAGAGGGCGTCGACCGCATCGTCGATATAGACGGCGGGGTAGGAGGTGTCTTCGCTCACCTCGATGGCGTAGGGCTCGCCCTTCGCTGCCTTTTCGGGGATAAGAGAGACGAACATGCTCGCCGAGCCCACGGCGACACGGTTGGGGCCGGTTACCGCCGCCATTCGGGCGGCGCGAAAGTCGATGCCGTAGCGGCGTGCCGCTAAAAGCCCGATTTCTTCGTCGCAGATCTTGGTAGCGCCGTACCAGCCGTCGGGTTCGGTGGCCATCGACTCGGTAATCGGCTGCGGGAGACCCCGACCGTAGACGCCGATGGTGCTCGCGAGCAAGAGGCGGCGCCCTTCGTGCTCCCGGATCGGGTCGATAAGGTTTACGAAGCCGCCGATATTCACGTTGACCGCCCGGCTCGGGTCTTTGTCGCACCCGGCGGTCAGGATCGCCGCAAGATGGAGAATTTCGTCCTTGTCACCGGCGGCCTTTACGATGGAGGCCACCCGTTCCTTATTCGAGATGTCGCACTGCTCGTACTCGACGCCTCCGGCCCAGATCTCTTTGGTAAGATCGGACGGCGGGGCAAAATCGACCGCGACGACTTCCTTACCGTTCTTCGCGAAAAGAGCTCCGAGACGCGCCCCAATAAACCCACATCCACCGGTAATAATGACTGCCATGTGTCCGACGATACGCCGACGCCGCTGCC
>CAZTRQ010000064.1:0-14158 GCA_964616245.1 uncultured Spirochaetaceae bacterium | reverse complement strand
AAGTGGACTCCCTACGAACTGCTGAGTTTATACTGTTAATATAGGGTAAGAGTTCCGTTAATACAAATTCTTTACCCTTTGGAGTTTCGGCATCGACCTTGTCGATCATCGTATCGAGGAGCGTTTGAAACACGTCGAGGTCGAAAGATAGTACATTTTGTAACTCGCGTACACCGCCGGAATGCAAAATATCCGCCGGATCCTGCCCCGGAGCCAGCTTTACCGTCCGGACCGTAAGGCCCGCCGCTTCGGCGACGCCTGCACCCCGAGCGAGAGCCTTTGCACCCGCCTCGTCGGCGTCGAAGACGATAATTACCTCGTCGCAGAGCCGCCGAATAACCCTGGCCTGGTCTTCGGTAAACGCCGTACCGAGCGGCGCAACGACGTTCTCTATTCCCGCGACATGAAAGGCGAGGACATCGGTGTAGCCTTCCACGAGAAAAGCTCGTCGTTCTTTTCGAAGCACCTGGTTGCCCTCGAAGAGACCGTAGAGAAGCGACCGTTTCTTGAAGAGGGAGGACTCGGGACTGTTGAGATACTTCGGACCATCCTCCTTGAGACGCCGACCGCCAAAGGCCACGACGTCTCCGGAATTGGAACGGATCGGAAACATAAGACGGTCGGCGAAGAGCGCGCGTTGAGGATTTGCCTGAGTGAAGAGCCCGCTCTTCGCGAGGATGTCGCTCCCGTAGCCTTTGGATGCGAGAAATCGACGCAACCAGAAGGGGTCCGCCGGTGCGTATCCGAGCTGGAAACGCCGAATGGCCTCGTCGGTTAGTCCCCGATCTTTCAGGTAGTCGAGAGCCCGACTGCCCTGCGGCTTCTCGGTCAAGAAGTAGTGGAAGCTCCGGGCAATGCCGCCGAGAACCTCCCGGGCACTCTTCGTCCCCTCGTCTTCCGGAGTACCCTCGGTGGATACTTCGACGCCGTAGCGTTTTCCGAGGAACTCGACGGCCTCTGGAAAGGTCAGGCGTTCCATCTCCATGATAAAGTTGAAGATGGAACCACCCTTGTTGCTGCTAAAGCAATAGTACAGACCCTTTTCCGGGCTCACCGAAAAAGAGGGCGTCTTTTCCTGGGTAAAGGGACTCAAACCCCAATAACGCCCTCCCCGCTTCTTGAGGCTTACGTAGTTTCCCACTACCTCGACAATATCGGCCTTCCGAGATATCTCCTCTATGACACCGTCGGGTATTCTCACCGCAACTGAGTCACCGGATAAGAATAAACTCGACCCGACGGTTCTTCCAGCGCTCCTCCAAGTTGGTATGCGGAACGATGGGCTCCGTTCCCCCGCGACCGAGTACGCTCAGACGTCGGGGGCTCAGGCCTTCCTCGATCAAGGCGTTGCGAACCGACTCCGCCCGGGCCTGGGACAGGGGCTGTAGCTCTTCGCGCTCTTCCCGCTCGGTCCCGGTTACGTTAACGGCGTGCCCTTCGACTCGTATGTTGTAGTCGTCGTACTTGGAAAAGACCTCGACGAGGCGCTGGAGAATCGCTCGGTTCTTCGCACCCCGCTCGTCGGTCGGATCGAGAACCAGCTCCGGGCTGTTCGGCTCGAAGGTTATGTTGGAGATCTGTACCTTGAGCCGGTCTCCGTCTCGGATTACCAAGATATCAACCGGAATCACACCTCGAGTCCGCGTGACGTTCCCTACCGCGTCGGAGATCGAGAACTCGTAGGGGTAGTCCTCGGCGGAGATAACGAGCTCGCCGTTCTGCGCCCGACCATCCCAAATAAGTCGGTTGGCCGGCATCCCGCGTCCGGAGAATTCCGTAAAGAAGGAGTCGTTTCGGTCAAGAATCTCCATCTGCCATCCCTGGATGGGACTTGCGTCGGTAACGTCGATAAAGATGCTCAATTCGTCGTCGACGCCGTCGTTGTCCGGCGAGAATGGGAGCGGCTCGAGGTCGATCGACACACTCGGTGGTGTAATGTCCAGCTCGAAGGGTGTGGTCCTGCCGACGGGTCTGTTACCCTTCGCGTACTCGACGACGAACTCGGCAGTGTAGCTACCCTCTATCCGTCGCCCGTCTTCGCTCATACCGTCCCAGACGACCGTGTTCGTCGCCGAGAGGGTGTCGCCGTCGAAGGTCCGGATGGCTCCTTGGGTTTCATGGACCATCGAAAGCTGCCAGCTATCGATGCCGTCCAATACGTTCGTGTAGGCGGAGAACTCAATTTCGTCGACGACGCCGTCGTCGTTGGGGGAGAAACCCGTCTTGTCCGCGGTTACGAAGACGTTCGTCGGCCGCGTGTCGACGGTTACCGCGGGAGACCGCCACTCCGTAGAGTTGCCGGCCTCGTCGGTCGCGGTAATGACGTAGCTATAGGCTCCGTCGGTAACTCGGTTCCCCGATTCATCCGTTCCGTCCCAGACGACATCGGACACCGCTCCCTTCCAAAAGTAGGAACGTACGACGCGGTTTCCGGCGTCGACTATCCGAGCCTCCCAGAGTGGCTCCGGGGTGGAGCTTTGGACGACTCTGATCGTGTCCTTCCGACCGTCTCCATCCGGAGAGAACAGATCCGTCGATACCCGGGCGTCGACACTCGGGGGGACGGTGTCCACCACGAAGAAGTCGGTTTGCGCCTCTTCGACGTTGCCGTTTCGGTAGGTGACGGTAACGTTTGCCCGGTAGCGACCGTCGGGCACCGTCCGTCCCGCCTCGTCGGAACCGTTCCAGGAGAAGGGTTCCCGGACTGGTTGATTGCCCCGGCTCCTCCGGAGGACGTCACCGGCGGCATTCCGGATGCGGAACTCGTAGTCGACGACGTCTTCGTTCCGGAGAATCTGCGGGAAGATCCGAATCCGATCCCTGGTGCCATCGGCGTTCGGGGAGAAGGCGTCGAACTCCGCGGAAAGGATTACCTCGGTTTCTCCGGTATCTATCTCTAGCCCGATGGGAGTTGATCGACCGGTGTTGCCGGCTCGGTCGGTAGCCGTCAAACGGTAGGAGTACTCTGCGTCGGGTGCCGGGCGGCCGTCGGATTGTCGTCCGTCCCAGGTTATGGTGGGTTCTACGGCTCCTCGCCATTCGAATTGCCGGACCGTGTTGCCGAGGCTGTCTTGGATTTGGCCGATCCACAGATCCTCTTCGGTCGCTTCCTGGGAAATGCGAATCCGGTCTCGTTGTCCGTCCCCATCGGGGGAGAAGACGCTAAAGTCGGAGCGAACCGTCGCGGATGGAGGTGTTACGTCGACGATAAAGGAGGGTGAGGTCTCGACCGGACGACTACCATTCTGATACTCGACGGTCAGTCGGCCGCGGTAGGAACCTTCGCGCACCCTATCTCCGCCGTCATTCCTCCCGTCGAAGCTGACGGTGTCCGGGGGTGTCCGGAGACCGGAGTAGCGTCGGATCGATTGCCCCGCAGAGTCTTCGATATCGACTCTCCAATCGACGATCCCCGCGGTTACGGGAACATCGAGGGCAAGCACTATCGTATCTGCAACGCCGTCTGCGTTCGGAGAAAAATGGCTCCGGTCGATCGAGAGGCGGACCGGAGTGGGTATCGTGTTTACGATGATGTTCTCCACTCCGGTTTCGAATTCGTTACCCGCCCGATCCCGGCTGGAAAGACGGTACCGGTAGACTCCGTCCGGGACGACCTGTCCCTCGCCGTCCTGACCGTCCCATGTCACCGAATCCGGTGCGACATCGAGCCATTCGAACTCCCGGAGGATGTTTCCCTCGTTGTCCACAAAGACACCCGCCCATCGAATCTCAGCCGAACCTGACTGGTCGAATGTTAGAGCATCCTTTCTGCCGTCGCCGTCGGGAGAGAAGATGCGATCCTCTTGTGTTAGGCCCTCGATCTCGGCGGAGGGCGGAGTGTTGTCGAGGACGACCTCGACGGGGCCTTCGGATCGTTCGTTTCCGTTGTCGTCCCAGGCTTCTACCGAGAAGCTGTAGAGTCCATCGGGAGCGACCGCACCTCCGTCGGTACGCCCGTCCCATCGCAAGGTTTCGGGGATAGGAATTCCCTCCTCTATCGCGAGAAGGCGCTGAACGATGTTCTCGAGGGTACGGTTTTCGGGGCGATTTTCCTTGTTCCGGATTTCCCGAACCAGCTCGCTATCGGCGTTATAGATTGAGAACCGGTATCCCATGACGTAGCGCTCGTCGACGATGGATACCGGGAACTCCAGGGCATCTTGGACGCCGTCGTTATTCGGGGAGATAAAGGCAGTCTCACCATAATCGATCGAAATCTCCGGCGGGTTTCGGTCGATTACCCCAAGGGGAGCGTTTATTCCGGTACCAAAGGCCCAGACGCCGTCGTGGAGAGGGGCCGCAGCGACTCTGGTGTGCAGTTCGCTCTGATTCCACCCTTGCTGGGAAATAAACGAGTCGTCCTGGGGAGTGTCCGTCGAAAACTTGACCGAGAGCCCGATCGAGGGTAGCAGACTCCGGGGTTCGACATCGTCGTTAAAGAGCTCTCGAACATCGCCGCGCCAGCCGCCGAAGAGGGATACGCGGTCTTGAATCGTAAGCTCGGTGCCGACAGAGAGGCGAAAGTTCTGAAGGCTCGGGAGCGAAACCGCGGAGTTTACCTCGAGATCCACTCCGTCCCGGCGAAAGGGGACGAAGGAGATACCCGTAGCCGGGGTAAAGGCCGACGGTACCCCCGTGCCGTCTACGGGGTTGTAGGGAAGGCCCAACCGGAGGAGGGAAAGGCCCCACCGAAAATCCTTCAATGCCCCAAGATCGCCAGGGATGTACATAATGCCGAGATCGCCGGCTACTCCGAAATCCCGGGAGGCGTCTCCACCGATGTCGGCGTTGACCCCGACGCCGAAGAGCAGATCGGGATAGAGATCCTTCGAAAAGGATGCCCGAACCCCCAGCGTGGTGCCGAGGTCGATCGGATCCAAGTCTGTGTGGAGAAACTGCAGTCCGCCGGTCAATACACCGGCCCGAGTTGGGAACGAGGCCGCGATATTGCCCACGTGTCCCTGCCACCCACGGTTGTCTTCCGCGTCGCCGAAAGCCGACATTCCGATGTAGCTCGCGTCGAGGGTAGTCCGTTGCGTCAGCCCGGAGGAGGCGGGATTCATCGCGTCGGCGGTCGGCGATTCGAGGGAGGTAACGGAAAATCCCCTTCCCAGAAAGAGGGGAGAATAGAGCTCGTAACGGTCCTCGGCGCCCGTCGGGGGATCGTAGGAGTACGCTACCGCCGGGGCAAATACAAGAGCCGATAACACAATGAGGCCCATAAGGCCGGTCAAGGTCTTCATTCATTCTCCTCCTCTGTGAGAACGTAACGCAAGGCGGACATCTTCTCCGGAACCCTCGCCGATTGTCTTTGAAACTGCTCTCCCTCCTCCACGGAGAGGTGAGAGAAGATCTCGCGCTCGAGGGCGTTGAGAAGCGGGTGAAGCTCCCGGGGCAAACGATCGTCGGACCCCTGGAGTGCGGCGTACAGACGCGCGAGCTGGGTTCCCGAAAGGTAGATTGCCACCGGTCAGCTCCTTAGACGCTTATCTCGGGCCCCTCTTCGGCAAGAAATACCTCCAAGGATTCGTTGCCGAGTCGCTGGGCGTACCACCGGGCTGCCTGGAGATTCTTGTAGAGCTTTTTGTCGTCGTACTGCGGCTCATGGTGAAACATGTACAGTTTTCCCACCTCCCACGCAGTGGCGAACTCTACACCGATGCTGTAGGAGCTATGCCCCCAGTTGTACTTGTCCAAGGCCTCTCCGAGGGTGTACTGCGTGTCTAGTATTAAGACATCGGCACCCCGGAAGAAGTTACTGTTTTCTTCGGTCGTGTCAAAATCCGATCGCTCGAGCTCGACGTCCGTCGCGTGGACGAGGACCCTCCCCTGGTCTTCGATGCGGTAACCGAAGGCTCCGAAGGGATGGTTTAAGGCACGCCAGGTAATCCGGGCACCGGCTATCTCGATCTGGTCCCCGGTCAGGACATGAAACTTTAGATTGGCACCCATTTGACCCGTCATGGTTATCGGAAAGTAGGGCCGAACCATCTGGTTCTCGAGGGTCTCCCGAAACTCCGGGACCGGGCTGTAAAAGTTTACCGTGTTAGCCGGATTGTACGCCGGGGCGAAAAAGGGAAGACCCTGGATGTGGTCGTAGTGAAAGTGTGTGTAGAGGATATGGTACTCGGTCGTCTTTTTCGGTTGACGGGCAAAGTAGTTTGCCAGGCGAGCGATTCCGCTCCCGGCATCGAAGATAAGAGAAACCCCGCTCGACAGCCGAACCTCTACGCAGGCGGTGTTACCGCTGACTGCCCCGAAGAGCCACGGGGGCAAGGAGGCCAAGAAACGCTCTCGACAGTTCGGATCCGCGATATCCGAGGGGCGTACCCGTTGGATGACGCTGGCTATCCTGCTTCGGATTTCGTCTCCCGTTGTCGGTGTCGGGTAGGAGCCCCGGGCGCCCCAAAAACGAAGGATCATTCCCCTACCCCTCGAGAAACTGCTCCCTCCGGCGCTCTGCCAAGAGGGAATCAATCTTCTCGGCGCTATGGAGCTCGCCGGCGTTTATTCCGGGGCAGTAACGCCGCTCGGCGTCCCAATTGGCTCGAGACGACAGAGTCGGAGGCCAGAAGGGGTACGTGCGACATTGAAGCGGTCTACCGTCGTACACCGTGCACTCGCCGTTCCGCCAGAAGACGCAATCGAAGTTCGGTTGTTCCTTCAAGGAAAGACGGGGGACAAGGGTGGTATCGACCTGCCGGCAGTAGTGTTCTTTTACTTCCTCTTCCGAGAGCCCGAGAAAACGGCTCAGTCGGCTTAGATCGGCATCCGAGAGAAAGACGAATCCCGAATCGAACCGGCAGCAGAGTGAGCAGCGCGTGCAGGAAAACCGTAGCCCGTCTTTGTAAAAGCTATTTTCTGTCATCGTCCCTGAGGAACGGAAGGGGATATTTGGGGAGTGTAGGATTCGAACCTACGAAGGCGTATGCCAACAGATTTACAGTCTGCCCCCTTTGACCGCTCGGGAAACTCCCCAAAATGCATCCGGAAAACTATCACGAGGCTCCCGGACCGTCAAGCCATCTGTCGGATTCGAACCGACGACCCCGAGATTACAAATCACGTGCTCTGACCGACTGAGCTAAGATGGCATGTCACTTACCAGGGCGATATCGTATCGACTGGGTCTACCGGCTGTCAATCCGCGGCTTTCAGCTTTCGGCCGCGGCGAGGTAGTACGGAGGAAAATCGGTTGGGAGAGCACCTATGTCCTTCGGTACCGTAAGGACTTCGTTCCGTTCGTGGTGTACCGCGACGGTATGTTCGAACTGAGCCGCGAGGGAACCGTCGTCGGTCACGTAGGACCAGCCGTCGCCGAGAAGCTGGACCTTACCGGAGCCGAGGGTGACAACGGGCTCGATGTTTAGAACCATCCCGGCGACGATCTGTTCTCCGGTACCTGCCTGTCCGGTCGCGGGAATGGTCGGCGCCTCGTGGAGACTACGTCCTATACCATGGCCGCTAAACTCGGTGACCACGTTACAACCGAGCTGTTTCGCCGCTTGCGAAATGGCAAACCCGACGTCGCCGATTCGCCGACCGGGTCGGCACATCGCTACGCCGGCGAGAGTCGCCCGCCAGGCGGCGCGAAGGAGGCGCCGTTGGTCCGCTGTCTCTTTGGAGACGACATAGGTCCAGGCGGCGTCCCCTTTCCAGTCTTGAACCCCGGCGCTGACATCGACCGTTAGTATATCGCCAACCTCGAGGGCTTGATCGGTGGGGATACCGTGGGCGGCGACGTTGTTGACCGAAGTGCAAACGGCTCCGGGAAAGCCGCGATAGCCCTGCTGCGCAATCTCGGCGTTATTCCGCTCGAGAAAGCTCACGCAAAACGATTCGATCTGTTTGGTCGTTATCCCTGGTCGGATAACCGATGGAAGGCCTCTAAAAAGCTTCGCCAAGAGTTGCGCGGGTTTCGCCAGCCGAAGAATGTCGACCGAAGTCTTCTCGTTCATTGTGACCTTTCCCCACTTCGGTAGGATAGGTCCGGACGAAGCGCAGCAGCGCCGTCGAGGTAGCAATGGACCGGGGGACACCAAAAGGCACGGCTCCAGATCGGCGCCTTGCAGAGCAGCAGGACCCGGAGCGTTCTCGGAAGAGAGTCGGGGTATTCCGGTTCCCGGGTGCAAAACAGGGGCGCTTTATCGAAGCCGCCTTTCCGAATCGCGGTCGCGGGGTTGGCGTTGCGAAGGTCGTCGGTTTGAGAAAAGACGATGTGAATGATGCGACTCGGCTCGATGCAGTTTTTGGCCGACAGTTCGGCAACCAGTCTTCCGACGGCCATCTCCATCGCGGCCGCGGAGTCTTCCTGGAGCTGAATCGCTCCCCGGAGGGCGTATATCTTCATAGCCTTCTCATACTACGGATAGGACCCAAGAAAGACTACCAGGATCTCCACCGAGAGCCAAAAGGTCAGCCCGATGAGGGCCCCAACGACGCCGAAAACAAGACGTCCGAGAAGAAGATGGTGACGCCGAATGCTCCACAATGCCACGAGCATCGTGTAATAGAGGCTTGTCACGGAACAGACGCCACCGGCGGCCTGTACCAGGATCAAAAGCAGTCGTTGAGTAGCATCGAGAAAACCCTGATAGTTCCCGATTACGTAGAGACTAAGGGCGAGAAACGCCAATACCAAGAGAAATACGGTCAGACTCTCGATAAGTCGAAGCGCGATAGAGAGAATGGACCGGCCGTGGGAGTGATGGTCCTGCTGATCTGTGTCCTTCATTTGCCGAGTTGAAAGCACCTTCCGTTTACCATACTATGAATATATGCCTCGGGCGAACGGCGACGGGTCTGATCTACTGGACATTATTAGAAAGAATACGACGACGCTCGAGCCGGTTCCTACGGACATCGAACCCTCCGGCTCCCCACTTGAGGGAAAAATCGGAACCGTTCTTTTCGATGTCTACGGGACCCTCTTCGTGTCCGGCTCCGGAGACGTCGGAACGGCGCGGCAAAGAGTCGGCTCCGATGCGTTTACCCGTGCTCTCTCGAGTTTCTGCGAGAAACAGCGGGTGCGTAACATGCCCGCCGCGGGTGAGGTAGCGCGGGACGGCTACTTCGAGGAGATAGAATCGGAGCACGCGAGGAAGATCGAATCCGGCACCGAATCTCCGGAGGTTGACGTTCGCGAGATCTGGCGGAAAGTATGGATTCGCCTCGGTGACGCCGGTCTCCTAGAGGACGGGCCGCTGACGGAGTCGAGTCTCGAGGAACTGGCACTCTACTATGAGCTCTTCAGCAATCCGACCTACCCCATGCCGGAATCCCGCAGGACGATAGAGCGACTCAAGGACGGAGGAGTTCGTCTCGGCATCGTCTCGAATGCCCAGTTTTTTACGCCCCTGCTCTTTCCGGCGCAGTTCGGGGCCGGGACCGAGGAGCTGGGCTTCGAAGGCCGACTCGTGGTCTGGTCCTTCGAGGAGGGGGTTGCGAAACCGTCCCCCGATATTTTCCGCCGTCTTCTCGAGAGCAACCCCGACCTCGACCCTGCCGAGTCGCTCTACGTCGGGAACGATATGCTCAACGATATTGCCGCCGCGGCATCCTGCGGTTTTAAGACGTGCCTCTTCGCCGGGGATCTGCGATCCTTGCGTCTCCGGACAGACGAAGAGCGGTGCGCCGGAGTTGTCCCGGATCTTCGGGTTACTTCGCTCAATCAGATTTCTGAAGGAATAAAGGTGACCTGACCATGAGAAAATTTGTTGTAATTCTGATCTTACTTATTGTCGTCGCCGGGACCGCTTTCTACTTCGGTTGGGTGCAGTTTCGGCTCCCCCCGGGCACCGTGGGGGTAGTGTTTACAAAGACCTCTGGGTGGGACTCGGACGTTCTGGAGGCCGGGGAATTTTCCTGGCGTTGGGAGGCCTTACTCCCGACGAATTTGACCCTCTACGTCGTCGACGCCGAGCCGGTAACCGTCGACGTTTCCTCCCGCGGAAACCTTCCTTCGGGGGCGCTCTACGGCGGCTTCCTCGAGGGGGCGCCTACCTTCGACTACGAGGTTCGTTTCGATGTTAGCTACCGGGTCGACCTGGAGCGTCTCCCCGGCCTCCTCGAAGAAGGGGTCATAGAGGGGAACGACGTTTCGGCATGGTACGAAAGCATGAACGACAGAATCGAAACGCAGGCCCTCGAGCTCGTCGCCGATGCCATGGAAGCGACTTCCGAGTCGTCCCCTGGAGAGCGGGTATCGGGCTTTTCACAGTCCATGCAGCAGCGCCTTTCGAGCGCCATGTCCGAGGCGGAAATCGTCTCCGTATCACCACGTCGGATCACTCTCCCTGACGTCGGGCTCTATCGCGAGGCTCGAGAGATCTACTTTTCCGCGATGGATGCCCGTCGGGCCGCGATCGAAGAGGCGATGGCCTCAGCGTCGACCGGAGAGGTCCTCGAGGAGGCACGCCTCGGTGCGCTCCGCCGATACGGGGAGGTGCTCGCCGAGTATCCGGTGTTGCTGGACTATTTTAGGCTCGGAGCCGACGAGGGAGTGGACCCGTTGAACCTGCGGGATCTTCGACCCGAGGGCCCAGGCCAATAAGAGGGCCGGTCAACCACCCTCCTCCATCGTTACCAGATGCATGATCGCCCTTCGGACTGTGGATATCCGTCGGGCTTTCGCGGCTATGGTCTCGTCTATCGTCCCCCCTGCCAAGGATGAATGGGCGTTGAGCCGCTCTTTGACCGTGGGACTCGCGGCTTCTGGGATCTCGCGGAGTAGATCCTCGATCTGCTGAAGGAAGCTCAAGCCGTCCTCTACGAGTGTTTTCGTCTGCCGATCGATCCCCGCCACGAAGTTGCGGTACGTGGGATGGAGGGAGGCGTCCTTCTCCGCACCGTAGCGAAGACGAAAGAACGTTTTTCCGTTTTCGAGGTCCGGGGCGAAGCTGCGGTCGAGGGCTCGGATTCGTTCTCCGATGTCGATGAGGGCGTTTGTATGGAGCAGGAGGTCGTTTGCCGCTTCCCTACGGCGAGTTGGAAAGAGTCGGGCAACGTAGCGTATAAACTCTTGATCGGATTCGGAAAACACCGTTCGGACAAAATTGTAAAGAATATTGAGTGATTGCACGTAGCGGAAGGCCGGAAGCCCGATGGCCCGGAGGGAACCTGCGGACAAGGAACCGTAGTGCTGGAAAGGTGGCGGATCCGCAGGAAAGACCTCCTGAATAAGCCGGCCGATGGCTCCCATTCGAATGTCCTCGAAACGCTCGTCGAGGTGAGTGAGCACCGAGATATGGAGAGAGTCGCCGTAGAAACCCCGAATATTGAGCGACGGCAAGTAGGCGACAAAGCGGTAGTATGGGTCCTGGCGTATGTACCGGATGAGGTCTCCCAGGGGAACCGCCCGTCGAAATCGGGTGAGCGACGCAATAAGCCGGTCGAAGTAGGTCTGAAGTTGGTCCGTTTCGAGGGGAACCGCCTCGTCGTCTCCAGCGGAGAGGTGTATCGACTCCAACAGATCCTTCGGAAGCCGATCTGCCTTGCCCAGGCGAGAGGACGCGTAGAGGGCGTAGTACATTAGTTCCAGCTTGTCCACGACCGCGGTGGCCCCCGCCGGCCTAAACTCCGGCTCCTCGGCTGGGGGCGCGTCGCCCACAGTCACGCCGAAGGCGCGAAAAAACTCCCCGAAGGGAAAAAGGCACACGTCTCGGAGATAGTAGAGGGGAAGGAAGGCGCCCTCGACGTGACGGAATAGATCTTCGTGGATGTCTTCTAGGTAGCTGTTGATTCGGTCAAGGAGAAGCTCTTTCGGGGCACTCCGGTCGTCTCGGTCGAGGAAGGCGTCCTGGAGCTCCCGGGTCGAGGCGAAGTCCTCCAGCCGGGACCGGGGTTCTGGGATTCGTTGCTCCAGAAGGTGACGGACTACCCTTCGCAGTCGTTCGTTTTCGTCCCAGAGAAAGCGGAATACTGGGATCAGCGGATAACACTCTTTGTATAACTCGTAGAAGCGGCCTGCGTTTTCCTCAGAAACTGTTTCCGGCTCCGGGGCCCCGTTGTCGGCTCCGAGCGCGGATATTCGCCGCCTGATTTTCGCAAGGCGGTAGTCTATATAGGCCCCTTCGATCGTCTTACCGGTAAAGATCTGCCGCATCCAGAGTCGGAGTCGAAGGAATAGGCCGAGCCCGTCGAGCTCCTGCTGGAGCATCGTGTTGCGTTGCTCGACGGAGATCTCCGTCCTGAAGATACGAGGCTGGTTCTCCGAAGAGAGCGCAAGGCTCTTCAGAATACGATCCTGGAGCTTCCGGCGTTCGTCGTCGGTTAGGCTCCTCACGAGCTGCCGGAGAGTCGCGGTAGCCACGGCTAGTCCTCCCTCGCAATGAACGGTTGCACCATCAGAAGGGCGCCTGAATCGACGGAGATGGAAACCCTATGGTCCGTTGCCTCGTTGCTTAGTCCGAGGTCCCCGGGGTACCACCTTAGATCGTCGAGAGGCCACTTCAGGCCGCTACTCTTCATACGGCAGGGTCCGGCGCCCAGCGGAAAGAGGGAGATAATCTGGCCTTCTTCCACATCAAAGCTATGCTCTCCATCGAGACGCGTCATGACGGCATTGTGGGTAATCCAGACCAGGGGCCCCGACTCTCGGTGAAAGAGCGCGGTGAGCGCCAAGAGGTGATCGGTCCTCCCCCCTCCTCCGCCGATTATTACCCTGGACACAATATCATGTTCACCGAGAAACGCGAGGGCCAACTCGGTATCGGTTTCGTCCTTCTCCCGGGGATATCGAAGAACACGATCCGACGGAAGAGCCGATAGAAGATCGCGGTTCTCGATGGAATCGAAATCTCCGACGGCGTAATTCGGGGAGAGCCCGAGTCGTGCCGCGTTATCGACGCCGGAGTCCGCGGCTACGACGACGTATGGGGGCACCAGGTACGGACCCACCCTGTCCCGGGTTGGAATTTTCCCGCCGGTAACCACGATTCCGAGAGAGTCTTTGTTCATACGCGCCTAACCTAAAAGCCTAAAGAGCCGCATTAGTAATCCGACATTATGAATGAAATGCTTGTCAAGGCGAACAGGGATGTTTGCCACGATCGACCTTCAAGGAGTGTGCTATGATCATTAACCACAACCTGAGCGCGATGTTCGCCCAGCGGCAGCAAAAGTTCAACAACCTTGCTACCAACAGCAACATCGAAAAGCTGTCTTCCGGACTGCGGATTAACCGCGCCGGGGACGACGCTTCAGGGCTGGCCGTTTCGGAAAAGATGCGTGCGCAGATTCGGGGCCTCAGGCAGGCCGAACGAAACGCGGCGGACGGCATCAACCTTATCCAGACGGCCGAAGGGTATCTGCAGGAATCCCAGGACATCCTGCACCGGATTCGGGAGCTCGCGGTTCAGGCCGCGAACGGCATCTACTCGTCCGAGGACCGAATGCAAATTCAGGTCGAAGTGTCGAGTCTTGTGGACGAGGTAAACCGTGTTGCCTCGCATGCGCAGTTCAACGGCATGAACCTGCTGACCGGGCGTTTCGCTCGAGAGACAGGGGAAAACGCCGTGACCGCCAGCATGTACTTCCACATCGGTGCCAACATGGACCAACGCGAGCGCGTGTTTATCGGAACGATGACCGCCCAGGGGCTCGGCATTCAGAGTGCCGACGGACTGCCCCACACGGCAACCTTCATTTCGATTTCCACCCCGGACAAGGCGAACATCACTATTGGTGTTATCGATGCCGCCCTCAAGACCGTGAACAAGCAGCGGGCCGATTTGGGTGCGTATCAAAACCGTCTCGAGTACGCTCGGGTAGGATTGAGCATCGGTGCGGAAAACCTCCAGGCTTCGGAGTCCCAGATCCGGGACGTCGATATGGCCAACGAGGTTGTAAAGTTCGTAACGAACCAGATTCTGGTTCAGAGCTCTACCGCAATGCTTGCTCAGGCGAACCAGAAAACGCAGTCGGTTCTCCAGCTACTCCAATAGTACGACGCCTTTCGTATGCGTAAGGCAGCCTTCGGGCTGCCTTTTTTTGTGTGCTCCCAGGATTGTGCTTTTTGCGAAGGTTGACATCCCGTTTTCTCAGGCGATAATCAACCACCAGTGAAGCCCAGATTTCCACAGGTGCTGTTTTCCCTTGCCGGAGTATTCGCCGACGCCGGCTATGCCTGCTACGTCGTCGGTGGCGCTCTGCGAAACAT
>CAZTRQ010000063.1:0-14344 GCA_964616245.1 uncultured Spirochaetaceae bacterium | reverse complement strand
ACCGCCTAAGACCAGGCGGCGGAGCTTGGTTACGGTCAGGGGCTCGAAGAGGCTCTTTCCCGGACGAGAACCCGGCGCTCTGCCGTCGAATCGGCGAAGCACCCAGAGGTTGTGGTGATGCCCCAGGGCTTCCGCGGACTCTTCCCCGACGACAATCGCCGAATGACCGTTGTAGCCCGCCACCGCTTCGGCCGTCACGGGGGCCGAAAGCTCGTCGGACTCGATACTCCAGGCCCGGAGCCATTCCGAGGCGAGGCGCCGCGGGGCTTCTCGGGCGATACCGAGGGCGATCCGCCGCACCCCGCCGACACCGGCGAGGGGCGCCGCGCTCTTCTGCCGGTCGGTCTCCGGCGGGGTTCGGAGGGGGAGGACTATTTCGAAGGTGCTTCCCTTCCCCGGGGTGCTTTCGAAGCCGATGCTTCCCCCCATTATCGTGACGAGCTGCTTCGTAATGGTCAGGCCGATGCCGGTGCCCGCGCGCTTCTTGGTCGAGGTTTGGTCGACTTGGTAGAAGGGGTCGAAGACCTGCTCCTTGAGCTCGTCGGAAATACCGACCCCGGTGTCCGACACGACGATGCGCAGGGTCCCGCCGTCGACCGAGGCGTCGCAGGATACCGACCCCGCATCGGTGTACTTTACCGCGTTTCCGAGAAGATTCAGCAAGACCTGACGGAGCTTTCCGGCGTCTCCGAGGAGACGAGCCGGGATCCGGGGGTCGGCGTAGAAATCGACCGAGAGCCCCTTTCTGTGACCCTCCGTAGCGATGGCCTCGACGCTCCCCTCGATGACGTCCAAGGGATCGAAGGGTTCGTCTAGAACCTCCATCATTCCGGCTTCTACCTTGGAGAGATCGAGAATGCCGTTGATGAGGGCTAAGAGCCCGTCTCCGGAGCTCTTGAGTATCGAGAGATAGCTTCGCTGCTCCGGGTCCGAGGCGCGTTCTAGGGCGAGATCGGCCATACCGATAATACTGTTCAAAGGCGTTCGCAGCTCGTGACTCATGTTCGACAGGAACTCGCTCTTGGCGGCCATCGCCCGTTCCGCCCGGTCCCGCTCGAGCTTTAAGTGCTTTTCGCCGTCGTGCTTGTAGAGGGCAAGCTCGATGCTAATAGCCAACTCTCGCCCCCGGGGCGGCTTTACGACGTACCCGAAGGCGCCGGCCTCCTTGGCAGAGGCGACGAAGCGTTCGTCGGAGTAGGCGGTAAGGAAGACGACGGGAACGTCCTGCCGTTCTCGGATGAGCCTCGCCGTCTCGAAACCGTCGAGGTCGCCGGATAGTTGGATATCCATCAGGACCAAGTCGAGAGAAGAGCGGGCGGCGGCTTCGAGGGCAGCCTCGCCGGAGGGCACGACCTTGGAGACCGCGTATCCAAGGTGTTCTACCTGATTTCGAATATCGATTGCGACGATTTTTTCGTCTTCGACGATCAGGACGCTCTTCGGCGTCTCAAGGCTACTCATGCTTCTCGGTTCACCGGGTTTGCGCGGCCCGGAGGACGTGCCCGGCAATATCGCCGAGGGGCAGTATCTTGTCGACGGCGCCCCGTTTTACCGCCTCGTTCGGCATGCCGTAGACGATGCAGGTAGCTTCGTCCTGGGCCACGTTGTAGGCCCCGGCCTCCTTCAGCTCGAGCATGCCCCGGGCGCCGTCGTCACCCATACCGGTCATGATAACGCCGAGCGCGTTCTTCCCGGCGTACCGTGCCGCGGAACGAAAGAGGACGTCGACGGAGGGCCGGTGGCGGCTGACGAGGGGACCGTCTCGAACCTCCACATAGTATCGAGCACCGCTTCGCTTTAGGAGGCAGTGCTTGTTTCCCGGTGCGATGAGCGCCCTACCCCGGATTACCGTGTCGTTGTCCGCAGCCTCCTTGACCGTAACCTGGCAAATGCCGTCGAGGCGTTTCGAAAAGGCCGCGGTAAAGTGCTCCGGCATGTGTTGCACGATGACAACACCCGGCGTGTCGAGGGGTAGCGCTTCGAGAAACTCTCGGAGCGCCTCGGTACCGCCGGTTGACGCGCCGACGACGATAATTCGGTCCGTCGTTTCGATGACGTGATTCCCACCGGCCTTGGCCAGAATGACGTCGGCGCTAAGCTTCGGCTCGACCTCCCGGGGGCCTATGCTGGGGGGAACGCGTTTGACCTTGGAAGCGTAGGCGGCTTTTACCACGTCGCAAATGCGGGTCTTCGACTCTTCGAGGAACTGCTTGGTGCCCATCTTGGGCTTTTCGACGATGTCGACCGCCCCGTACTCGAGGGCCTTGAGGGCGTTTCCCGATCCGGCGGTTGCCTGGGACGAACAGATAACGACCGGTATCGGCTGTTGGCTCATCAGCTTCTTCAAAAAGCTCAGACCGTCCATCCTCGGCATCTCGATGTCCAGGGTAATTACGTCGGGGACGAAGGTCTGGAGCTTTTTTGCCGCGATGATCGGATCCGACGCGGTTGCCCCAACCGTTATCGCCGGGTCGGATTCCAGTATCTCCTTCATGGTCTCCCGGACGACCGCCGAGTCGTCGACGATCATCACCTTGACGGTATTTTCCATAGCTTTACTCCGGTCGTCTGTAGATGGTTGGAGCGATCGAGACAAGGGGAAGCCCCATCCCCGCTAAGGTCTCCGAGTGCCCGAGAAAGAGGTACCCCCCGGGCCGGAGATAGTTGTAGAGCTTTTTCAAGAGAGCGTTCTGAGTAGGACGGTCGAAATAGATGATGACGTTTCGACAGAAAATCACCTCGAAGCGGTCCTGTATGCCGAAGTCGTCGGCCATCAAATTAAGGCGGTGGAAGACGACCTTGGAACGCAAGATGGGTTTTACCCGGACGAGCTTGGACTCCTTATCCTTACTCCGAAGAAAGTACTTCTTGAGATAGGCACTCGGTACCGGTGCGATGCGTTCTTCGGTGTAGGTCGCTTTTCGTCCCCGGTCGAGAGCCGCCGTGGAGATATCCGTTCCGAGAATCTTGTAATCAAAATCCCGGTGCTGATCGGCGAACTCTTGGAGGTTGATGGCCAAGGTATAGGGCTCCTCCCCCGTCGAGCTTGCCGACGACCAGACCCGGAAGGGGCGTCCCCGACCCCAACCGTCAGCGTAGCGTTCGGGAAGCAGGGTTCCAAGAAGGTAGTCGAAGTGATCCGCCTCCCGGAAGAAATCGGTCTTGTTCGTCGTGACCGCGTCGATCATGTGAAGAAGCTCGGTTTCGGCCTGGTCTTCGTGGAAGACGAACTCCAAATAATCCTCGAATCCTGAGAGGCCCAAGGTGCGGATACGCTTTTGGAGCCGAGACTCGAGCATTACCCGTTTCGCCGGGGGCATTCGGATTCCGAGCTCCGATTCGATGTAGTGCCCCAGGCGCTTGAACTGGGCGTCGGTCAGGGGAGTGGTCCGAAGGTTGGGGAAGGAATCCTTCTCGTCTGCGTTACTCAGTTTCGTCTTGGAACCGGACTTGGGACCCAGGGCAAATCCTTCCATATTACGCTCCATGAGCCTCTACGACTTCTTCGACCTGAGACATCGAAGTCAGACGCATAACGTCTAGGATGAGGGCGACCGAACCGTCGCCGAGTATCGTGGCTCCCGAAATGCCTTCGAGGTCTCGATAGAGTTTCCCGAGGTTCTTGATGACCGTCTGGAAGTCGCCGATTACCTGGTCGACGACGAAACCGATCTTACCCGAGGGCGACTCGACAACCACGATCTGCTCGATCGGTGGTAGATCGTTCTTCATTACGAAGAGCTCCCGGAGCCGAACGAAGGGGAGAACCTCCCCCCGGTTGTTCAGGATGCGCTGACCGTTCTGTTGGTCCCGGGCCTCGGTTGTTAGCTCGAGGCATTCGGAGACGCTTCCGAGGGGGAAGACGTAGTGCTCGTCACCGATCCGCACCAAGAGACCGTCTATTATCGCAAGGGTCAGCGGTATGGCGAGCCTGAGTGTCGTCCCCTTGCCGGCCACACTGGTAACGGAAACACTCCCGCCGAGGGAGTCGATCTCTTTCCGCACGACATCCATTCCAACGCCCCGGCCGGAGACCTGGGTTACGTTTTCCGCCGTAGAAAAGCCCGGTGCGAAGATGAGCTGATACACATCCTCGTCGGAAAGCTCGGTTCCCTGGGGGACGAGCCCTTTCTCGACGGCCTTTCGCAGGATGGAGTCCTTGGTGAGGCCCTTTCCGTCGTCTTGAATGGTAATGACAACCGAAGCCCCAGAGTGTTCAGCCTTAAGCAGGACGACACCGCTTCGCGGTTTTCCCGCGGCCTCTCGAGCCGCCGGAGTTTCAATACCATGGTCGATCGAGTTGCGAATAAGATGTACCAATGGGTCGCTCAAACGCTCGATTACCGTCTTGTCCAGCTCGGTTTCTCCCCCCTCGGTCTGGATCTCGATTTGCTTGCCGAGGTCTTGGGAGAGGTCTCGGACAAGGCGACGGAACTTCGAGAACGTCGAACCGATCGGCAGCATGCGAATGCTCATGGTACTGTCCCGAAGCTCTTCGGTAAGACGCTCGAAGGTTTCCGCGATCGCGGTAAGGTGGGGTAAACCGGCGTTGACGGCGGTCTGGGAGAGGCGCGCCTGGAGGGTAACGACCTCTCCGACGAGGTCTACGAGATGGTCGAGCTTCGACGATTCGACTCGGATACTCGAAGAGGAAAGCTCTTGCTGCGCCCGCTCCCGGGACCGCTTGACGTGCTCCTGCTCTCGAAGAGCGGCTTCGACCTCGTGCTCCGCCAGGCCCTCTTCGACGAGCATCTGCCCGAGACGCTTCTGCTTCTGCACCGTCGAGTTAAGGGTCTTGCTGTCGAGGGCACCGCGCTCCTCGAGGATTTGCCCGAGGCGCTTGTAGGGGCCCTCGTCGAGGTCGGTCAGATCGTCGATGGGGACAATCTCGATTTCGGCGATGTCCTCTACGAAGATAAAGACGTCTCGGACCGCCTGCTGGGACTGTTGCGTCGAAAGGATAATGTCCCAGTGCACCAGACACGATTCGGGGTCTAGCTTCGACAGCGGCGGAACGCGATCGACCGCAGGGACGCAGGTGTACTCTCCCATTTCCCTTAGCTCTTCGAGGAGGAGCAGCGGGTTCGTGCCCGTCAGATAGACGTTCTCCGGCGGTTTAAAGCGAATACGGTAAGTCACGTAGTGACCGGCTTCGGCGGGGTAATCCTGGGAACCGTCGGAGCGCTGTGCGGTGCCGGCGCTATCGCTACTCCCGGAGCCGCCTATGCTTCGCAGGTCCCCGGGAGCCTCCGAGGGAACAGGGTCCCCGGCAGGAACATCCTTATTCAACTCGGAATCCACGTGCACCTTGAACTTTTCGATCAAGCCCTGGGACTCCTGGACGATTTCCGCGGGGACCTCGTCCCCGGCTTCCAGAAGGAGCCGGATGTGGTCCCGGGAGAGGAGAGTCAGGTCGATTACCGTCTGGGAAACGGGGATTCTGCCGTCCCGGACGTATTCGAGCATGTTCTCGATGTGGTGCGCAAAGTCCGATATGTGCTGAAAACCGAACATCGCCGCCGAGCCCTTGACGGTGTGCATCGCTCGAAAGACGGCGGAGACTTCCTCGCTGTTTCCCGGATTATCCTCGAGCTCGAGGAGAGACTGCTCCAGATTATTTAGAAGCTCGTAGGCTTCTTCGCGAAAACTATCTTTGAAACGGTCAAGCATCCGGATCCTCCTCCGGCTGGATCGCGGCTGGAAAATCGATCAAGGCTCCATGAAGGTCTCGTGCTTGCTCCGGAGCGTTGTTGCAGAAACCACCTACTTCCAAGGCGGATCGAAACCCGGGCTGCAAGGCGCCGGTAAGGCCGAATCGGATCCCTCGCTTCTCCGCCTCCGCTGCGGCGGCGTACAAGATATGAACAAAGCTGGCGTCGATCTGCTCGAGATGAGAGAGGTTCAAGAGAACCTTCTCGTTCTCTGAGAGCGCGTCTAACAGTGTAGAGGCCTTGGCGGTCGCCGTTTCGACGGTTCCCCGCCCTTCCATCGTGACTACTTTTAGGGATGATCCCATACCTTTCTCCCAAGGACGCAATAATGCAGATTTTTGTCCTTAGAACATTATACAACATAAAGGATTTGTTGTACATACTGGTATGGTGAAATTAGAGAAAGTTATCTATTTCAAGGAAGGAGGCGAGTTGAATGCCGCTTTCGAGGAAGCCGGCTTTTCGCTTTTTGATGACGATTTGAAGAAGCGCGATGTCTCGATCGAGGTCGACCCGCCAGTTCTGCACGCTAAACGGATCCTGTTCCGACAGGCCGGTCTCGTCGGCGATGGTCCCTGGATAGACCCGGGTAATGACGAAATTGCGCTGCCAGGGGAGTGCGCTGATGTCCTGGACACGCATCCCGAAGAGTGCCGGGAAGAGGTCCTCCGGGCGTTCTATCGCAAGAATGTCTTCGATCGGGCTATACGGACGCGCCTCGAGGGCAATAACGGTCTCGAAACTCTCGTTCTCCCGGCTTACCGCAATCCGCAGAAGACTCTCGGGGCTCCGGGACAAGACAACGCGCTGGGCTTCGCCGATTCTCCGCGGTTCCCACCCGTCGATCCCGGTAATGAGATCCCCGACCTGCAAGCCCGCATCCAGAGCGGGACTCCGAGGCGCAACGTAGACGATCTCCAACCCGTTTCGACTCTCTCGGACCGCCGCGCCGAGCCAGGGATGGGCAACCTCGCCTTCTCGGTAGAGATCCGGCAAAAAGAGCTGAAGCCACGCCGAAGGTATGGCAAAGTTCACCCCCTCAAACTGCTCGATCCCGGCAAAAACGACACCGATTAGCTCCCCTTCCGTGTTTACCAAGGGGCCACCGGAGTTTCCGGGGTTGATGGGAACGTCGACTTGAATCGCATCTCCCAATTGGAGGAAGCGGCGTTGGGTCGCCGAAATAATACCCGAGGATATGCTATTCTCGAGGCCCCCAGGGGAGCCCATGGCGTATATCCGCGTCCCTGCTTGAACGTCTCGAATCGCTGTGACGGGAAAAACGTATTCGGGATCGATTTCCGCCTTGAGAAGGGCGATATCGAAAATGCGGTCGTAGCCGACCACCCGGGCCGGAACCCTGCTGTCGGGCTCCCCGGGGAGGCGAACGAAGAGACGGGAGTAGCCCTCGTATTCGGGGCTAACTTCGCTCTCGATGACGTGGTAGTTCGTCAGCAGGTAGCCCCGGGAGTCGATAAAGAAGCCGCTTCCTACGACGCGGTCCGGGACCCCCATCCCCCCCTCAAGCCGGATGCCTCGGTTGACCCAGACCGTTACGGTACCACGGAGCATCTCGGCGGGCTCCGGCGGCTGGGCGAGAACTTCTCGGGCCTCCTCGGAAAGCCCGCCGCCCTGCGCCTCGAGGGCATCTCCGATGACACCAAGGGCGTACCGATTGCGCAGCTCGAGGGCAACGTCGACCCATCGCAGGAGCTCCTCCGACTCGACTTCGTTCAGAATTGGCGCCCGAAGAGCCGTGTGGAGGCCGAGCACTTTGTTGCCCTCGTCGAGATAGGCCGATCCCTGGGCACTATAGAGCCGGTTGAGGTTCCATTCGCCGGCTTCCTCGTCGATCGACTGGGCTCGCAGGGAATAGAAAACGGCAATCGCCCGACGGTAGTCCCCTTCGGCGACCGCCCCTTCGAATTGCTCCACCAAAAGACGCCGGGCGTCTTCTCCGAGGTCGGTCAAAGCCGGTTCTTCGAGGGGCCCTCCCTCTCGACGAATACGCGCGAGACGCTGGAGCACAATGTGCGGTGTCCCCTCGGAAAGAAGCTCTTCGAGCTCCTGCTCGACGAAAGCGGACCGCTCCGGCCCAGGTAGGGTAGCCGGCTCTTCGGATTCGGCAGAGGTAAAGCGCTCAGCCGGAGGCATTCCGGTACACGCGCCGAAGAGCACCGACAGACAGAAAGAGAAGAGAAAAATCGCCTGTGGAGACCATCGTCTTTTTGTCATGGAGAGAAAACCTTTAGCACCTCTTCCAAGGTAACGTCAAAGACCCCGGCTGCGGAAGAGGAGAACTCACCGAGAAGACGGTCTTGGTGAACCACGATCTCCCGGATGTCGACGATGCCGTCTTGATCGAGGTCCCAGGAGTATACGGAAGGGTTCCCTTCGCTCCCGCCTCCCTGCACCTCAGAGTACTCGATAGAAAAATCGTCGTCTTCGTCAACAAGCAGAAGCGCGAGCTCGCCGTCGACATACTGCTCCGTCACTTCGAAATAGCCGTCCCCGTCGGGGTCTCGGACGCCGGCTACCGGAATACCGAAGTCGTATTCGACGACGTGGTCTATCCTCCCGGTGCCGGTGGTGTCGTCGAAACGCCGGAGCGCCTCGGTACCGTCGACTACGATACGTGACCTCAGGTTACCGGCGGCGTCGTGGAGATCGACAAGATACGCCGATTCCGCCACCAGGCCCGGCGAGAGCAGGCTCGGGGTCTCGGCGGTGCTCGTGGAGGTCAAAAGCTCCAGGGGCTCCACGCCCCGAATCTGCTCCGGGGGTACCACGAAAAAATCCGTCGACCCGGGGAAGAGGTGATAGGTGGGCTGCCCAGAGACGTCGAGGAAGGTAACCGCAGCGACCTCCGGGTAGTCGAAGTAGACGACCCGAAAAGCTCCGCCGGGAACGCCGTACTCCACTTCGGTGGGTATCCCGGATTCGAAACGAATGCGCCACTCGGGAACACCGTCTGTGTCTCGGTCGACTTCCCATAGGGACAACCTTCCGTTCTGTACTTCCATCCGTCCTTCGGAAAAGGAATCCCTATTGGCATCCTCTACGACAGTTCCCGAGTAGGAGGCAACGGCCTCTTGAAGAAGGGAGTCGTCCGGGGTACCGAAGACGCTCTGCCTCGCGAGGCGGAGGGCGCTTCGGTCGCGGTAGGCTTCGGCGTCGATAAACCGACGAAGCGCCGAGGTCGCACCGTCGTTGTCGGAGGCGCTAATGTCCTCTGCTCCCATTACTTCAGCTTCGACGGCGGCCCCATAGGCCATGGGATGGTCTCCTCCGAAAGAGAAGTATCGCTCGAGGAGCTCTCGCCGCTCCGCGACGGAGGAAGACTGGAGGATAAAGTCCAAGAGCGCGGCAAGGTAGTCATCGTCCCGGGATGCGTGGCGCTCCAGCCATAGGCGCTCCGCCGGCTCGGCCACGCGATCGAGGGAGAGACCGAAACGAAAAAGCCCGACGTCGTGGGGATAGATTCGGCGTCCCCGCGAAAAAAGCTCGTCGGCCGCCGCAAAATTGCCGGCGACCCGGAGAACCTGGACGGAGAGACGGTAGTCGACCGGGCGCCGAAGGGACAGTTCCGGCAGGAGCTCTTCCGCGGCTTCGAAGTCGCCGATTCTCATCAGAAGCGAAAGCAGAGAACGGATACCATCCTGCCGGTCTACCAAGCGCCAGGTGTCGAGAGCCAGCGCCGTTACCAGATGAGAGCGGGATAACAAGGTGCGGTCTTGGTCCTCGGCCCCTGCAACCGCTCGGAGATAGTGGAGGTCCGAGGAGGTCTCGTCGAAGCCGATGCCCCGACCCGCGAGAAGAAAGGCCTCGTCGCCGAGGTCGTCGCGAAGCAGCGATAGCGACTGTCGAGCGTACTCGAGGGCGATCTCTTCGTCGACGGATAGCTGGGCCGACAGAAGTACCGGAGTCACCAACAGAACAAGCGAAAACAGGATCCGTCTATCGATAATGCACCTCGTAGTGCACCTCCCGTTATGCCGTCGCGGCGTCGGAATCGGAATCGGAGGACCGGGCCGGGGGTAGTCCAACGACCTCCCGAACCTCTGCATCCGAAAGCGTCTCTTTTTCCACGAGGGCCTTGGTCAAGGTTTCCACCTGATCCCGGTGCTCGGTCAGAATATCGGTCGCGGCGTTAAGGCACTCGTCGAGAATGTTCTTGACCTCGTCGTCGATCGCCTGGGCGGTTTCCTCGGAGTAGTCCTTGTGCCGGGCGATCTCCTTGCCGAGGAAAATGGGCTCGTCCTCTTGGCCAAAGGCAATCGGTCCGATTCGGCTCATTCCCCATTCCGTCACCATTCGCCGGGCTAGCTCCGTCGCCTGTTTGAGGTCGTTCTGCGTTCCGGTCGTCGTTTCGTCGAAGAACAACTTCTCGGTGACGTACCCGCCGTAGGCGATAGTAATCCGGTCGGTCAACCATCCCTTCCCCCGGCTGTAGGCATCCCGCTCGGGAAGAGACATCGCAAGCCCAAGGGCCCGCCCCCGGGGCACGATCGTAACCTTGTGCAGCGGATCGGCGTCTTTTAGGTAGTAGTGGAGAAGCGCATGGCCGCTCTCGTGGACAGCCGTCTTGTGCTTATCCTCATCGGAGAGAACTTTAGACTTCCGAGCGATGCCCATCAGCAACTTGTCCCGGGCTTCCTCGAAGTCTTCCATGATAACGAGATCCCTGTCCTTCCGGGCTGCGTAAAGGGCCGCCTCGTTGACGAGGTTAGCCAAATCCGCCCCGGAGCTGCCGGGTGTGGCCCGGCCGAGTCGCTTGAGGTCGACGTCCGAGCCGAGGGGCACCTTGGATGCGTGGATCCGAAGAATCGCTTCCCGCTCGGCGAGGTCCGGCATGTCGACCACAACTTGCCGGTCGAAACGCCCGGGGCGAAGGAGAGCCGGGTCGAGAACGTCTGGGCGGTTAGTCGCCGCCAGAATGATAACCCCGTCCTTGGTATCGAAACCGTCCATCTCGACGAGCATTTGATTGAGGGTCTGCTCCCTTTCATCGTGGCCGCCGCCGTAGCCGGCGCCCCGGGTCCGGCCCACGGCGTCGAGCTCGTCGATAAAGAGGATACACGGGGCATTCTTTCGCCCCTGTTCGAAGAGATCCCGGACGCGGCTTGCGCCGACACCGACGAACATCTCGACGAAATCCGAACCGGACATGTGGAAAAAGTTGACCCCCGCCTCGCCGGCGCAGGCCTTCGCTAAGAGCGTCTTTCCGGTGCCGGGCATGCCGACCAAGAGGACGCCCTTCGGGATCCGTGCGCCGATTTTGGTAAACTTCGTCGGGCTCTTGAGAAACTCGACGACCTCCTCGAGCTCGTACTTCGCTTCTTTCTGCCCTGCGACGTCGGCAAAGGTAACCTTTACCTCGCTATCTTGGAACTTCTTGGCCCGACTCTTCCCGAAGGCGAAGGCGCGGTTACCGCTACCCTGGACCTGACGAAACATAAACCAGATAAGGAAGAAACCTACGAACCAGGGAAGAAACTGAAACAGCACTTCTATCGGGCTGACCGGCCGGGGAGAGCCGGAGAAACGGACTCCCTGTTCCCGGAGGACGTCCACGAGGCCGTCGTCGAAATAGGGAATATTCGTCGTAAAGAAGCGGCTCTCCCCGGAACCGTTCTTTAACGTACCCTGAATCTCGTACTGGTCGAGGATCCGAACCGACTCGACCTGCCCTTCGGTCAGATAACCGAGAAACTGCGAATAGGGAATCTCCCGACCGGGAGTCGTGTTCTCGCTAAAAACCAGCACCACGAACATGCCCAGTATCGCGATCAGAAAAATAAGGGCGAAGCGATTGTTGCGAAAGTTGAACTGAGGCTGATTAGGGTCTCGATTGTCATTACCCTGATTATTGTCGTTTAGCATACTCTACCTTAATTCCATTCTCGGAAAGAATTACTGTTGTGTCGGGGATAGGCCGGTCACTCGTCGAGGTGTGACAGCGCTCCGAAAGATGCACCTTGTCGGCGACTCCCGGAGTTACGACGGCTAAAACACCCTTCCGGTCTTCCAGAAGGATGACCGTATCCCGTTCCGCAGGGTCGACGCCCGCCATCGCTAAAAGGCGGTTGACCCTAATAGATCCGTCGAACCGGTCGAGGTGATCCCCGGGCCTCCGGGTCCGTAAGACAAGCGGAGCCACGATGCCCGGACAGTCGAAATCGACCAACCGGTCGGGAGCTCCGGAAATCCGAATTCGGAACCCCTCTGGGGATGGCAGGCTACCCTCCCACAGGATAGAAAAATAGCCCTTTTTAGCCGGGTGGACAACCAGAGGTCGAATCCGGACCTCCGTGGCGTCGTATAGGAGCTCTACTCCGTGGCCGGCATCACGCCCTACTGCCGGGGCGTACAGAATGGGCCGAAGAAACCGATCCGGGAGCCTCTCTACTCCGGGGATTACTCTGTTGACTGCGGCGAGGAGGGCCTGCCGTCGAATGGCCGTCGGGGCGGACCAGAACGGTTTACCGGGAAAGCGGATCTCCGGTCCTTCGATCTCGACCGGAAGCTCTCCTGCCACCGCGTCGAGCGCCTCGGCCACCTCCCTCGCCTCGCCGGCGAGACGGGCTAAGGAGGAGGAATAGCCGGGAACAAGCTCTTCGAGGAGTGGAACAAGACGCAAACGAATGCGGTTCCGGAGGAAGCGCTCGCTCCGGTTACTCGCGTCGCCGTGGCATTCGATTCCTTCGGCTCGGAGAAGGGTTCGCAAGGCCTCGGCGCCCACGCCGTCTCGGCCGCTAAAGCCAAGAAGTGGCCGCAGGAGCCGGAGCCTCCTCCCGGAGGACAGCAGAACGTCCCGGGAGCCCTCGATGCCCCGAAGAGCGGAAAGCCCACCACCGGTTAGCAGGCGCATCAGAATCGTTTCGTTCTGGTCGTCCCGGTGGTGTGCCGTCAAGAGATGCGTTGCGCCGACCTCTTCCGCGGTACGGTAGAGAAAGGCGTATCGCGCTTCCCGGGCGGCGGCCTCCACGCCTCGCTCTGCGGCGGCCCGGGACTTCGCCAGATCCCCCGGTGGGAGCCCCTCGCTAAGGAGGGGAACCGAGAGCAATTCGCAATTGCTCCGAACCCGCTCTTCTTCGGCACCCTGTTCCTCCTCGGCCTGAAGACCATGGCGAAAGTACGCCGCCGTAATCCGTCCGAGAGATGAACCGAGGTAACGACAGAGGAGAACGAGGAGCGCGGTGCTATCCCCCCCGCCTGAGAGCGCAAGAAGCAGATGGCTTTGACTGTCGACGCCTTCTCGACGGAGAGCGTCGCGGACCGCTTGGAGAGGGCCCTCGAGAGAGGCCCCGGGATCAGGGCCGCCTGTTGAGGTCATTGGTCACCGCATCGAAGGGCTCGGTCAAGAGATCCCGAAGGGCCGCGACTGCCCGGTCGAGGGCGGCGTCGAGAGCGTGCCGCTCTTCCGGCAGAAACGAGCCCAGAACGTAGTCGACGACGTCCTCCCGCCGCGGAGGTCTGCCGATACCGATATAGAGGCGCATAAACTCGGCGCTGTTCGTTTCTTCGATAACCGATTTGAGGCCGTTGTGTCCCGCCGAGGAGCCGCCACGCCGGAGACGGACGCGCCCCAGAGGCAGATCGAGGGTGTCGCATACCACCAGAGTCGATTCAGGGCTCAAACGCTCCCGATAGAGCGCTTTTCTTACTGCGATACCGGACCGGTTCATATAGGTCGCCGGCTCGATGAGGGTGAGGGGCTTCGCTTCTCCGACGCCGAGGTCGGAGCGTGCAGACCGGTACGGAGCAAAGAGTCTCTTTCGAAACGAAAAGGCGTACTGCTCCGCAAGGCGCCGGAGCAGCATGAACCCGACGTTGTGCCGGGTTCCGGAGAATCGCGGCCCCGGGTTTCCGAGGCCCACGACAAGCCGAAGCAGCTGTTACTCCTCGGTCTCCGTAGCCTCTTCCGATTCTTCCTCGGCCATGCCTTCTTCGCCTTCGACCTCTTCTTCCACCTCTTCTTCCACTTCTTCCCGAGTGGCGTTGACCAGGGCTACGACGTGGTCGCCACCGGTAAGGAAGGTGACGCCAGGAGGCTCGGGAATGTCGGAAACGTGGACCGAGTCGCCGATGTCGAGCCCGGTGACGTCGACGCTAAAAGCGTGTTCGGGAATGTCCTTCGGCAGACACTCAATCTCGACGTCGTGGAGCTGCTGCTCGAGGACGCCACCCTCCCGAACGCCCTTCGGCGATCCTTCGAGGTGGATTCCTATGTGTGTTCGGAGGACGGTACCGGCCTGGATGGCGTAGAAATCGACGTGGCTGACGGAGTTGGTCCGAAGGTCCTCGTCGTAGTCCTTGATAAGAACTTCGACGTCCTCGCCGTCGGCCTTCAGGGTGATGATGGTACTCTCTGATATGTGACGGAAAAGACCGTAAAACTCTTTGGCGTCGACACTCACGGCCTTCGGCTCCGCGTGTCCGTAGATAACCGCCGGTATACGACCGGCGCGCCGAAGGCGCCCCGTGGGCCCCTTCTTTCGACTCTCTCTCGGCTGTGCTGCTAGCACCCGCTCTTCCATCGTTTCGCTCCTCAGTGGTAATGCGTTTCGGCTATGCTGGGACGGGAGGATTCGAACCTCCGAATGCCGGGATCAAAACCCGGTGGCTTGACC
>CAZTRQ010000062.1:0-14709 GCA_964616245.1 uncultured Spirochaetaceae bacterium | reverse complement strand
CGGCAATCCAAGAGGCTATCCGGGCCGGCTACCAGCAATCCCGGGAGCTCCTCGAGGGCGGCGCCGTCGGGGAAAAGCTCGAGCGCATCGTCGCGGCGACTCGATCCGAGAGAATAGGGATAGCCGGATGACCGACGCTTCCATTCGCGATGCCCTCGACCCCGGTGCCTTTGGGGTTCTCCGGGACATCGCCGAGGAACGGATCCGGCGGATCGAAAGCCGCGGGGCGGCACAGGGATGCTCTCTCCCGGTGCGCCGGGAGGTCCCGGTGGTACCCTTCCTCCGGGAGCCGAGGATTATCTGCGAGGTAAAACGCTCCTCTCCGTCTGCCGGCGCGATTGCCCGGGACCTCGACCCGGTGGTCCAAGCGCTCCGGTACGCCGACGCCGGGGTACCGTCGATCTCGGTTCTTACCGAGGAGGAGCGCTTTTCCGGGAGCCTCGAGGACCTTATACGGATAAAAGGCGCTCGGCCGGACCGTGCCCTCCTGCGGAAGGACTTCCTTCTGACCGAGGAAGACCTCGACGTCTCCTTCCGGGCCGGCGCCGACGCGGTTCTCCTTATCGCCGCGCTCCTTACACCGGGAGCCATCGCCCGCCTCTACCGCCACGCCGGCGGGGTGGGAATGGCGGCGCTGGTGGAGGTCCACGACGATGATGACCTGGCGAAGGTTCGACCCTTTGCGCCTCCCCTGGTGGGTATCAACGCCCGAGATCTCAAGACCTTCGCTGTGGACCCCTTAGGGCCCATGGCGCTGATTTCGCGCATCGATTGGCCCTGCCGGGTCGTATTCGAGTCGGGAATCTCCCACCCGGAGCACGTTCGTGTTGCCGGGGAGGCGGGATTCTCCGGGGTCCTCGTCGGTGAGGCCGTGGTCCGGCACCCGGAGCTCTTGCCGGAGCTGGTCGCCGGGGCACGGTTTTTGGCCCCCGCCCCGGCTGCGGACTCGGGCCGGGCTGCGGACTCGGCCCCGGACGGCCGACCCGGCACCGGCGACGGGGACCCGAAGCCCCGGCCGGCGGAGGCCTTCTTCTGGCGGCGCATTGCTGCCCTCCGGGAAGCGAAGGTGGCCGGTGGGCGGGGGCTACCGGCGGCCCCGGCACCTCTCGTCAAGATCTGCGGGATTACCAACCGAGACGACGCGCAAGCTGCCGTCGACCTCGGGGCCGACGTTCTCGGCTTCGTCTTCGCGGACTCGCCACGGCGGGCGACCCCTGGGCTTCTCGAAACCCTATCGGATCTCGACGTTCTAAAAGTTGCCGTGGTCGTCACCGAGGGGACGCCGGGGAACAGGGTGTTGCCGCCGGGGGTCGCCGAGCTGTTGGGAGCGGGTCTCCTCGACGGGGTTCAATTCCACGGCGACGAAGGGCCCGAGGAGTGCGCCGACCTGGCCTTTCCCTACTATAGAGCGCTCCGGGTTCGCACTCCCGAGGACCTATCGGCGGCTAAGCGATACGGCTGCCCCCGGGTGCTCCTCGACCACTTCGACCCGAAGCTCGCCGGGGGAACGGGAAAACAGATCGGCGCCGAGGTGCTCGCTTCCGATTCTCTGCCCCGGCCCCTCTGGCTCGCCGGGGGCCTCTCCCCGGAAAACGTCGCCGAGGCTGTTTCGCGCTACCGACCGGAGCTTATCGACGCCTCGAGTCGCCTGGAGTCGACTCCGGGACGGAAGGACCCCCAAAAGCTCAAAGATTTCTTTAAAGAGGTACACCATGCCACACTTCGATAGCTACTACGGCGAGTTCGGCGGGGCCTACGTCCCCGAGGTGCTCCGGCCGGCGATAGAGCAGCTTAAGCAAGCCTTCGACGAGGCTGCAGGTGACGACGCCTTCTGGGCGGAGTTCGACTCGATCGGCCGGGACTACGTCGGGCGCCCGACCCCTCTCCTCTACGCGGAGAATCTAACCCGTCACCTCGGCGGGGCGCAGATCTACATAAAGCTCGAAGGGCTGGCGAACACCGGAGCCCACAAGATAAACAACGCCATCGGGCAAGCGCTGTTGGCCAAGCGCCTCGGTAAGCATCGAATTATCGCCGAGACCGGCGCAGGGCAGCACGGCTTCGCCACGGCGGCGGTCTGCGCCAAGCTCGGACTCGAATGCCGAGTCTACATGGGCGAGGTCGACGTCCGGCGGCAGCAGCCGAACGTCTTCTGGATGGAGCTCTTTGGGGCCGAGGTCGTACCGGTTACCTCGGGGAGCAAGACCCTAAAGGACGCGGTAAACGAGGCGCTCCGGGACTGGGCCGAGAGCTTTCCGGAGACCCACTACCTTATCGGCTCCGCCCTGGGGCCCGCGCCCTACCCGGCGATGGTACGGGAATTCCAGGCGGTCGTAGGCCGAGAAGTAAAGAATGCCCTCGAAAGCAGGGGCGTCGTCCCTACGGCCCTGGTCGCCTGTGTCGGCGGGGGGAGTAACGCGATCGGCTTTTTCGAGCCCTACCTTACCGGGACCACGCCCCGCCTCGTCGGCGTCGAGGCCGGGGGCCGTAGCCTGAGCCTCGGCAACCACGCGAGCCGGATGCAGGGCACCGGAAGGGTCGGGGTGGTCCAGGGGTACAAGAGCCTCTTTCTGGTCGACGACGACGGCCAAGTCGGGGAGACCCACTCGGTATCCGCCGGGTTGGACTACCCCGGCATCGGACCCCAGCTTGCCTCCCTAGGTGTCTCCGGTCGGGTGGAGTTCCAAACCAGCTCCGACGACGCGGCCCTCGAGGCGATGGGGCTCTTCGCCCGGAAGGAGGGCCTGGTTTTCGCCCTCGAGAGCGCCCATGCGGCGGCGGAGGTTGTCAAGATGGCGCCAAAGATGAAGAAAGACGAGGTTATCGTCGTGAACATGTCGGGGAGAGGCGACAAGGACCTCTTTATCGCCGCCCGGGCCATAAAGCCCGAGGCGTGGAAACGCTTTCTCCAAAACGAGGCGGAAACACTATGAGCTACGATGGAATTATGGCCCACCTGATCTGCCACTACCCCGACGGCGACGCCTTCTGGGAGGTCGCCTCGGGCATTATCGACGGAGGCGCCGCCGCCTTGGAGCTGCAGTTTCCCTTTAGCGACCCAACCGCCGACGGCCCGGCTATCCAGAACGCCTCGTCGGTGGCCCTAAAGGCCGGCTTTAGCCTAACCGCGGGGTTCGACTTTCTCCGGCGCCTCCGGAGCACGACCGACCGGCCGATTTTTCTGATGACCTACGCAAACATCCCGATGATCCGGGGGGTGGACCGATTCGTCGCCGAGGCCCGGGACGCCGGCGCCCGGGGGGTGATTATCCCGGACCTTCCCCCGGGAGACGACGAAGGGCTCTTCGCCGCCGGGGTAGAACTCGGTGTCGCGGTGGTCCCGGTCGTCGTTCCGAGTCTCTCGGAATCCCGCCGCCGGCTGATAGAAGAAGTGAAGCCGGAGTACCTCTACGTTGCCCTCCGCCGGGGCACCACCGGCAAAGAGACCGAGATTGGCCCGGAGCAGATCGAGTTTCTCGACTGGGCCCGAGGAAAGTCAGATAAGGTGATGGGAGGCTTTGGAATCCGCCGCCGGGAGCAGATCGAGGTACTCAAACCCCACGTCGACTTCGCCGTCGTCGGGTCGGCGATCGTAAACAGCATCGACGGACCCCGGGAGGGGCTCCGGGAAAGGGTAAGGAGCTTTGTCCGGGGTTTGACCGAAGAGCCCCATTCCACCGATACTCTTCCCCGGAGGTCCGGCTGATGCAGGTAGAGATTACGACGGAGAACTTCGAATCCGAGGTTCTTCAGTCCGAGGTTCCCGTCATTGTCGATTTTTGGGCTGAGTGGTGCATGCCCTGCAAGATGATCGCCCCCGTTTTGGAGGAGCTTGCGGTGGAGTACGACGGAAAAGTAACGGTCGGCAAGCTCAACGTGGACGAGCAGGCCGACCTGGCGGCTCAGTACAACATCATAAGCATTCCGACGCTCCTCGTCTTCAAGAACGGCGAGGTGGCCGAGCAACACGTCGGAGCCGCCCCGAAGCCGAAGCTCGAGGCGTTCTTCAAAGACTACGCCTAAGGCAGCCGCGCTAGGGCAGGTACACCTCGTCCGTGTTGACCGCGCCGAAGGTTGCGCCTCGAGTGGGGGTAATGTGCCAGTCCGCCGCGGTGTCCGTGTCGACTGACTCGGAGCTTCTCGACATCGAACGAGTCGCCGTCGAGTCTTCCGGGTCTAGGCAATCCTCCGGGGCAATGGCTTCCTCGGCGGCACTCCAGGCGCCGGCGGCGAAAAGCTCCTCGGCCTGGGCGAGCATTCGGCTACTCCCGAAGCCGCGGTAGGTGGTGTCCGAAGCGCTGGTTCGGTTGCTGTAGAGAACCGCGTCGATAATCCGGCCGAAGGGCTGCTCGGCCAAGGTTACCGCGCCGTTGTTTCCGGTTAGACCGTCGCCTCCCGGTATCCAGACATCCCAGGCTTCGTCGGTGGCGTCGATACCGCCGGACTCCGTCGGATCCTCAATCTCGGTAATCTCTTCCGGGATCCCTTCCGGCCGGTAGTGGACTACGACGTAGGCCCCCGCCGGGAGCTCCATCGCCGGGAAGACGTACCTGGTTTCCCACTCCCCCGGGGTCCCTTCGTAGAGGGTAAGTCCTCCGAGATTGCCTGAGGTTTTTAGGTACAGCTCGACGACGTCCGGTTTCGTCTTAGAGCCCTGGGTTGTTAGCTCGTTGATGACGACCTCCGGGACGTCGGGATTGTAGCCGTAGAAGGCAGCGACGAAGGTGGTGCTATTCCCCGCTCCGTCCTCTACCCGAGCTTCGAGGGTGTATTCGGTTCCCGGCACGCTCTGATGTTCCGTCTCGACGATAACCGCCGCTTCTTCGACCCTCGCTGTCGCCGTACCGAGGGCGTCGCTGACGGCGACGGTCCCCGGCGTTAATCTGACCGCCTCGTCGAACTCGACGACAACCTGACTCGGGCCCATGGCCTGGATTCCAAGGTAGACCGGGGGGACGAGATCGCCCCAGCCGGCGTCCTTCGCCTCCTGCAGGGGAGCGCAGGCCCCAAAGACCAGCGTAGCGAGAACCGCGGCACCGAGAATCGCGGCCGCCGGGCCCAGGGCCCGGCGGCCCAGGGTAGTTGCTATCCGTATCATCATCTAACCTCCTCACCTACTAAGACGGGGCTGAACTGCCTGACGATTCGAGAACGCGAAAAATCCGCAAAGAAGGTGACCCCGGCGCCCAACCGGGGCTATACTCTCGGCATGGCAGAAAACCCACTCTATGAGAAGTACGGCCAGAGCATTGGAGCCGGGCGTGTGATTTTCGAAGAGGGCGAAGAGGGAAAGCACATGTACATAATCCAAGACGGGACGGTGCGGATTACTCGTTCCATCGACGGGAAGGAACACGTGCTGGCAGACCTCGGAAAAGGCGATTTCTTCGGCGAAATGGCGATAGTCTCCCGGATAAAGCGAACCGCGACGGCGACCACGGTAACTCCGGTCCAGCTTCTGACCTTCGACCGCCAAGGCTTCCAGAGCATGATCGAGAAGAACTCGAAGATCGCGATGAACGTTATCGATAAGCTCTGTCGCCGGGTAGAACAGGCGAACACCCAAATTCAACGTCTCTTTCAGAAGAACGAAGAGAGCCTGATCGCCATAAATCTCTACTACCGCTTTCTCGAGAAACCCGCGGAGGAGCAAGCCTTAGCCCTCGATCGTGCCTGTAAGGAGATCGGCATGGAGCTGGAAGTGCCCGGGGAAAAGGTGCGCGAGAAAATTCTCGGACTTGCCGAAAAGAAGGTAGTGTCGATATCCGGAAACGCGCTACGGCTTACCAGCAAGGAGAAACTCTCCGCCATTGCCGAAAAAGTAACATAGGGAAGGGTTCTATATGTGTGGTGTCATAGGGTACTGCGGGCCGAAGGCCGCAGCGCCAATACTTATCGAGGGGCTCAAGCGTCTCGAGTACCGGGGCTACGACTCCGCCGGCATCTGCGTCGGGGACGAAGGCGCCCTGACGGTTATCAAGTCCAGCGGGAAGATCGCGGACCTCGACGTCCGGGTCCCCGCCGAGTTGCCCGGTTGTTACGGCATCGGGCATACACGGTGGGCCACCCACGGCGAGGTGAACGACATCAACGCCCATCCCCACGTCGACAACGCGGGGAAGGTCGCCCTGGTCCACAACGGCATCATAGAGAACTACCAGGCCCTCAAAGAGAAGCTCGAGGAGCAAGGCTACCGGTTCCAGACGGAGACCGACTCAGAGATAATCGCGTTCTTGGTCGCCGACCTCTACGAAGGAAACCTCGAACGGGCGGTAAAGCGAGCATGCTCGCTCTTGAAGGGCACCTACGGGATTCTCGTCGTCCACGCCGACGAACCAGGGCGGATTGTCGGCGCCCGGAACGGCTCTCCGTTGGTGCTCGGTATCGGCGAAGGGGAGATGTTCCTGGCTTCCGACGTCACGGCCATCCTTGCTCACACCAAGCAAGTTATCTACCTCGAGGATGGGGAGGTGTGCAGCATCACCCCCGATAGCTACACCACCACCGACTTCCGGGACCGTACCGTCGACAAGAAGATCGACTTTATCAGCTGGGAGCTCGAGGAGATGGAGAAGGGCGACTACGAGACCTTCATGGAGAAGGAGATCCATGAGCAGCCGGAGTCGATCCGCCGGGCGATGCAGGGTCGCCTCGACCGGGAGTACGCCACCGGGAAGCTCGGAGGGCTCAACATGAGTCGAAAAGAGCTCCTCGACGTCGAGCGGGTCAAGATTATCGCCGCGGGAACCTCCTTCCACGCCGGCCTGGTGGCCTCCTACCTGCTGGAATCGGTGGCCCGGATTCCCTGTACGACCGAATTGGCCTCCGAGCTGCGCTACCGGAACCCGATCGTGGAACGGAACACGCTCTACTTCGCGATATCCCAATCCGGGGAGACGGCGGACACCCTCTACGCGATGCGAGAGCTTCAGCGCAAGGGCGCCCGGGTTCTCGGTATCTGCAACGTCGTCGGTTCTACGATTCCCCGGGAGTCCGACGGCGGGGTCTACATCCACTCGGGACCCGAAATCGCCGTGGCATCGACCAAGGCTTTTACCAGCCAAACCACCGCCCTCTACCTCGTAACCCTTATTCTTGGGAGGATGCGCCACCTCTCAGTGGAGCAGGGGCTCTCCTTTATAACGGCCCTCGAGCGACTTCCGGAGCAGATCGAGGAGATACTATCGCGGCGCCACGCCATAGAGGCGGTAGCCGAGCGCTACGCGGGCGCCACGGACTTCTTGTTCCTCGGCCGGGGCATCAACTACCCCGTGGCCCTCGAGGGCGCCCTGAAGCTCAAAGAGATCTCCTACATCCACGCCGAGGGCTACAGCGCCGCGGAGATAAAGCACGGCCCGATCGCCCTTATCAACGAGGAGACCCCGAGTCTCTTTATCGTTCCCGACGACTCTCTCCGGGACAAGGTTATGTCCAACCTCAAGGAGGTAAAGGCCCGTAAGGGCCCGGTTATCGCCCTGGCCGTCGACGGCGACGAGGAGGTGGCCAAGATCGCCGACGACACCATCTACGTGCCCCACACCAACGAGCTCTTCTACCCTTTTCTGATGGTGGTTCCCCTCCAACTCCTGGCGTACTACTGCGCCATCAAGCTCGACCGAAACGTCGACCAACCACGGAACCTTGCCAAGAGCGTTACGGTCGAATAACACGCCCCGGTGGCCCGCTCTTCTCGCCGTGGGGCTCGTTTTCGCCGTCGCCCTCCTGTTCGGATGCGACGGCACCGACGGCCCCGGCGAGTTGGTCGACGCGCCCCCACCTCCGGCCTACGACTCCGCCCTCCCGACACCGCCGCCTCCGCCCCCGGAGGCCGCCATCCTATTGAGTGGACCCGTCTCCGGCAGGGGCATACCCTTCCTGCCACCGAATGTCATTTCCTTCTCCTACGCCCTCTACGAGATCGACGAGAACCGCCTGGAGGTCTACTACACCGACGACGACGTTTTCGGGGTGGAGGGGTGGGAAGGGGTAGATTGCGGTGCCTTCACCCTCCGGCGGAGCGTCTCCGAGGAGATTTTCCTCTACGAGTCTCCGGCAGGGTGGCGCCTCCTAGTCGTCTCGGGGGTCTTCCTCGACGATCCCTGTGGGGTCTTTGGGGGGCTGACCGACCGGGTAGCCTTCTTTAGCGGCTCCCTCGGCCCGGGGCAATCGCCGCTGCCGGCGGTTTTTCTGATCCAGCAGTAGCTAAACCGGCTTCGAGATCTCGTCGATACTCAAAGATGTGAAAAGATCGGCATTCTTTCTCGCACTTGTCCTTTTGGCACCGGCCGCGTTTTCGGCGGATCTTTCTCTCGGACCCGAGGATCTCATTATCGAGCAGAGTCTCGAGGGGGGCTATCTTCTGCGGATCCGAAAGAAGCCCGGGGTCAATTCCGTTCTCGTCACCGAGTCGACCGAAGACCCGGAACGGGAAGTCGCGACATACGCCTTCCGGAACCCCGCCTTTCACCCCCTCAACGGGGAGGAGCGGCGGCTTCTCAACGGCGAGTTTCTGCCGCCGGAGATGCACTTTCTCGTCGATTCGACCGCCGCGCCGGACCCGGCTCTCGGAGAAGCCTTCCACGTCTTTGTGCCCTACGTTGTCGAGTACGGCTACCCATGGTCCCGCCAAGGGGAGCGCCTGGTCGTAGACGGTGCCTACCTGAATGTCCGTACTTTCGAGGCTACCCATGCAAGCTACGCCGGGGCTTTCTTGGACAACCCCTTCGTCCTCCGGGTAACTCAGGCGCCGATGGAAGTGACGCCGGAGCGGCCCTTGGACGCGCGGTACATGCCGGCTGCCGCGACTAGCTACGACGATATCGCCCGGGCGAGCAACGGAGTTGCGCGCTATTCCGAGGGAGAAGAAGACCTCGTCACCCAGATCGGCGAGATTATTTCCGGGGTCGACGGCGGGAGTATCGACCTCGTATTGGCCCTCGATTCGACCCAGAGCATGGAGAACGACGTCCCGGCGCTTAGACGCAGCCTGGTGCCCCTTCTCGAGCGCAAGCTCGAAGGATTCGAGCGCTACCGAGTCGGCATTGTCTACTACAAGGACTACATGGAGGAGTATCTCACCCGGACGGTCGCCTTCCAGAACGACCTCTCGGTGGTGCAGCGGGCTGTCGACGGCCTTCGGGTCTCCGGGGGCCGGGATATTCCCGAAGCGGTCCACGAAGCGCTCTACTCGGCGGTGGTCAACTTTCCCTGGCAAGCGGAGAATCGTCTCGTCATATTGGTTGGGGATGCCCCGCCCCACGCGCGTCCACGGGGTCGCGTTACCGAAGAGATGCTCTACGAAGCAGCCGGGGAAAGGAACGTCCGGCTCAACACGATTCTGCTACCGCACTGACCGGTGTACGATTAGTCCCGCCGTTACTCCCGGGGCGTAGAGCCGAACATACGAGCCGGGGGCAGACTGCGTACTTCTTCGATCTTCTCCAAAACCCTTTCGGACAGAACCCGGGGCCACGCCGGCAGGGGCCTCTCCTCCGGTTCGGCGTAGGTTGCCAAAACGCTTTGGAACAGGACCTCCGCGGTATCGAGGCGCCCCTCCTTGTAGTAGGTAAAGGCAATCTCGTATCGTGCGGCGATGCGGTTGGGCCAATCCTCCGGAAACCGGTCGAGGTAGGTCTCGTAGTAAAGCCGCGTTACATCCCACCTGTCGTTTTCCGCCGCCTCTTGGGCAAGCTGGAAAATTTCCATCTGAGAAAGGTCCTCGGGCACCTCTTCGGGAACCGTGTAGCATCCGAGAACAAGAGACGAAAGAAATAAAACGACGAGGCCTTTCAGGGCCCCGGGATATCGACGGGCTGATTTCTGCTGTTCCATTCGACTGTTAATGAGAGCCTACCCACCGGCGGTCGGTCGGTCAAGCCGAGAGCTCCGATTTACGCTTTCGGAGATTGCAGATAGAATCGGCGCCATGGTCGCAACAGTGGTAAACGCTCTCGCGGTAATCTTAGGGTCCGCCCTCGGCCTTCTGATCGGAAACCGTCTCGGTAAGAGCTTCCAGGACACCGTTTACAACGGTATCGGCGTTGTCTCGATTATCATCGGTATCTCGATGGCGCTCCAGACCCAGAGGGTTCTCTATCTGGCCCTGGCCCTGGTTTCCGGAGGGCTGCTCGGTACCTGGTGGGGCGTGGAGAAGGGCATCCTCAACCTTGGGAACTGGCTCAAGAGTCGCTTCGCCTCGAAGGAGGGGAGCGGGGATTTCGCCTACGGCTTCTTGACCGCCTCGGTACTCTACTGTGTCGGGGCCCTGACTATCGTCGGAGCCTTTCAGGCGGGCACTGAGGGGGACTATCAACTTATCCTGACGAAATCCGTTATGGACGGCTTTATGTCGATTCTCTTGGCGAGCGCCTTAGGCATCGGCGTCGGCTTCTCGGCTCTCTCGATACTCGTCTACCAGGGCGGGCTTACCCTCGTCGCGGTGTGGATCCGCCCCCTCGTTACCCCGCTCCTTCTTTCGGAGATAAGTGGCGTCGGCGGGGCGATGGTCGTGATGATAGGTCTTAACTTGCTCCGGGTTAAGGAGATTCGAACCGGCGACTTTATCCCGGCGCTCTTGGTGGTTATCCCCCTGGTGCTCCTGGATCCCCACATGGCAATTCTGGGCCTCGGCAACTAACCTCCGACGAAACGCCTAAAACTTAGGCCCAGCGAACCAGCCCCGGGAGAAAGGGGTGTACCAGATCCGGATGCTTCGGCAACACCCGGACGGCGACGCCCTGGCGTCCCGGCACCCTGCAGGCAAAGGTTCCGGAGAAATCGATCTTGTGATCCTTCGACATGGTGCCCGGGGTCAACGAAGTCCGACCCGGCTCGACGATCTGCCGCTGGGCGTCGAGCCTGCCGTAGAAGGCCTCGACGGTAATATCCTCCGGAGAGAGCCCGGGACAGTGTAGCCTCGCCTCCACCGTTACCGGGTCGCCGACTTGGATCTCGCCGCTCCCGGACTTGTGGAGAGACTCGAACCCGACGGAGTGCCATGCGGCGGTCAGCTTGTCTATGTAGGCGGCGACCTCTTTGGCCTTCGAAAAGCCGTCGGCGGTAACCCGGTCGAAGTGCCCGAGGGCCGGTTCGTAAAAGCGGTCGTAGTATTCCACCAGCATGCGATGGGAGGCGAAGTTCGCGCCCATGTAGGCTATGGAGGCCTTCATCATCCGGATCCAATCCCGGGGCAGGCCGTCGCGTCCCCGGTCGTAGTAGGTGGGGACGATTTCGCGCTCCAGCAAGTCGTAGAGCGCCTTGCTTTCGATCTCGTTCTGGACTTCCGCGTCCTCGTACTCTTCCCCGTTGCCGATAGCCCATCCGAACTCCGGGGCGTAGGCTTCGGCCCACCATCCGTCGAGGGTCGAACAGTTAAGAACACCGTTTATCGCGGCTTTCATTCCACTCGTGCCGCTCGCTTCCATCGGACGCCTCGGAGTGTTCAGCCAGAGATCGCTTCCGGATACCAACTGGCGGGCGATCGTGATGTCGTAGTTCTCCAAGAAGAGAATTCGACTCCGGACCTCCGGTTTGCCGGCAAAGTGAACGATCTCTCGGATGAGGTTCTTTCCCGGGTCGTCGTGGGGGTGTGCTTTTCCGGCAAAAATGATTTGCACCGGGCGTTTTTCGTCGGAGACGAGGCGGAGGAGCCGCTCCGGATCGTCGAAGAGCAGAGTGGCACGCTTGTAGGTGGCAAAGCGCCGTGCAAAGCTAATCGTCAGGATATCCGGCGATAGCACTTCGTTCGCCAAGTGGAGCCGGTTTCCCGCGAGTCCCCGGCGGCTCAGCTGTTTTCGCAAGCGGTCCCGCGAAAAAGCGACAAGGTGCGCTTTCTTTCGCTCGTGGGTCCGCCACAGCTCCTCGTCGGAGACCCGATGAATCCGGTCCCAAATCTCGAGGTTCGCCGGCTCGTCGTAAAAGCGGGCGCCGAAATAGCGGTCTAAGAGCTCTTGCAAGTCTTGGGAAAGATAGGTCCGAGGGTGCACACCATTGGTAATGCTAAAGATCGGAATCTCCGACTCCGGGAGCCCGGGCCAGAGGCTTTGCCACATCTGCTTGCTTACGTCTCCGTGGAGGGCGCTGACGCCGTTGTTGTGCGCCGAGAGCTTAAGGGCAAGCACCGTCATACAGAAGCTCTCGGCGGTGTCGCTCGGATTCTCTCTGCCGAGGGCCATAAACTGCTCCCAGCTGAGTCCCGTTCCGGCGGCTACGCTGTCGAAGTACTTGCGCATAAGCTCCGGCGTAAACCGCTCGTTTCCGGCGGGGACCGGGGTGTGGGTGGTAAAGATATTGGTGGGCCAGATAGCCTGAATCGCTTCGGAAAGGTTCAGGCCGTGCTCGGTTACGTGCTCTCGGATGCGCTCGATGGCGAGGAAGGCCGAGTGCCCTTCGTTCATGTGGGCAACCGCCGGCTCTATGCCCAAGGCTCTGAGCGCCCGGATTCCCCCGATACCAAGAAGAATTTCTTGCCGGATTCTGGTCTCCCGGTCGCCGCCGTAGAGGGTCGAGGTGATGTCCCGGAGCTCCGCGGAGTTTTCCTCGATGTTGGCGTCCAGAAGGTAGAGGGAAATCCGACCGATCTTTACCTCCCAGACCCGGGCCGTTACCGCGCTCCCGGCCATATCGACGACGATTTTTACGTCGTTTCCTTCGGCATCGACGCACCGCCGTACCGGCATGTTGTACCAGTCGTTCTCCGGGTAGGATTCCTGCTGATAGCCGTCGGCGTTGAGATACTGTTGGAAATAGCCCTGCCGGTAGAGGAGGCCGACGGCCACCAAGGGCAGGGCAAGGTCGGAAGCGGTCTTTAGGTGGTCTCCGGAGAGCATTCCGAGCCCTCCGGAATAGATGGGAAGGCTGACATCGAGGCCATACTCCATCGAGAAGTAGGCGATCGTCTTATCCCGGGGACCGCGGTACCACCCGTCCCCCGACTGATACTCCTGGAACCGCGCCACAACTCGGTCGAGGGCGGAAAGATACGAGTCGTCCTGGGATAGCGCATCGAGGCGCTCCGGGGAAACCATGCCGAGGACTCGGACCGGGTTCTGACCCGACTGGAGCCAGGCATCGTAGTCGAGGCGGATAAAGAGGTTGACCGCGTCGTGGTTCCAACTAACCCAGAGGTTTCGCGCAAGATCTTGAAGAGGCGCAAGCGGGGGCGGCAGCTTCGGCTGCACAGTGTACGGTAGTATGTTCATAGGTTCTCTCTACTCGACTAACTTAGGCTTTCGGGGTGCTCATCGACAATGGTTATTACCGAGGTCGAGCCGTCGGTGGCGTCGAGAGCGTCTATTTCCGCGGCGGCGCTCATCACGTTCTTCTCTTTGGCCGGATGGACGGTGATTACCACCGGCACGAAGTGCTTAGAATCGTGATCCGAGGTCGTGCTCGGCAGCTCGTCCTGGAGTACGCTCGAAATGCTGATGCCATGATTCCCCAGAATGGTGGATATTCGGGCAAGGGCACCCGGGGTATCGTCCACCATGACCCGAAGATAATAGCGGTTTACCGTCTCTTCGACGGCGATCTGCTTCTTTACCTTTACCTTGTCCGGCCAATAACCGTAGCGTGTAAAGACGCTCTGGATGGATCCCGCCGCTATTCCGGCAATATCCGCCACCACGGCACCGGCGGTGGGAGATCCTCCGGCACCACGGCCGTAGTACATCGTGTGGCCGGTTACGTGTCCGTAGACGCTGATGGCGTTGAAGGGCCCCGAGACCCAGGCCAAGGGGTGGTCTTTGGAGATGAAGGCTGGGCGAACCCGAAGGGCGATACCGTCGCCGACCCGGGTACCGATGGCCAGAAGCTTGACTACGTAACCGAGCTCGTCGGCATAGAGGACGTCGTCGCTTTCGAGGCTGTCGATGCCCTCGACGGGGATCGAGTCGAAATCGACCCGCTGCCCAAAGGCGATCGCCGCCATGATGGCGAGCTTGTGCGCAGAATCGACCCCGGTTACGTCGAGGGTAGGATCCGCCTCCGCCAAACCCTTGCTCTGGGCCCCCCAGAGGGCTTCCGAGTAGGATTCGCCCTTCTGGATCATCTCGGTAAGAATAAAGTTGCAGGTGCCGTTTACGATGCCGTAGAGCGCCTCAATTCGGTTGGCGACGAGCCCGTCGAAGAGCGCCCGAAGAATCGGGATCCCCCCTCCACAGCTCGCCTCGAAGCCGATAGCGACGCCGTTCTTCCTGGCGAGGGCGAAGAGCTCCGCGCCGTGGTGTGCCAAGAGCGCCTTGTTCGCCGTTACGACGTGTTTCTTGGCCTTGAGCGCCTGCTCGATAATCTCTTTGGCCTTGGTGGTTCCTCCCACCAGCTCGACGACGATGGAGACCTCGTCGTCCTCCAAGGCGCGCTCGAGGTCCGTTTCGAAGAGGGTGTCGTCGAGTTGCAGATGCCGGGCGTAGGTAAAGTTGCGGTCTACGATGTAACGGATGACCAGATCGAAGCCGCTCTTGGTCTTTAGAAGGGCTCGATCTCTCAAGACAATTTCTGCGACGGCTCCGCCGACGGTTCCACAACCGACCAACGCGATACCTATTTGCGATTCTTTCACCTAATCTGCTCCATGGGATACGACGCGGGTCATCCTACGGTTCCGACAAAGCCGTTGTCAACCTACACACTCCACTGATACCGTACCCTGATGCCTCGCCTGCCGCTGGATTTCTTCGCCGAAGCAGACCCTCTCCTCGACCTCTTCGAAGC
>CAZTRQ010000061.1:0-14813 GCA_964616245.1 uncultured Spirochaetaceae bacterium | reverse complement strand
GCACTTCTCGACAACCTTCCGCTGTGCCTCAGAATCGACGAGATTCATGCTTCCCGGCGGGGCACCGATTTCCGCCAAGGATTCGTGGCTAGCGCTCATAATCAGATCGAGAAGTGGATTCCCTATCCCGTAGACAGAAGGCATGGCTCCTCCAAGGTTGACATCGCAATCGGACCGCCTTACTATCCGGTTGACGATGCCCGTCTCCACCAGCCAGCAGATCTCCCGTTACTTCGATCAGTTTGCAAACATCGAAGTAACGTTTACGAAAGAGGTCACCCAGGCCATTCTCCTCTACCCCAAACAGGTCTATTTGCGCTGTCTAGGGTACCAGTGGCCCTGCATTATCTACTCCAGTTCGCTAGTGGGCGCGAGGATAATAACAAACGTAACGGGTTCTCTCAACGAAACGGTACGGAAAGCCAATAACTTAGTCTCCCTCCGGTACAGCTTCCTCCCGAAGGATAAGACGGATCCCCTCTCGTTCTTTGTGTCCGCCCGGGTTACCGGCTACACGCCCTACGGCAAGAACAAGCCGGAGTTGAGCTTCATGAGCCTGGCGTACACCCAGCGCCCCCCGGACGACCTCATCGAGATTCTCGGTGAGTTGCTCGAAGCGAATGTGCTGTCCCAGAAGCGCAAGGAGGAGCGGGTCGTCCTGACGGTCCAGACCGCGGCGCTCATGGGTATCGACCCTAAGGAGTGCCGGTTGACCATCGACGGGGTACCCCGGAAGTGCATTATTCGGGACCTCTCGTTCGGCGGTGCGAAGATAATCCTGATGGGGCTCGCCAAGTTCTTGGTCAACAAGAGCGCCGATCTTCGGCTTCCGCTTACCGAGAGCCGGGGGAGCCTGACGATTCCGGGCAAAGTTGTACGTTTCGACCCGGTCGAAGGGCGAACCGACATCGCGGCCTTCGCCCTCCAGTATGACGAAGAGAAGATCCCCCTAGACTACAAGGTGCGCATGAACAACCTTATTAAGGCTACCGCAAAAACGAGAAAGGAAACGGCGACGTGACACCCCCGGAGCTCGAAAGCATCATCTACATCTCTCTTCCCGAGGACACCGAAAAGACCATCGAGGACTTTCAGCTCGACCCGGACATCCTTCTCCCGGTGGAGGTGGCCGGAGGGTTCGATCAATGGGATCCGCAAGACCTACGGTGGGAGCAGATAATATCCGCGATGCTCAAAATTTTGGCCTACGACGAGGAACACGAGCACGCGGATTACTACCGCTCCTTTATCCTCGCGGCACGCCCCGACCTGGTGGACGAGCTCTCGGAGACCGCCATTATGAAGGCGCGGAACCAGGATTTCGAGATCGCCGAGGAGATATTCCGTGCCCTCAAGGGGCTTCTTCCCCAGGACCCCCGGCCACGGCTAAACCTTGCCCTTCTCTACGAAGAGCGGGGAGCCCAGGCGAAGTCCATCGAGGACGAGGAGCAGGCGGACCGTTACGTCGACCGAGCCTTCGAGACGTACCGCGAGCTTCTGAACCAGGACGACGTCTTACCGGAATCCTATCTCAACGCCGGCTACTTCTTCTTGAAGCAACAGAGCTTTTCCGACGCCAGGAGCAACCTTACCGCCTACATGGCTTCTTCGGACGACGCAGAGAAGATCGCCGAGGTCAAGAAGGTCGTCGATCGAATCGATTCCCAGAACCTCGCGGATCAGCTGTTCAAGGAAGCCTACGATTTTATTCAACTCGGGCAAGAAGAGGAGGGCATAAAGCGAGCCCGCGCCTTTCTCGCCGAGCATCCAAAGGTCTGGAACGGCTGGTTCCTTCTCGGGTGGGGCTACCGACGCCTGGGACGCTACGAGGATGCCCGGGACGCCTTTGTTCAGGCGCTCGAGCTGGCACCCAAGGAAGTGGATTGCCTCAACGAGCTTGCTATCTGCAACATGGAGCTCGAAAACTTCTCCGACGCCGCCGAAGCCCTCCGAAAGGCCCTCGAAATCGAGCCGGAGAACGTAAAAGTAATCTCCAACCTTGGAGTGCTTGCCCTTAAGACCGGGCGGCAGGAAGAGGCCATGGGCTACTTCCGTACCGTACTGGAGTTCGAGCCGGCAGATCCGGTCGCCAAGCGTTACCTCGACCTCTTGAGCGAATAGGGGTAGCGCGACGCCCCCCGTTTGGGTCATCGATTCCTCACGCGAATTTTTTTCTGCTTTTTTCGTTTTTCTTCTCAAGCCGACGGCCGGAACAGCCGATCGTATAAGCGAAGAGGTGGTTTTGCCCCGGTAGGTTCTACCGGAGGGAAGGCTCCCTACTTCGATTATCGGCGCATAACTCCGGTGGTTTAGCACCCTGCCGGGGAAAAGCGAAAAGGAGGATGCTCGACCAACAAGACACGAAGGTACCGGGGGCACGGATGCCGCCGGTCGAAAATTTCACGGAGGAAAATGAATGATTATTAATCACAACTTAAGCGCGATGTTTGCCCAACGCGTCCGCGGTGTAAACAACCGACAAGTTAACGGCAACATCGAAAAGCTCTCTTCGGGCTTGCGGATCAACCGAGCAGGCGACGACGCTTCCGGCCTCGCCGTCTCCGAGAAGATGCGCTCCCAGATAAGAGGGCTCAACCAGGCGTCTCGTAACGCCTCCAACGGTATCAACTTTATCCAAACCAGCGAAGGCTACCTCCAGGAGAGCCAGGACATCCTGCAGCGTCTCCGAGAGCTCGCCGTACAGTCCTCGAACGGTATCTATTCGTCCGAAGACCGGATGCAGATTCAAGTCGAGGTTTCCCAGCTCATCGACGAAGTTGACCGGATCGCGTCTCACGCCCAGTTCAACGGTATGAACCTCCTTACGGGACGGTTCGCCCGGGATACCGGCGAGAACGTGATCACCGCAAGTATGTACTTCCACATCGGCGCCAATATGGACCAGCGGGAACGGGTGTTCATCGGCACGATGACCGCCCTCGCCCTCGGCGTAAAGGATTTCAACAACGATCCTCTTTCGTTGTCGGCTCCTGACCTAGCCAACCGGTCGATCGGTGTAATCGATGCGGCCCTCAAAGTCGTAAACAAGCAGCGCGCCGACCTTGGCGCCTACCAGAACCGGCTTGAGTTGGCTATCACGGGCATCGACATCGCCGCGGAAAACATGCAGGCCTCCGAATCCCAGATTCGGGACGTCGACATGGCGAACGAAGTGGTCAAGTACACCACGAACCAGATTCTGGTTCAGTCGAGCACGGCCATGCTCGCCCAGGCAAACGTAAAGAACCAGTCCGTCTTGCAATTGCTGGGCTAGCGCGGTAGACTTAAGTAGACAGAATTCTGTCTACAGATCTTTGACAAGCATCCTCCTTGAAGGTCGAGAACAGTGGGACTGCCCGGCTCGTTATAGAGCCGGGCTTGTCTCTCTGGTTATGGAACGAGCACCGGAGTGTCGCGCACCTCCGAAGGCAGTCCAATCGACCTAGAGACAAAGGGCACGGACTGCCCTTTGAAATCGAATCACGGAGGTCTATATGATTATTAATCACAACATGAGTGCCGAGTTTGCAAACCGGACTCTTGGCTTCAGAACCCGCGAAATCACGGGAAACATCGAAGCACTGAGCTCGGGAATGCGGATCAATCGCGCAGGCGACGATGCGTCGGGACTCGCGGTTTCGGAAAAGCTTCGGAGCCAAGTCCGTGGCCTAAACCAGGCAGAGCGGAATATCCAGAATGCGGTAAGCTTCATTCAAACGACTGAAGGCTACCTGCAAGAGACCCAGGACATTCTGGGCCGGATACGAGAGCTGTCGGTGCAGTCGGCTAACGGAATCTACACGGCCGAAGACCGGATGCAGATTCAGGTCGAGGTCTCCCAGTTGGTAGACGAGGTAAACCGAATTGCTTCGCACGCACAGTTCAACGGAATGAACCTCCTTACCGGACGGTTCGCCGTAGACGCTGCGGAGTCCGTTGGTATCCAATTTCAGGTTGGGGCCAATATGGATCAGAACGAAACCGCCTTTATCGGCACCATGAACGCTGCCGCTCTGGGTCTCCAGGGTGCACAAGGCGAGGAAGGATCGCTTTCGATCTCGAACCCCGACGCAGCAAACCGAGCCATCGGTGTGGTTGACGCCGCGCTTCGTACCGTTTCGAAGCAGCGTGCCGACCTTGGCGCCTATCAAAACCGTTTTGAGATGGCCCAAGAAGGGGTGGCGATTGCCGCGGAAAACCTAGCCGCTGCGGAATCGCAAATTCGAGATGTCAACATGGCTTCCGAGGTAGTGGATTTTGTAAAGAATCAGATTCTGATTCAATCCAACACCGCCATGCTGGCTCAGGCGAATACCCAACCCCAGGCTGTTCTACAGCTTCTCGGTTAGGGTTTGATCTTCCGTCCGAGGAAAGAGATTTCTGGACGTCATCTGCTTTCCAACGGATTGACGGGGGGAGGGGCGCGCCTCCCTCTGTCGTGGAAGAACACGGAGGTACTGTATGTCCATGGATGTGACACGCATTACGCAGGAAGCCGGCATGGCGGACCGAACGCAGGGTTCCGTACGCCGAATGCCTTCCGAGGCTGTGCCGGCACCTAACGTCGATCGACCGAAACCAGACGTGCCGGAGATCGAAATTGTAACAAGCGAGCTTCAGGCGGTGGCTAACCTTCTGAATCGCCGCCTAAAATTCTCAATCAACGACGACCTCGGTCAGGTTGTGGTAAGAGTCATCGACACCCGAACCGATAAGGTTATCAAGGAGCTTCCTCCCAAGGCGCTTCAACGACTGCACGTTCGAATACAGGAGGCCGTGGGGCTTCTTATCGACGAGCAGATCTGAGAACAGCGTCGAAGGAACCGAAATCGTCGCCTTGGGAGGGGAGACGATATGAAATACACACTATCTCTCGTTTTTCTATGTATAAGCACCTCGGTCTTGTTCTCTCAGATCTCCGTACCCGGTATATCCTCTTCCGACGGCCGACTGGATACCGAGAGCGTCATTGAAGGGTTGATGGAGGTCGAACGCCTTCCGTTGAACCGGATGGAAGACAGCGTCGAGCGCTACCAAACCGAGCGACGGGTGTGGCAAGATCTCGGGAGCTCCCTCGAATCTCTCCGGGAGAGTTCCCGTTTTCTCTTCGGGTTCCAGACGCCCTTCAACGACCGGATTGCCTCCTCTTCGGACGAGTCTGTTTTGACGGCTACCGCGGTTCGAAGCGCGGAGGAGCAGACCGCCGAGATTGAGGTGCTTTCGGTAGCCACCGCCGACCGTTTCCAATCGGCGCCGGTGCCGCTGGACTATCGGGTCCCGGCAGGCCGTTACGTATTCCGGGTCGGCGAAGAGAGAATCGCATTTACCTTTTCCGGGGGCCGTTTGGCAGCCTTCGCCGAAGAAATAAACGACCGGGGCGCCGGGATCCTTCGGGCCAGGGTCGTCCGGTCCACTCGAGACCAAGAGATACTCTCCCTCGAAAGCCAGATTACCGGGGCCCAGAACTCCCTGCTTTTCGAAGAAGACGCCCTCGATCTTGCCGTCTCCCTGGGAATCGTGGAAACGGTTTCCGACAACCGTCGAGACCTTTCGGCATCGCCTGAGATCCTGCAACCCTGGACGCGACCGGTCTCGTCGGAACGCGTCTCCGTGCAGGAGGATCGAATCGTAGTCGGTCCCGGGGGTGAAGTGTCGCTTCCCGTGGCTCCCGCGGTCTCGGTTACTCCGACGATCGTCCTGGAGGGTGAGGTGCGTCTTACCGACGCCGAAGAATCCTGGTCGCCCCCCCCTCCCCCGCCGGGCCCCCAGGTTCCACCGGGAGAAGGGGTAACCTTAGAAGACATCACTATCCGGAATGCACCGTCCCGCACACCCTTGGCAGAAACCGAGCCCGAGGGGCCTCCGCCGGTTGTTCGGGATAATCAGCTGCTTTTTGCCCAAGAGGGCCCCTCCGTCGTCCCTCTTCCGGAGCTTTCCCAAACCGACGACTTCGTTCCTCTCCGGGTTAGCCTGAGCGACTACATAGATTCTATTAGGGGTTTGAACATCCGGAACCGTAACACGTACCGAACCCTCGAGCTCCGAAATCTGAAGATCTACGACACGGCAGCCCGGGGGGACACGAGGCCCGTCAACGCCGTCGATACGGCCGGGGATGCCGAGCTTCTCGTGGACGGCGTCCGTGTATCCCGGGACTCCAACACGATCGAGGACCTTATTCCGGGTGTTACTCTCACCTTGCGGAACCCCGGCCGCGTCCCGATAAACCTGACGATAGAACCGGACCGGGAGGGAGCCAAAGAGGGTGTCATTGCCTTTATCGGTCAATACAACCAGATCATTCGAGACGTAAACATCTTGACTCGGAGCAACGAATCTCTCATCGACGAAGTCGGTTACTTTACCGACGAGGAGCGAGCCGTCGCCCAGGAGCGACTCGGTTTGCTTCAAGGAGAGTCGACTCTCAACCAGCTACGGCAGAGTCTTCAGACCATCATGATGAATCCTTACGAGACGACTGCCGGAAGACGTCTGTCGCTTCTCGCCCAGGCGGGTATCTCTACCAACGCCGCCGGGGCAAACACCGGCGGCTACACCGCCTCTCGACTACGAGGTTACCTCGAGATTAGCGAGCAGGATCTCGATGCTGCTCTCGCCTCCGACTTTCAGTCTATGAAGCAGCTTTTCGGCTGGGACACCGACGGCGACCAGGTCGTCGACTCCGGTGCGGCCTACGAGGTCGAGCGCTACATTGCTCCCTATGTCCAGATAGGCGGGATAATCGCGAGCCGTACCCAGGGGATCGACGCTCGGATAGCCCGGACGGAGAACGACATGGACCGGATGAACGACCGTCTCGAGCGCAGAGAGCAGCGGCTCCGGACCGAGTTTGGGCAGATGCAGAGCGCCATCGACTCCATGGACGACGCGACCCGGGCCCTCGACAACCTGAACAGGCAGCAGGGGAACTAGACGGGCGTCCGAAAAGCGGTGCAATTTGACCGGCGTTGTCCCGGGGTAATATCCCCGGTTCTATATTCCGATAATCAAAGAGACGTCGCGATAAGATAGCTTCTGCCCTGGGAGGGAAAAGTGGAACTGCTCGTAAATAGCCAACCCATAGAGCTTACCCTCGAGGATGAAAGCACCTTAGGGGAAGTCATTTCGGGCGTTCGTACCTGGCTCGCAGAGTCACGCCTCTTCGTAACCGATATTTCCGTGGACGAGCGGGAAATCTCCCTCGAGCTCCCCCATGCTTGGGAGGAGCGCGGCATCGAGGATGTGGATCGGATAATGATTGAAGCACATCCCCAGTGGCAGGTCGATTTGGCCCTTCTGGATACCGCGGTCGAAGAGCTACGCGATGCGGAGAGTGCGTCGCACCTGGAACCTAAAGCCCAGAGTAGGATCCTGGAAACCGTTCGCTTTCTTCGGCACCTCGACCTTGGTATGGTCGCCGAGCGCCTGGAGCAGAAGCAAGATCTCGGACGAGAGGACATACTTGCCGCCGGCACAATACTCCGTTCCCGGCGCCAGGAAATCGCCGATCCCTGGAACGAAGCCTTGAGCACGGCTGCCTTAATCGAAAAGACCCTCCCCGATGTAGAAGAGGTAGCGGTTCTCCTTCAGACCGGTCGGGACAGCGAAGCCATGACCGTCCTGATTCGTTTCGTAGAGTTGGTATCTCGGCTTCTGCGTCTATTTGGACACCTGACGTACTCGAAGGAACACGATCCCGGTGAAAAGATAAGTGTCGAGGGCGCTTCCCTTCCCGAGGTAACCGATAAGCTCAATACGACCCTCCGCGAGCTCTTGGAGGCCTTCGCGAACCAAGACAGTGTGCTGATAGGCGACCTCCTGGAGTACGAGGTAACGGGTCAGGTTAGAGAGCTTCTCAGCTTCTTAGAGGAGCACAGACAGTCGTGACCCTGCCTCTGCCGCTGCTTCAGTCCCCCCGATTTGACTTCTTCCAGCAGCCCGATCCCCAGCAAAACGTTGTCACGATGGTGGTGCTGATTGCACTGATCGTTCTCGGTGTCATCGGTGCAATCGTGTCCAACCGGCGGGGAGGTAGCCCCGGGGGACAACGATTCTCGAAGATGGCCTTCCGACGTCAGGCTAAGGCCTTGGGGCTCGACCCGTACCACATCCGAGAGCTCATCTCACTGGCAAAGCGTCTTCGCCTCCGGACGCCGATGCGGATGCTCACCGACCCGGCGTACATGAACTACGTGATGCGGCGGGCCGTCCGGGCGATCGACGCTACGGCACTCCCGGAAGTCGACCGCGAAACGGAAAAAGCTCTCATCTTTCAGGCAAAACAGCTACTTACGACGAGTGCCTCGGGAAGGCAGGCGATTTCCTCGAGCCGTCGCATACGTCCGGGAACGGAGGTTCGAATTACCGACAATGGGAACGATTGGCACGAAACCGTCATGACCTCCTCGGCCAAGGATACCTTCGCCGTAAAGGTCCCCTACGACCGACGGGGAAACGATATCCTTTGGGACAAGGGGACCAAGCTCGCGGTTCAGCTCTTTGCCGGGAATGACGGCACGGTGTACACCTTTCCGACGCGGGTAATGGGACTTACCCGGTCCCGGGGTGCTTCCAACATCGTGTTGGCCCACAGCGACCACGTCCGGCAGACTCAGAAACGGAAGCATCCCCGACGGGAGTTCGACCGCCCCGCCTTTTACTGGCCGGTCAATGTGGTTACCGTCGGTTCCGGCCGAAAGGCGAAGAAGCAAGCAGTCGTCAACAACGCCCGACGCGGGTACGGCCGGATGGAAGACGTAAGCGCGGGGGGCTGTGCGATTCGGTCCTCGGCTCCTCTCAAAGCCGGCACTCTCCTGAAGGTGGAGTTCGAAACCGACGATAAGGAGGTTCTCACAGCATTCGGCAAGGTCAGAGGTACGGAAAAGACCCCCTCTCGCTATGGCTTGATGCACATCATGTTTACCAAGATGTCCAGAAAAAACCTCAACCAGATAAACGCCTACGTCTATGGTATTACCGACGACGGCATAATTGCTTGACGACCCCGCCTATTCATTATAAGTTTATCAACATAAATGAAGTTTATTGAGATTAAAGACCTTACCCCCGTTCCGTCGTCTGTGCTCTACATCAAGAACTTCGAGGGTGTCGCACTCTTTGAAGAAGGCTCCGAGATCCCAGTCCGCGTCGTCTATGAGAAGCATGCCGTGGGGCCGGCGTCGATTCGGGTGCAGTTCTCCGAATCCGTCGACGCCGAGACGGAGGACGCCGCCCGGGGCTACCTCGACCGGCACTTCGCCACCGGGGGGCCGGTCCGCTGACCATTCTCTCCCGAACCCCGGAAGAGACCGAGGCTTTCGCGTTGCGCCTCGCCGAGGACTCGGTCCCTGGGGATGTCGTCTCCCTCGAAGGTCCTCTCGGCGCCGGCAAGACGACCTTTGCCCGGGGGTTCGTAAGACACTTCGGCGGCGCCCTCGTCAATAGTCCGAGTTACACAATTGCTCAGGTCTACCCTACCCGCCCCCTCGTCGTCCATCTCGACTTGTATCGCCTGACTGACCCGGACGAAGCGGAAGAGCTCGGTCTAGCCGACTACTTCGGCCCCGACTCACTCGCCCTCGTCGAATGGGGAGACCGTTTCCCGGAGCTCCTTCCGGAGAATCACAGAACCATCCGTTTTACTCTCCAATCCGACGGCTCCCGGCGGATCGATAGTCTCTGATACAATCCCCCTGTGCGTGTTCTTGCTTTCGATACCGCGACCGAGTATCTCTCTGTCTGTCTCTACGACTCCGACGCCGGCATCCTCGCCCTCGAAAGCCGGGAAGGCCCTCTGCGTCACGGTGCCAACCTCGCGCCCCTGGTCGCCGATGTTCTCCGGCTTCCGGGGAGTCGCAGGAGGCCGTTAGACGGTGTCGATTTGGTCGTCTGTCCCGAGGGCCCGGGAAGCTTCACGGGGCTGCGAATCGGTTTTGCGACGGCCAAGGGACTCGCCGCCGCCTCCGGCGGCACCCTTCGGACGGTAGCCGTCCCGACTATAGAGGCCCTTGCACACCGGAGAAGCGCCTTCGACGGCGTTGTCCTGCCCCTCTTAGACGCCCGGAAGGGTCGCTTCTACACTGCACTCTTTCGAGGGGGAGAACGCCTTACCCAAGACATGGATTTGAGCCCGGAAGAAATCGTCGGTTTGGTGGCGGGAAGACGTACTCTTACGACCGGATTCCACGCTCCCGTCTTCGCAGAGCGCGTTTGTCAGGAGGGCAGCGAGGCTCTTGTAAGCGACGCTCTTGTATTGGATCCGGAGCACCGAGAACCGCTTGCTCCGACCCTTGCACGCATGGCTATCGAAGCCGAGGCCCGAGGCCACCGGATGGATCCCGGTTCGGGACCCCGGTATGTACGGCGGAGCGACGCGGAAATGGGTAGGGAGCGAAGCTAGTGCCGGTTTCGGCTATCCTCCGGTGGTATTAGTGGCGGGGTCCTCGGGTATTAGCCCTTCCCAGGACGGGAGGGCGTCGGTCGTCGATGCTGCGGCTTTCCGGTTCTCTTCCTGGATGGCGTCGAAGACCTCCTGCCGGTAGACCTTTACGTTCTTCGGGGCGACGATGCCGAGCTTAACCTGATCCCCGCGAATATCTACCACCGCGATTTCGATATTCTCGCCGATAATAATCCGCTCGTTTGTCTTTCGAGAGAGAATAAGCATGCTACTTCTTTGCCATTTCCTGAAGGATGGCGTGGCGGGTATGCCACCGGGGGTTCAGGGATATCGACTGGATGCCGGTCCGGGCTTTCCGATTGATGACTAGCGGTCCCTGCAGGTTGGCCGTAACCTCGCCTCCTTCGGTAGGAATCGTCAGGATGGCGAAGACAAGAACGCTGTCGCTATCCGGGTTGCCGATCTTCTCCAAGTCCTCGTCGGGAATCTCGAGGAGGTAGTCGGGCCGAAAGAGGTAGGGGTTCATAAGGACAAAGGCGATCTCTTTTCGTTGGAGGCTCTGGAGCCAATAAAAGGGCTTCTTGTGAGCGTCGAGAAGTGCATATTCGGTAAAGCCCTCGAAACCGTAGAGTCCCCCGGGAAAGAGAACGAGCTGTCGCTCGTCTATCGAGATCTTACCGTAGGATTTTGTGTCTATCTCCATCTATTACCTCAGGAACTCCAGGAGTGTCGGCTGAAGGATCCGCCCCGCCACGCCGACGGCGGCCCGGTGAGTGTACTCGAGAATACGCAGCTCGGTAATCGACTCCGCGATATCCGGGTCGACCATATTGGAATTCATATCACGGATCAGAGGAATTTCACTCTCGTTTCGACGATAAGCCACCTGAATCCGGGCATCCCGGGCTCCGATATCCGCTACGTTGCTCAAGAGGTTGTTCATCGCGTCGTCGATACCTCGAAGCGCCCGTCCACCGATGTCGAGGGTGTTACCGGCGTAGAGCTGGTCCCGGAGGTTTATAATCATGTCGAACATCGAGCCGCCGAAGGTGTCGGCCGCCGGCGCAAGGTTGCCCGGAGGAGCCTCGTCTCCCGCCACAATAAGGCCAAGGTCCTGGAGCACCGTCGAGTTCTCGCCGTCCCGGAGCCATAGCTGGTGCGGAGTCGTCGTCTCGAGAACAATGCCGTTCTGGATCGGGTCCAGACGCGCCCGGACGGCAGCTTCTGACTGGTTGATCTTATTGATTACCGCATAGACGTTGTCACCAACGGTGAGGTTTACCGGGTAGTCGTCGATGTAGATCGTACTGTCCTCTTGGACCTGGTAGGTAGAGGCGTCTACCGTCGAATACAGCTGTTGGTTCTCCGCCCAGAAGATGCGGTTTCCCGGGCTGCTTATCTCGACGTAGGCTCCGTCTGCGACCTCGGTCGATCGGGTGCGAATGTCGCCTACGTAGTCGACGTTCGTTATGACCGCCTCGCCGGCGCCGGGAACGTTGCCGGTAATAGGGCGGAAGGGAATCGTCCGGCTCCGGGTACCGGAGAAGAGCGTGCCCCCCTCGCCGTCCCGAGCGTTCGCGATCTGTACAAACTCTTCGAGGAGCTCGTTGACCTCTTTCCCCATCGCCATTAGGTCCTGTTGCGAGTAGGTGCCGTTTGCACCCTGAACGGCGAGCTCGCGGACCCGCTGGAGCATATCGACCGACTGGCGAACGTAGCCCTCGGTTACCCTAAGGTGGTTCTGGGCGTACTCCATGTTGTCGGAGTAGCGCTCTAGGCGATACGCGTAGGACTGAAATCGCGTCGAATGGGCCGCAGCCATGGGGTCGTCTCGAAGGTTCTGAATCTTCGATTGACCGGCCATCTGGTTCTGCAACCGGTTCATCAAGTATTCACGACGCCGCATGTGGAACTGCATGTCGTCGTTGGTCATGTTGGTGCTAATTCTATACATCTACTAGACTCCCATTCTGTTGATGATGGTGTCGAGCATTCGGTCCACCTGGGTTACGAATCGAGCTGCGGCGTTGTAACCGTGCTGAAACTTGATCATCTGGGCCAGCTCTTCATCGATGTTCACTCCGCTAATCGACGCCCGAGTGTCTCGGAGGTCCTTCATGATCGCGTTCTGGGTTCTCAGGGCCAACTCGGCCTCTTCTCCCTTTAGCCCGATCTCCGCAACGGTCTCCGAGAAATAGTCGTCGAAGGTCTGAATCTGACCGACCATCACCGATTGGTTTCGCAGGGCAGCGATGTCTAAGGCCGCCCGGCCGTCACCAGGACGCCCGGGACGGTCCCCGACGCCGTAGGAGGCGACGATGGAAGCCGGCTCCTCCGCGATGTCCGGGTTGACGGCAATCCATCCCGCCGGGTGCATGATCGGCGCGACCTCGAAGGTCGTCTGGTTCGTCGGAAAAACCAGTGCCGCGTTTGCCTGGTCCCAGTTGTAGGCGTTCTCGGCTCCGGTGCCTGGTAGGATTCCCGCGTATCCGACCAGGAACTGCCCCGAATCTTCCATGTACCTAAGGACAAAGTCGGGGTTCTCGGTGTTTGATGCGGGGGTTCCTTTGAGGCTTAACTGTCCGTTCCGGTCGAGGCGAGCGACGACCTCGGCGCTGGAGTTGTTGATACGGTCGAGGACGTCCCGGACGGTGTCGGTGGGGAAATACTCCACCGTCGTCCGGCCGTCGGGTCCGGCAAGGGTCATGGTTCCGGCGATGCCGATTTGGGCTTCGGCTTGGAGGGCGTTTGCCCCGGTCACCCGAAAGAGATAGGTAGAATCGAAGCCGCCGTCGCCGTTTCGGTCGTAGTTTCCCAAAGCGTTGATAACGAAGGGGCGTTCGACGAAGAAGCGGTTTCCCGTCGATTCGTTGAGTCCGTATCCGGCGGAGTGTACCTCGTTCACGAGGTTGGTAAAGTTGACCGCAAGATTGTCCAGCTTCTGGATCTCACGACGGACGTCGACGTCCCGGAGCTCGAGAAGCGAGAAGACCTTTCCACCGCGGAATTCCGCCTCTTCCCGGGAGTAGGACCAGACCACCCGGCTGTAGCCTTCGTTCTCCGGTTCCGGCATGGTTTCAAAGGGACGGGCGATGCCCCCTTGGACGATGTGGAAGCCGCTGGTGTGGACGTTGAACTCGTCGGGGTCCCGGTCGTCGATGGTAATGTTTACCAACCCCGAGAGTCGCTCGACGAGAAGGTCTCGCCGGTCGAGGAGGTCGTTGGGCTTGTCCCCAGCGGCTTGGACCTTGACTATTTCGATGTTGAGGTCGGCGATCTCCCGGATGTGTTCGTTAATCTGTTTAACCGTCGCCCGCACGTCCTGGTCGAGCATGTCGCGGACACGGTCGAGGGATTGGTAGCGAAGCTGTAGACCTTCGGCCAGGGCGTGTCCCCGCTGCAGAAGGGCCCGGCGGGGCGCCATTTGGTCCGGGTGCAGAGAGAGCTCCTGCCATCCGTCCCAGAACCGATCCATCAGATGGCGGACCGAAGTATCCTCCGGCTCGTTGTAGATCTGTTCCAGCATCAAGATGTAGCTGTCCCTGGTTTCCCAGTAGCCCTCTCCGTTCGCCTGGGAGACAATCCGCCCTTCGAGTAAGCGGTCGCGGATGCGCTCGATGGAGGCGACGTCGACCCCTTGACCGATTTGGCCCGGGAGCTCCGCGCGGTTTAGCTGAGGACGGTAGATCGGGTCGGTAGCCTCCAACTGGATTCTCTGGCGGCTGTATCCCTCGGTCGAGGCGTTGCTTAGGTTATGCCCAATAGTAGAAAGACCGAGGTTGTGCGCGAAGAGGCTGCGTTTGCCTATCTCGATACCGGAAAAGGTCGATTGCATAACCTGAGTCTCCTATAGGTGGGTATCCACCACGAGAGCCCGCTCGTCACCCCGGTCCGGGGTTCCGCTCCGGGAGTACATCCGCCCCCTATTCTGGGGAAGCACGTTCTCCAAGATCGACCGAAGGGTACGAGCCGACTCGTTCGAATAGGCGTCTATTCCGCCGGTAAGGCTCTGGACTCGCATGACGGAAACCTTTAGCTGACGGTGGAGGTGCGAGAGGGAGCTTCGCGCCTCGATTGGGAGATAGGCTAAAAAGTCATAGAATCCCTCGAGCTTCGTGCTTCCGACCTCTTCCCGGGCTTTCCGGTAGGTGTCGTGACGAAGCGACTCGACTCTTAGGATTTCCTCGGCGCAGGCGGAGAGTTTCTCGATAGTCGCCTGGAGAGCGACCCACTCTCGCTTGATAAGATGGTCCTGGAGCTCCTGCTCCCCCTCTGCGAAGCTCTCGAGGAGAGCAATTTCTCCCTGCATGACCTCTTCAAGTTGCCCAACAATGCTCATCCATAACTCCTTGTGGTCTTCTCCTCTTATAGCATCGGCAATCGACGACCCGGGTTTAGGCGAAATACCCGGGAG
>CAZTRQ010000060.1:1738-14846 GCA_964616245.1 uncultured Spirochaetaceae bacterium | reverse complement strand
CGTGTTTTCAGGCCGCTAATTCCGGCCGCTATTTCGGGAGGTGGCCTTCCGATTCGAGCTCGTCTCGGATGGTCGTGACCACTTTTCTCACGTAGGCATCGAGATCGACGATCTCCGAACGGTCGAGGCGAAACCCGATTGCGCCCTCGTGGCCCCCGCCGTTCTCCACCTCCAGCCGTTTCAAGACCTTCCGGAGGTCGTAGTCCTGGAAGTCGAAGCTGCGCCGGGCACGGAATTGAACGAGCGACGAGGAATCCGCCTGATCGTAGTACCCGACCACGCTGATATAGCCGCTTTCCTCGGCCAACTCGTCGGCAACGCCCCGAGCCACGGCGATGATGGTGTCGTGATCGTAGGCCTTGTGGACCGTCTCGCTCTCGCTTTCCGAAAGAATAGCGTAACTGACCCCCGGAATCGACTTTCGCCGTTCGGTCAAGTAGTCGTGAAATCGTTCTTCCTTGCTCGAGAGACGCCGTAGCTCGCCGAAGATCTGTTCCATATTAAAAAAGTTGGTCTTCTTCGTCGTTTTCTCGGTAAGCATCCGGCCGAACATGTCACTGAACATCTCGTAGAACCGACGCTCCTTGTGGGTCTTTAGAGCCTTACCGAGTTGGGTGTCTCCGATTATTCCCGTAAGGATGGAAAGCACCATATTCCGGCTGAAGATATCTTGAACAACCTCGTCCTCCCGGACCTCCTGTCTCTGAGAGAGCTTGCAGGCCAAGAGGCCGACGAGCTCGCAGGTAGAAGATGCCTGGGTAACGAGGCAGTAGCCGTCGTTCCCGGAGAACTTACTGTCCGTTTCGAGGTGATGGTCGATTTCGATTTTGAGGACGTCCTTCCGGGAGAGGAGCTTCTGCACCGCAGGGCTCGCCTCGAGCATCGCAGGCTTCGGCGTGTCGCAGATAACCACGGTGTCGACGCTCTCGATGCTGCCGTCGCAGTCGCCTTGGGTGACACCAATCGAGTTATACCGACAGATCTGTAAGAGGTAGTGAAAGTGCTCCGGCAACTCTTCGGAGGTGCAGATCTGGACCGTCTTACTGAGCTTGCTCAACACCAGGGCAACCGAGACCATCGATGCGATGCAGTCCTCGTCCGGGGTCTCGTGTCCGAGGATGAGGAAATGGCTTCGGGACAAGAATGCATCGATGACGCTATTGATAACCCGGTTCTTCGCTGCGATGGTGCCGAGGCTGTGCTTCTGGAGGTACATCTTGCTGTCGGAAAAGGTCATCCTGGACTCCTGCGGATTACCGCTCGGTTGCGACCCTGCTCTTTTGCGTCGTAGAGGGCCGTGTCGGCTGCTTCGCGGATCGCTTTGACGGTTCTGCCGTGGTACGGGTAGGAAGCGATTCCCTGACTGGTAGTTACCTGAGTGAGCGTTCCGTCCAAGTCGGCGAGAACATCGAGTGCCGCCACCTCCCGGCATACGGCTTCGCAGATTCGGTGGGCCTCCTCCGGCGCCGTCTCCGGAAGAAGAAAGATAAACTCGTCTCCACCGTACCGCGCCAACAGGTCCGATTCCCGGAAGTGGCGTCGGAGCACCGGGACGACCGACTTTATGACTTCGTCGCCGATTTCGTGACCGTAGTCGTTGTTTATCGAGGTAAAGTGGTCGAGGTCCGCCATAACAAGGGAAAGGGGTGTCCCGGCGGTTTGCGCGTGAGCCAACTGCTCGGAAAGCGCCTCGTCGATAAACCGGCGGTTGAAGAGCCCCGTCATCTCGTCGGTGACCGCGCGTTTCCGGGCGCTATCCCCCCACTGGACCATCTCCGAGAGAAAGACGCCGGAGTTCTCGAGCCGTTCCGCCGTCGTCCGGAGCATCCTGCGCATCACCTTTATGGCGGCTCCGGGATACGTCTCCTCGAAGGCGAGAAAGTCGTCCTCCGAGAGGCAGAGCAGCTCGCTCGGTTCTTTCGCCGTGCAGGTTGCCGACCGGGGCGACCGGTCGAAGATGGCCATTTCTCCGAAGAAATCTCCGGAGCCGAACTCCGCAACCTCGATCTGGTTCCCGTCTTTACCGGCGACGCTGCTGGCAACCCGCCCCTTCTCGACGATAAAGAGGGCGTCCCCGGGGTCGTTTTGGGTAAACAGCGGGGCCCCCGGTTCGATTGCAACGAGGTGGAAGAGGTGGTCGAGGGCTTCGAGCTCGCCTTCCTCGAGAGGCGAAAGTATCTCTATGGACCGGAGAAACGAGAAACGACTTTTCATACTAAGTTCTCAATATAGATCACGATACCCTCTATTTCCCGATTAATCGGTTAAGATTCGGTTTCCTCCGGCGTCCCGGGCGCGGTAGAGTCGCTCGTAGGCCCGTTCGATAAGCTCCTCCTTTGTCGGCGCCTCTCCGGGGTGGGTCGCGACAGATAGGCTGAAGGTAATGGGGACGGCCTGCCCTTCGGTCAGATGGGAAAGGTCGATTCTTTCGAGGGCCTCCTTGAGTGCTTTGGCCCGAGCGAGGGCCACCTCGCCGTCGCTGTCCGGAAGCACGAGAGCCGTTTCGTTTCCTCGGTAGCGAATACCGGCCTCTCCCGGACCGACCATTCCCGCCAGCGTCGCCCCGAGGAGCCGAAGGGCCTCGTCCCCCACCTCGTGGCCGAAGGTGTCGTTTATCTGTTTGAAGCGGTCCGGCTTCGCCATCACCACGCTCACTACTCGATCCTTCGGCGAAAAGAGCTTCGGATACTCTTCTTTCAGGTAGGTCGGATTGTAGAGTCCCGTCAGCTTGTCACCAAGAACCTGTTTTCGAAGCTCTTGAATCCACGGGGCGTTCTCCGAGATGAGGGCGTTGGTGCTGCGTATTCGACCCGCTACCATCGCAATGAGCTTATGGAGGATTCGGGCCGACGCCGCCGGGCGTTCCATAAAAACGTCGTCCAGGGTGGTTCCACTCCGGGGAAAAGCCACCACGGTGCTCTCGCCCTCGGCGATGCCCCGAACCCGTCTGGTTCCGCCGCGAAAGAGATCGATCTCCCCGAAGGATTCGCCTTCGATAAAGCGTGCCACGTCCTGGGCCCTTTCTTCCTCTCCGATTCGTTGCACCAGAATGTCACCCGAAGCCACGACGTAGAGTGCCTCCGCGGTTGTATTCGCGTCGAAGAGAATGTCGCCCGGAGCGAGGGACCGGAGCTCGCTGAACTCCGCGATAAAGCGGCGCTCCTCCGTCCCAAGGGAGGAAAAGAGGTTAGTCCGGGCTAGAATATCGGATATGTAGCTGTTCTCGTTGATCACCGTCTTCATTATCGAGCTATCATCCCTTGTTCTTCAAGTTCGCTTTCCGTCGGCGGCGGCGATAACCTTGGAATCGGATAGATGCTTGGCGACGAACTCGTCGAAGGGAACCGCCTTGCCGAAGAGAAACCCCTGGAGCGTGTCACAGCCGTAGGACTCCAGGAGTTTCCGCTGAATGGTGCTATCCACCCCCTCGGCGGTAACGTGGAGGCCGATACCCTTTGCTAAGGAAAGGATGCCCCGGACTGCCGCCTGGTGGGTCTCTCCCTTTTCCAGGTTGATGACGAAAGAACGGTCTATCTTGAGGCGGTCGACCGGGAGGCTCGTCAAATAGCTCAGGGCCGAGTAACCGACTCCGAAATCGTCGAGGGCCATCCGGATACCGAGGTCCGCCAAGGCATAGAAGACATCCCGGATGTCTTCTATCCGTTCCATCGCCGCTCCTTCGGTAACCTCGAATACGAGAGAGTCGGGACGAATGTCGTAGGCGTCCACTAATTCGCGGATTTCGGACACGAACTCGAGCTCCCCGAGCTCGAGGGGGGAGACGTTTACCGACAGGGTAAAGTCTTCGTATCCCTCCGACCGGAGATTCCGGAGCATCGAAACCGCTTGCTGCATGACCGTCCGGCCCACCTGCTGGATAAGCCCACACTCCTCGGCGATCGGGATAAATACGCTGGGGGAGATCCATTCCCCGGGGCGACGCTCCCAGCGGATAAGTCCCTCGGCGCTCCGGACCCGGCGGCTCTCCACTTCTACGATGGGCTGAAGGTAGAGCTTTAGGTCTCCAGCCAGCACGGCGTGGCGCAATTGGGCTTCGAGCTCGAGTCTCTCGAGGCTTGCCCGGTTAATTCGAGGGTTGTAGAAGACGACGCGCCCTTTTCCTCCCCGTTTTGCCTGGTACATGGCGGCGTCGGCGTTTCGCAGGAGCTCCGGGGCGTCTGTTCCGTCCTCCGGAGAAATCGCTACTCCGACGCTGGCGGAGGCGGAGAGGCTCCGGTCCTCGACGGCAATCGGCTGCTCCACCGCCGTCTTGATACGATGGACGACGTCGGCCACCTCCTGACTGTTGTGAAGACGGGTCAGGGCATAGACGAACTCGTCGCCACCGAATCGGGCGACGGTGTCTTGAGCCCGGCAGGCGGTTCGGAGGTTCCGAGCGAGGAGGCGTAAAAAGTCGTCCCCGACGCCGTGGCCGAGGCTGTCGTTTATCGTCTTAAAATTGTCCACATCGAGAAACACCAGGGCCAGGTGCTCTCCGTCTCGGTCCCGCGTTGCCAGCGCCTGTTCGAGGCGGTCCACAAGAAGGTCTCTGTTCGGAAGGCCGGTTAAAGCGTCGTGATACGCCTGGTGTCGGAGGCGCTCCTGAGTCTTCTTGAGCGCCGTTATGTCATGGAAAACCGCGGCGAAGTGCTCGATCTCGTCTTCGTCGTTTCGCACGGCGCGTATCGATAGTAGCTCGGGATACGCCTCACCGGTCTTTCTCCGGTTCCAGATTTCACCGCTCCACTCACCCTTTTCGATCAGCTCCTGCCACATTCTGGCGTAGAACTCGTCGTCGTGACGGTCGGACTTGAGGATTCGCGGGTTCCGGCCAACCGCGTCCGAGACCTCGTAACCGGTAATCTGTGAAAACGCCGGATTGATCCGCTCGATCGTTCCGTTTTGGTCGGTAATGACGATGCCCTCGATAGCATTCGTGAACACAGCTTCCGACAGATTCAACAGCGATTCGTTCTTCCGCTCCTCGGTCACGTCCCGGAGATAGAGGTAGATGTACTCCTCGGCGACCAGGCGAATCGCGGTTACCAAGTAGACTCTTTGGTCGAGATGATACGCCGTGGTTCGAGCGCGACTCGTTTCCAGCGTTTCCCGGAGGCTTTCCGGAAGCTCCACACGCGAACCCGCCTTCGACCAGCGTTGAACCAAGTTTTCCGCTGCCCGGTTCCAGTAGAGAACTACTCCGTCCATCGAGACCCGAACGACGGGGTCCGGGTTCTGCTCCGAGAACTGGGCCAGAGACGCGTTGCGGTGCTCCACCGCCTTTCGAACGTCCACCTCTTGGCGAAGGCTTTCGAGCATCGATTCGAGGTAGACGGCCAACTCGTCCACCTCGTTTCGCGATGTCCCGACCTCCGGGAGGTACGGGTCGTAGACTGCGCTCTCCTCCAGCCGGGACAAGAGCTTTCTCAACGGGGCCAAAAGCCGAAGGGTGCTGAGGGTTCCGATTACAGACGCCAGTACGACGGCGATGATGCCGGTTACGAGAAGCACCCTCCGCAACCGGGCCACTACTCCGCCGGTATCGTCGATTCCGGCGGAGACGGCGACGATCCACCCTGTGCCCTCGACGGGGTACCACGCCAGAACCTCCCCCGGTCTGCCGGGAAGAAGTCCGATTCCGCTTCCCTCGGGAGTCTCCCTCATGGTCGGGAAGAGACTGACCGGAATAAGGACCTCTCCGTCGGAGGCCAGAATCCGCCCTTCTCTGCCGAGAAGCATCGCGACGCCGTCGGTGGTGTTTCCCGCCGTACTTATCAGAGTGCGGAGTGTCGAGGCCTCCATGAGTTTATCGACGCGATCGAGATAGAGCGAAGCGCCGAGTAGCCAGTCGAAGGGCTCGAAATGGGTAAGGTAGGCAACTTTCGGACGGGCCTCGCCGTCCGTTGGGTTCTTCCACTCGTACTCGACGAATCCGGAGCGACGATCGAGCTGTTCCCGGACAAGGTCCAACTGGGCCGCGTCGTAGTGTCTGTAGTCCGGAAAGGGGTGAACCGCGAAGACTCCGGCGCTCGTCAGGGCGTAGAAGTAGCCTCCGGATCCTATCTGCTTCGAGAGGAGATAGCTTTCGGCGCGGTTCCGGGCCTCTTTATCGGAGATGGCGCCGGATTCGACGAGCTCCGCGAGGGTCCCGAGAACGTGCATCGCCGCCATGGCGTGCCTTTCGAGGTCGCTTTCCAGCTCTCGCCGGACGTCCATCGCGAGTTGCATCGCGAGGGCCTCGCCGTCGACAAGGAGGTTTTCCTCGATTCCCTCCGAGACCCCCCGGCGAAGGATTACGTCCGAGACAATCCAAACCGCGGCGTAGGTCGTTACCATGATCGTGATAAAGAGCAAGGCGAGGCGCCAGGATAGGGACCAGCTCTCGAAGATCCGTCTCATTTAATAATTATTATACCTCTCATGTTTACATAATCACACTTCCGCTAGCGCTCCAACTATATCCCTTTCCCGGTAGAAGAGAAACGCCGAAAAACCGACCACGCAGAGCGCCGCCGCGGTGCCGTACATATCAACTACCCTCGATACCGTTTCATGATTACTTTTGCAACCGTGTTTCGTCGCCCCGGCCCCGACACCCTGGTGTTACTCGAAGACCTGTGGCAATTGAAAGACCAAGTCCGGAGCGGTTGGCTCCTCCGGGGCGTCCCGGACCCCGAGTCGGTGGCCGACCATAGCTGGGGCACCGCCCTCCTGGTTCTCCTCTTTGGGGAAGCTGAAGGGGTCAACCGGACCCGAGCCCTGGAGGTCGCACTGCTCCACGACGTCGCGGAAGCCCGCACCGGGGATATTCCCACCAGGGTCCGCCCGGAGGACCGGCAGGTAACCCCGGAGGAGAAGCGGCGCCGGGAGTACGAGGCGATGGAAGCCATGCTCGCCCCGATTCGAGGCGAAAAAGCCGCCGAATTGATCATGCAGCGGTTCTCAGACTACGAAGAGCGGCGGACCCCGGAGGCTCGGTTCGTGGCCGACATGAACCTAATCGACATGGTTCTCCAGGCGCTGCGCTACCGCCGGGAGGGGCGGTACGACAGAGCCACAGACGCCATCGATCCGGCGAAGGACGAGTTTCCGGGGCTCTTGGAGTTCTTCGCCACGGCGGAGCCCCGCCTTTCCACCGACACCGGCCGTCGCCTCTTTGCGACGATCCGGGACGCCTACGAGGAGCTTGCCCAATGATTCGACTCTTTACCCTCGGCACCGGCGCCTCGGTGAGCGACGCCCACCGAAGCACCACCATGCTCGCCCTGGACAACGGCACCGACCTGCTTGCGGTGGACTGTGGCGCGGACCTGCACCAGCGTATGCTTTTGGTCGGGCTCGCCGGGCGTCCGATTCAGGGACTGCTTCTTACCCACTCCCACGCCGACCACATCGCCGGGTTTCCCCTCCTGGTTCAGAAGCTCTGGTTGGCGAAGCTGCAAGAGAGCCTACCCATCTGGGGCCCGGCTGAGGCCCTCGCGGCGGCCCGGAGCGTTCTCGAAGTCTTTGCGCCGGACCATTGGAAAGACAGAATCGAGCTGATCTGGAACGAGTTGGATCCTGCGCCGGAGTCGACCTTCGAGATCGGGACAACCTGGTCGATCCGGGCCCGGTGGGTGGATCACCTCGAGCCGACCGTGGGCCTTCGCTTTAGCGACCGGGGAACCGGCAAGGTGGTGGCGTACTCCGGGGACACCGCGCCCTGCGAAGCGGTTGAGCTTCTAGGGGCCGACGCCGATCTTCTCGTCCACGAGGCGACCGGCGACTTTCCGGGTCATTCTACCGCACTCGGGGCCGCGGATACCGCCGCCCGATGCCGGGCGCGGCAACTCGCCCTGGTCCACGCGCCCCCGGACAGCCCTGCCCGGATGGCGGATCTGGAAGAAGCCCGGAAAATCGTCCCGACGGTGGAGTACGCCGTGGAGTGCGGGCTCTACTGCCTTTAGGGGTTCACCTCGTTCGGCAGATCGTCCCGTAAAAAGAAGCCCTCTATGTTTTCGATGGTCGTCTCGGCGATGTTGGAGAGCGCCTCCTCGGTAAAGAAGGCCTGGTGGCTGGTTACCAAGACATTGGGAAAGGTCAACAGCCGGGCCAAGACATCGTCCTCGAGAAACCGGGTCGAGTAGTCCTCGAAGAAATAGTCTTCCTCCTCTTCGTAGACGTCCAAGGCGGCGCCTCCGAGGCGGTGGTTCTTGAGGGCGTCTAAAAGGTCGACGGTGTTGATCAGCTTGCCCCGGCCGGTGTTGACGATAATCGCCGTCGGTTTCATCTGACTCAGGCTTCCCCGGTTAATCATATAGATATTGTCGTCGGTCAGGGGGCAGTGGAGGGTGACGAAGTCGGACTGCTGGTAGAGGGTGGTTTTGGTTACGTAGCGGACACCCTGCTCCCGGGCCCACTCCTCGTCGGGGTAGACGTCCTCGGCGAGAACAACCATTCCTATGCCTTTTAGAATCTGGGCGACGAGCTTTCCGATTCGGCCGGTACCGATAACCCCGACGGTCTTCCCGTTCATGTCGCAGCCCAGTAGGCCTTTTAGAGAGAAGTTGTTGTCCCGAGTCCGGTAGTACGCCCGGTGTGTCTTGCGGTTTAGTGTCATCATGAGGGTGACGGCAAACTCCGCGACGGCGTTGGGAGAATAAGCGGGAACCCGGACAACCTTTATCGACGGGTCGAGGTGCCCGAAGTCGATATTGTTGTACCCGGCGCACCGCAGCGCGACGAGCTTTACGCCGTTATTCGCCAGCCCCGCGGCGACATCCTGGTCGACCACGTCGTTGACGAAGAGACAGACGGCATCGTATCCGTCGCAAAGATCCACCGACTCCCGGGAGAGGCGGCTCTCGAAATAGCGCACCTCGAGGTCGTGTCCCTCGAGGTGCTTGTCGAAAAAATCCCGGTCGTAGGGTTTTGTGTCGTAGAAGGCGATACGGGGTCTCTCTGCCATACCCCTAATGTGTCCCTAGAGGACACCTTTTGTCGACTGTATTCCTCCGGATTCGCCGGCCGAGGCGTAGGCCTGGGAGACCGCCCGGCCGAGGGCCTTGAAGAGCGACTCCGAGATGTGGTGGCTGTTCTCCCCGTGGAGGGTTACCAGGTGGAGGTTTATCCGGGCGTTGTTTGCCAGTGCGAGAAAGAACTCCCGGAAGAGGGACATGTCGAAGACTCCGGAGTACGCCTGGGGGTAGGCGACCCGATGCACCAGATACGCCCGGTTGCAGACGTCGATGGTCGCTTGGGAGAGGGCGTCGTCCATCGGAATCGAGGAAAACCCGAAACGCATCACCGGCCCGTGCTCCTCGACGATCTTCGCCAGGGCCTGCCCGAGGACGATCCCGATATCCTCCACCGTGTGGTGGTAGTCCACCGCGAGGTCGCCGGTCGCCTTTATCCTGAGACCCAGGCGCCCGTGGAAGGCCATCGAGTTCAGCATGTGGTCCATAAAGGGGATGCCCGTGTCCATCGAGATCCCTTCCTGGGTGTCCATCGTCAGGGTGAGGGCGATATCGGTTTCCTTCGTAACCCTGTGGAGCTCCGCCGTCCGTGCCATCTATACCCCCTTAACCGCGCGTCGTCTCGGTAGCCTATTCGCCAGCGTGGTAATAAGAAACGCCGACACCAGGGCGATCGCCATCGAGAGGACGAAGCCCCAGGGATTGTTCGAGAGGGTCGGAGCGACAACCGACGGAACGTAGGCGGTTCCCCGGACATCGATGTTGAAGAGGTTTCCGCCGCTGCTCCCGAGAATCGCTATCCGCTTTTCTGCCATAATGGAGTTTCATTACCACAAAATTGGCCGTTTAAGAAGCCCCCAAACAAATAGATTGTACCGTTTGCCCCGAGAGTATGGGTTATGTACCTTTACGTCGGTTATGAAAGCAAAAGCGGTCCAACAGCTGTCGAAGGCGCGTATCCCGACTCAGTACGGAGAGTTCTCCCTTTGCGTCTACCAAGCCGACAACGATCCAAAGGAACACCTCGCGATCATCATGGGCGAAGTGGAGGGAGAGCGCGATGTCCTGCTTCGGGTCCATTCGGAGTGCTTTACCGGGGATGTCCTCGGCTCCCAGCGCTGCGATTGCGGGGAGCAGCTCGATCGATCTCTCCAGCTGATCGCCCGGAGGGGCCAGGGGGCCGTCCTCTATCTTCGGCAGGAGGGCCGCGGTATCGGTCTGATCGACAAGCTAAAGGCGTACAACCTCCAGGACGAAGGGCACGACACCGTGGATGCGAACATCCTTCTCGGGCACGCACCGGACCTCCGGGACTACCATATTGCTGCGTTGATGATCCAGGATCTGAAGATTGAGTCGATCAAGCTGATGACGAACAATCCCACGAAGATCTCCGAGCTCCGGCAGTACGGCATCCCCATTACCGAGCGTGTTCCGTTGAACCCGCTTCTGGTCAATCGGGAGAACCGACGTTACCTGACAACCAAGCTGCAACGGATGGACCATCTGATCGACCTGGGTTCCGAGCTGGAGGGAGGCCGTGTCTCTCCGTCTACTCTCCCGTGAGGAATTGGTCGCCGATCTGGAGCGCTGGATCGACGAGGGTTCCGACTCGGCGCCCTTCGTCACCCTCTCCTACGCCCAAAGCCTTGACGGCTCCATTGCAGCCCGGCCGGGCGAGCGAACTCGGATAAGCGGCGAAGAAAGCCTGGTGCTTACCCACCGGCTTCGAGGTGCCCATCGGGCCATTCTGGTCGGAATCGGAACCGTCGAGGCCGACGACCCCCTTCTTACCGTCCGCCTCGCTTCCGGAGCAAATCCAATACGCCTCGTTCTCGATTCCAATCTGCGCACCTCCGTCGAGAGCCGTCTGGTGCAGTCGATCGATCAGGCCCCGCTCTGGGTTCTGACGACCCGCAATGCGGAGAGCCGGAAGCGAGAGGAGCTCGAGAGTCATGGCGTCCGTGTGCTCCAAACCGAGAGCCACTCGTGGAGCTCCATTTTTTCTCTCCTGGCAGCCGAGGGCATTGCGTCGGTAATGGTCGAGGGTGGCGCTAGGGTCATCTCCTCCCTCCTTCAAGCCCGGGCTTTCGACGCGGCGATCGTCACCCTTGGAATACAGTTTCTCGGTGGACTCTCGTCCCTCGCCGGGCCCCTTTCCGAAGCTGTGCGCCTCGAAGACCCGTGTTGCGCCGCAGTGGGAGACGATCTGATCGTCGCCGGGAGGTTAGGATGATGCGCGAGGCGATAGGAATAGAGTTTGCCGCCCCGCGGAAAGCGGTAGTAGCCCGCCGTCAGGTCGCCGAACCACAAGACGGCGAGGTGCTGGTTCGCGGCAGGCTCTCCGTCGTCAGCGCCGGAACCGAGATGCTTGCCTATCGCGGCGAGCTGCCCGAGGATCTCGCCCTCGACGACAGCATCGAGTCCATGGATACCCGCGTTCGCTACCCCTTACGTTACGGCTACTGCGTCGTAGGGCAGGTCGAAGTCGGGCCCCCGGAGCTGACCGGCCGCCGGGTCTTCGCTTTTGCTCCCCACGAGAGTCTCTTCGTTGTCCCGAGGACCGCCGTGGTGCCCATTCCCGACGATATCTCCGACGAGGACGCGGTGTTCTTGGCCCACGCCGAGACGCTGGTCAACCTTCTCCACGACGGAAGCCCCCTCGCCGGGGAGCGGGTTGCCGTTCTCGGTCAGGGGCTTGTGGGGCTCTTTGTAACCGCGGCGCTCTCGAGTGCGCCCCTCTCCCACCTGGCCGCCGTCGAGCCCACCGAAGACCGGAGGGCCCTCGCGCTCGAGGAGGGCGCGAGCTCCGCTCATCCCCCCGAGGAGCTGACACCGGGGTTCGTGAAAGACCTTCTCCGAGACGACCGCCGCTACGCCGGTTTCGACCTTGTGTATGAGCTCTCGGGAAACCCGTCGGCGGCGGATCTGGCGGTTTCGGTCTGCGGCTACTCCGGCCGCGTCGTCTTGGGTTCCTGGTACGGAACCAAGCGTGTCTCTCTCGATTTGGGGGGTCGGTTTCACCGGAGCCGCATCACGATACGAAGCAGCCAGGTAAGTACCATCGATCCGAGGCTGACCGGGGCCTTCGACAAACCGCGTCGTTTTGCCGTGGCCTGGGAGCAGATCCGCAGAATCCGCCCTCGTCGTTTCGTGTCCCGACGGCTTCCCCTCTCTCGGGGAGGCGAGGCGTATGCGCTCCTCGATGGGGCCCCGGAGAAAACTCTGACCGTACTTCTCGAGCACCAAGGAGGCTGATGTGTACACCCTTACCGTTCGCAGAGAATTCATCGCCCAACACTACCTTATCGGCGGGGACTGGGGCCCAGAGAATAGCTCCCACTCCCACCACTACCGGATGGAGCTTACCCTCGAAGGGGCGGATCTCGACCGTCACGGCTACTTGGTGGATATCGTCGAGGTCGAGGCAGTTCTCGACGCCCTCGTCGACGACTACCGGGATACGCTCCTAAACGACCTTCCCGTTTTCGAGGCCCTCAACCCGAGCCTCGAGCGCTTTTGCCGCCACCTCGCCGAGAGAATTGACTCTTCCATAACCGCACCCACCGTTTCGGGCCTGACGGTTCTGCTGTGGGAAAACGAAATCGCCGCTGCCACCTACCGGTTGGACCGGCCCACGGCAGCGTGAGAATAGGTCTCGTCGTCTACGGGGATTTGGATCGGCGATCCGGAGGGTTTCTCTACGATCGCCACCTCGTCGACGGCCTCCGGGATAGGGGCCACACGGTATCGATCTTCGGTCAGGCCGAAGGCGCCTATCTTCGACAGCTCCGTCGTGGCCTCTCCGCCGAGAGCGGAATAATCGACGCCGCGGAGGAGCTCGACATCGTGCTGGAAGACGAGCTTAACCACCCGAGCCTCCTCGGGACCAACCGAGCTATTCTGAGACGGCGGCGCCAGGGCCTGGCTTCCCCGAGAATAGTCGCGATCGTTCACCATCTGCGTAGCAGCGAGCCCGGCTTTTGGCTCCGTCGCGCGATGGCTCGATACGTGGAGCGCCGGTTTCTTCGGACCCTAGACGCCGCGGTTTACAATAGTCGGACAACCGAATCGACGGTCCTCCGGCTTCTCGAAGGAGAGTCCTCCCGGAGCCACTTCCCCGGCGTGGTGGCGCCCCCCGGCACCAGCCCCGG
>CAZTRQ010000060.1:0-1638 GCA_964616245.1 uncultured Spirochaetaceae bacterium | reverse complement strand
GAGGCCCCCGGGCCCCGGGCCTCCGTCTCCTCTTCGTCGGCAACGTCATCCCCCGAAAGGGGGTTCTCCCTCTTATCCGAGCGATCGGCACATTGAGGACCGAAGAGCGCCGACAGCTCAGCCTGACGATTGCCGGCGGTCTCGACATGGATCCGCCATACCGCCGTCGGGTCGAGCGGGCAATTCGTCGGATCGAAGCGGACTGCGACGTGCGCCTTCTCGGCCGGGTCGAAGACGACGAGCTCCGCCGCCTCTACCGCTCCCACGACGTGCTTGCCGTTCCTTCGTTCTACGAAGGCTACGGTATGGTCTACGCCGAGGCCCAGCGGTACGGCCTGGCAGTTCTCGCCGGTCGGGGCGGCGCGGGGCCGGAAGTCGTAGAAGAGGGGGGGACGGGACTTCTGGTCGATCCCGGGAAGCCGGCGTCGATTCGCCACGCTCTCCTGCGTTTCTTAAAGGAGCCGAACCTCGCTGCGCAGATGGGCCGCGCCGGCGGTCTCGCCCCCTGTGTTGCCTGGGAAGACACGGTTTCGGTCGTCGAATCTTTTCTGATGGAGCAGCACTGATGGAAAACGTCCCCTTCGAGCACTACCTCGAAGCAAAACGCATCGTAGACGACCGATCGATCAACCAGCGGGTCTGGAGTCGCTTCGCGGAGGCTCTCGGGGACGGACGACGGAGAGTACTCGAAATCGGCGCCGGAACCGGGACGATGCTGAGTCGCCTCGACGCCTGGGGCATTCCTGGTCCCCTCGACTATACCGGTATCGAGCCGGATCCAGCCCTTCGGTCGATGGCGGACAAGCGCCGTTTCCCGGAGGGCTGGGAGGTGCGATTCCAGAGTGACACCCTCGACTCGGTAAACGGAAACTTCGACACGGTCCTGGCGAACGCCGTCCTCGACATTCTGCCGGCGGACGAAAGCCTCGCGAAGATTGGAAGCCTTCTCGAGCCCCGGGGCATCTTTTACGCGACGATTACCTTCGATGGACTTACCGTGTTTCAGTCGACCGAATCGGTCGATGCGGACCGGGATGTGCTGCGGGCCTACCACCTGGCGATGGACAGTAGAATGCTGACCGGAGAAGGGCACGGTGGTGCCAAATCCGGGCGACGGATTCTCTCGGCCCTGCCGGACGCAGGGTTCGGGCTGCTGGCTGCCGGAAGCAGCGACTGGGTTGTCGCGCCGGGACCCGAAGGGTATCTCCCCGAAGAACAAATATTGATTACCTGGCTTCTGGGAACTATCGATCGCGCGGTCACCGCCGTCCTCAGAGATTCTCGGCTCGAAGAAGAGCGTCGGCGGCGAGGAATAGAGCTTTCCTCGAGGGCCCTAAAGAGGTGGATCGACACCCGAGAGCATCAGCTTTCTCAGAACCGACTTGTCGTCATAGCGCATCAGCTCGATTTCTGTTGTCGAAAAACAAGTTGAATACCGCGGTCGGAATGCCTACTATTGACGAAACCACCTTGGAGAGGGAAACATGCCGAAAAACCACGTCTTGAAAGTGCTACTATTGATGATCCTTGCCGTTGTCATAAGCTCCTGTGCTTCCGCACCGGAACAGGCGCCGGAAGAACCGGAACAACCGGTCGTACAGACCCCTGAGCCCCCGGACCCCGAGCCGGTAGAAGAGG
>CAZTRQ010000059.1:0-14861 GCA_964616245.1 uncultured Spirochaetaceae bacterium | reverse complement strand
GGCCATTGGGGCACGAAACAGCGCCCTTCGTAGACCGGCTCCGGCCCTTCCTCTCCCTGCACGAGGCTTTCGAGGGACATACTCCACAGCTCGCTGTTCTGCGAGGAGCGCAACTGCAACAGCACGCTCCGAGCAAAGTCCTGGATCTCCACGAAGGTAACCGAAGACGACGTGGTCTTCTCGTCCCGGAGCGTCTCGCTCCGTTTCCCGTCCCGGAAAATGGTGGCCCGGGCCTGATTGCTGTCCGGCGCCGGAAGCGCAAGGTTTAGCTCCGTGGCGAAGGTGCCGGCGAAACCTTGATCCCCCGCCTCGAGGTGGTAGGTTACGGTGACCGCGTTTTTGGTAAAGCGGTAGATCTTTACTAACGAGAGCTCGGCCCCCCGGGCGTCGGCGCCCGCGGTCGCAGCCTCCGGCGTGGCCGATTGGTCCGGTGCCGCCTCGACGACGTAGACCGGACTTCTCCGGTGGGCGGTAAGGGCTAACTCGTGCTTGTCCCGGTCGAACCGCTCAATCCGATAGACTGTCTCCGGGAACCCGTCGCAATTAGCTTTCCGTGCATTTTGAAAGTCGCCGAAGTCTCCGATTGGAGAAAAGGCGTGGTCGACAAAGCAGCGCCGGAGGTAGCGGTCGAAGAAACCAGGTCGGCCGTCCCCGTTCGGGGTATAGAACTCGGGGTATCGAGCGAATGTGTCGGCGTAGTTCCAGGGTGACCGGAGGTAATCGAGCTCGAAGAGCATACCGCCCCGAAGATGAACGTAGGCGTTTATCTCTTGTCCTTGGTAAAGGTACTCCGTCAGCCCGTCCATGTCGAAGTCGACGTGGACGATCGAGGGGCTAAAGATGCCCTGCTCCCGGGTTACCCGCTCGGCGTCGATAAGGGCGGCGTAGACCGTTCCCCGGAGGCTACTCCGGTAGATTCCTGCGTTCCAGTAGGCGTTGTGGCACTGCCCTTTCCAGAGCTCCTCCCGAGCGAGCTGTTTCCGGTACTTGTCCCCGCGAATCTGATTCACCAAGACGTGGGTATACTGCATCTTGGCGTACATCAGGTTGCTCTCGGGGTACCGAACCAGGACGTGGCGAAAGACGCCGGAGAGCCCGGACCCGGAGCCCTTGCCCTCGACGCTTTCCAGGTACTTCCGGCGAAAGGAGGTGGTCGGGAAGTAGCAGCGCTGCCGAGGGGTTGCCTGCCGGAGGTAGCGGGTCGGGAGCCGGGTCGTTATCCAGTCTCGATTCGCGTCGAGGGCGTCGAAGAAGCGGCGGAACCAGTTGCCCATCTCGTCGTCGGTTACACCGTCGAGAGCCATTTTTTCGCCCTCGAGAAAGATGGAGACGACCGCCTCGTCGTTTTCGGAGCTGCACTCCTCGAGGCGCCGGGGAAGCTCCGCGCCGTCGGTCAAGGTGCCGTCGCCGAGCTCGATCTCTCGGAAGAAGGGAAAGGCGACGACGGTCTTGCCCTCGTCCTCGGTAATGCAGGGAGTACAGAGACTCGATCCGTTCAATCCCACCGAGCTAAAGAGGTCGGCGTCGAGGAAGGTGTAGTCGATTCCGCTGGTCCGGAGGAGCGAGGGAAACGAGGGCTCCCAGACCTGTTCCGTAACCCAAAGACCCCGCGGCCGCCGGCCGAAGAGCTTCCGGAGGTAGGTCGTCATCCGCTCGATCTGTCCGAGACGATCCGCCCGGGGAATAATGGCGAGAATAGGGTCGTAAAATCCGCTCCCGAGAACTTCCACCTGCCGTCGGCCGAGGAGCTCGCTCAGGACGTCGATAAACTCCGAATGGTGCTGCTCGAGCCATTGCAGGAGGGCGCCGGAATAGTAGAGGGTGGCGCGGACCCGGGGGGCGTTGTATAGCGCCCGGATGAAAGGCTTATAACAGCGCTGGTATGTGTCTTCTATGTCGTCGTGGTCGGCACCGATTGGCTGGCTGTTGACCGTACCAAAGATGAGGTTGACCCGGTTCATGCGGACCCCTATGGGGGGTGATGTTACTCACCAGGCTGACTTGAGGAGGCAGCTTGGGCGGATTGTACTTCCGGCTCCGGCGTTTGTAAAGGCGCATCGGTCCGGATAATGCATTTCGGAGGGCACTTCTTGGCTGCCTTGGTTCGTTCGCCGGCTTGGTCGTAATCGAGAGTCGAAAGGTTGTCTTCGACGACGTATCCGCCTTCCGGAGACTGCTTTTCGCAGATCTTGCAGGCGATACAGCCGACCTTACAGTACTTCCGGACCTTTTTCCCGATGTCGTTATTGTTGCACGCCACGATGTAGTCGGCATCGTAGGGCACCCATTTCATTACGCCGGTGGGGCAGATGTCTACGCACTTCCCGCAGGAGATACATATATCCCGGTCGACCCAGACCTTTCCCTCGTCGTCGTAGCTAATGGCGTCAACGGGACAGACACGAATGCAGCTTCCGAGTTGGAGACACCCCTGTTTGCAGACCTTGTCTCCGCCGTAGAGCAGGTAGAGGGCGTTGCAGTCGGTCATCCCGTGGTACTCGAACTCGTACTCCGAGACATCCCGGCCGCCGCGGCAATGCACCTGAGTTACCATTTTGCCGCCCGAGACGTCGACGTCTTGCCCCATAATGCTTCCGAGCTTCTTTGCGGTTTCCGCTCCCCCGGGGGAGCAGAGGGTAAGCACCTCACCGTTGTTCGCGACGGCCTCGGCGTAGGCGGCACACCCGGCGTAGCCGCAGGCGCCACAGTTGAGCCCAGGGAGAGCCTCCTCCACCTCTTGGACCTTTTCGTCCTTCTGAACGGCAAGGACACGGGAGGCGAATGCCAGCCCGATACCGAGGAGGGCACCGAGGGCACCGACGACGACGAACGCGATAATTATTTGAAACGCCATATTTCTATCCTATTAGGTTGCTCAAAAGGGCTTTGTCGAAGGCCATAAAAGCCATAGCCATCAGACCGCCGGTAATAAAGGCGATCGGCGTTCCCCGGAAGTACTTGGGAACCGATTCCCGGTCCAGTTTTTCCCGGAGGGTCGACATCAAAAGAATAGCGAGGAGGAATCCAAGCCCTGCTGCGAACCCGGCCACGAAACTTTCGATTGCGTTGTACTCGTTCCGGACCGCGATCAGCGCGATACCCAGAACGGCGCAGTTTGTCGTAATCAGCGGAAGGTAGATTCCCAGGGCCCGGTAGAGGGGCGGGGAGATCTTTTGGATGACCATCTCGACAAGCTGAACGAGTCCGGCGATAACCAGAATAAAGGTGATGGTCTGCAAGAAGGTGATCCCGAAGGGAATCAGGAGCCAGTTGTAGATCGCCCAGGTCGTCAGCGACGCCAGGGACATCACAAAGGTAACGGCAAAGCCCATTCCGACCGCCGATTCGACGTTCTTCGACACCCCGATAAAGGGGCAGAGCCCCAAAAACTGTGTCAGGATAAAGTTATTAACGAAGACAAAGGTGATGATGATGCCGATGTAGGTCACGATGCACCTCCGGTCGAAGCGTTGGACGCCGAGGCCGTGGTTCCGGCAATCGCGGGCTCCGGGAGAACCACCGATTCTCGCCTATGGCGCTCTTCGGCCGCCTGGGCGCGCTCGGTGTACCAATTGAAGAAAGCCATCAGATAGCCGACGACAAGGAGGGCACCGGCGGCTAGAGAGATAATGCGGACCGGCGAGTCGAAGAGTACCGGAATCCTTACCACGCCGTCGAAGGACCCCATCGCGAAGACGGTTATCGTGCCGTTACCCAAGAGCTCTCGGATAAGGGCGATAATGGTAAGCGAGAGGGTAAACCCGAGACCCATTCCGAGGGCGTCTAGGACCGAGGTGCCGACGTTGTTGCGAGCGGCGAAGGCTTCGGCCCGGCCGAGGATGACGCAGTTTACGACGATCAACTGAAGAAACACCCCGAGGCTCGCGGCGACCGCCGGGATATAGGCGGTCATCGTCAGATCGACGATGGTCACAAAGCTCGCGATAATGACGATGTAAGACGGTATTCGCACCTTCTGAGGTATGTAGTCCTTTAAGAGGGAGACGACGATATTGGAGCCGACGAGGACGAAGATAACGCCGGCTCCCATCCCCAGGGCGTTTACCACCCGGGTAGAAACCGCGAGGGCGGGGCAGAGCCCGAGGGCCATCACGAATATCGGGTTCTCTTTCATGAACCCCTTTGCGAACTCTTTCATCGGGAGACACCTCCTGAGGCGACGAACTGACTACCGGTTTCCAAGGCCCGGGCGATTCCGATAAAGGTTAGGGTGGCGCCGGAAACCGAGTCGGCCTCCTCCGGTTCGAGTTGGCTTGCCCCCGTCGGAACTGGGTCGTCGCCTCCGTGGCCGACAAATTTTTCCATGTAGCTAGGCCGTTCGGCTTCCTTTCCCAAGCCCGGGGTCTCGGTGTTCTGCATCAGCTTTGCTGCAAAGACCTCTCCGTCGGGGCGAAACCCGGCGAGGATCTGCATGTCGCCGCCGTACCCACCTCCGACGAGCTCGAGAATGTAGCCCTCGCTTCCTCCGTCTACAGGATAGTAGCCCTGGACAACCTCGCTCTCTTCCTCGGGAACGCTTTGACGCTCTCCCACCGGGGCATCCCCCACCAGTTGCGAGAGGGCTTCCTGAAGCGCCCTCGCCCGGTTCGCCTCGATTACCGGTGCGGTTACCGAATTAACCAAGGCCAGGATAAGAGCCGCGACGGTGCAGATAACCGCCAACCGCAGCCCAATGCCGGAAAGAGTCTCCGGAGCGCCCTTCCCTTTCTCTGCTTTTGTCGTTTCGCCGCCCATCTCAGTCCTCCTTCGTGTTCCCGGACGCGAGACCGTAGCGACGCGGCTTGGTGTATCGGTTGATAATCGGAGTGAATATGTTCATTAAGATTATGGCCAAGGAGATGCCCTCGGGAAACGAACCGTAGAAGCGGATCAGGAAGGTCATAAGCCCGATCCCGGCACCGTAGATCAGCATACCGGAGCTCGACATAGGCGAGGTCACTATGTCGGTCGCCATGTAGAAGATCCCGAGCATAAAGCCGCCGGCGAGAATGTGGAAGAGGACATCCCCGGTAAAGAGGCCGGTTCCGTAGACGAGGCCCCCAAAGGTCCAAGAAAAGACGGCGAAGACCAGGAAGAAACCCGTCGGTATTTCCCAGGTGATAATTTTTTTCGCAAAGAGGTAGACCGCTCCTACCAGCAGCAGCAGGGCGGAGACTTCTCCGATACTCCCGGGAATATTCCCGATAAAGGGATCGATGTAGCCTTCCGGGAGTCGGATTCCAAGATCTCCGAGAAAACCGCTATTGAGCCATTCGGTAACCCGGGCATCGGTAGCGGTTCGTGGAAAGCCGCTGCTTTCCACGTAGCGAATCGGACTCCCGATCGAGCCTCCGGTTTCGACAACGCCGGATTTGACGCGTCCGAGGAGGGTGGCTGCCGAGGTGCCGTCGGCTACCCCCAGCATTCGGGGGTAGGTCCAGCTCGTCATCTCCCCGGTCCAGGAGAAAAAGACGAAGACACGGCCGGCCAGAGCCGGGTTCATCCAGTTGTTGCCGAGACCGCCGAAGGTCCACTTGACCACGGCAATGGCAAAGACCGAGGCAACGACGGGTATGAACACGGGGATTTCCGGAGGCATATTCATGCCTACCAGAAGACCCGTTAATACGGCGCTCCCGTCGTGCAGAGTGCTCCGGCCGAGGGCCCGGGCAAAGAGGGCTTCGGTTCCAACCGCCGCCGCGGTCGCCATCATCATTACCCAGAGGGAATAGACGCCGAAGGCGTAGACGCCCCAGGCAGCCGCCGGCAGCAAACACGCGGTTACGGCCCACATTATTCGGGGGGTCGACGCCTCGTCGTGATACTGTGGTGAGCTGGTTACCCGGATCTGCTCCTGGACCTTCTCCAGTTGCTGTTCTTCGCTCATGCAGGTACCTTAAGTTTTTTCTTCCGGGCAATGCGCTTACCGATTCGCAAGCCCTGAACCAGAGGAATGTGGGCCGGGCATATATAGCCGCAACAACCACACTCACGGCAGTCCATAAGGCCCTCGGCAAGGGCGTCGCCGTAGGATTCGTGCTCGATTAGTTTGTACAGAGTAGTCGGCTCGAGGCCGATCGGACAAGCCCGGACGCAGCGGCCGCACTGAATGCAGGCGGTCTGAGCTCCCTTGTTTACTTCCTGGGGTGTCAAACAGAGTATGCCACTGGTTCCCTTGGTTACCGGCGTATCGAGGTCGTAGACCGCGAGGCCCATCATCGGCCCTCCGGCGATAATCTTCTCCGGGATTTGGGAGAACCCGCCGCACTCCTCGATGAGCTCCCCGAAGGGGGTTCCGATGCGCACCTTGAGGTTCCCGGGATTTCTGATGGCGCCACCGGTAACCGTAAGCACCCGTTCGATAAGCGGCTTCTCGAAGGCCACCGCTTCGTAAATGGCGTTCAGGGTGCCGGCGTTGGAGACAACGGTTCCGATGTCGATCGGCAGCCCACCGGAGGGAACCTCTCGACCGGTTATGGCCTTTATCAGTTGTTTCTCGTCGCCCTGGGGGTACTTAATTTTTAGGGAGATAACTTCGAAGGGAAGACCGAGGGCAGACACCCGTTGTCGCATCTTCTTGATTGCGTCGGGTTTGTTCTCCTCGATGCCGACGACAACCCGCTCGGTGTCGAGAATGCGCTGGGCGATCGCAAGCCCCTGGAGCACCCCGTCGGTCGTCTCCACCATCAACCGGTGATCCGCGCTCAGGTAGGGCTCGCACTCGGTTCCGTTTAGGATAAGGACATCGGCCTTGGCGCCCTTCGGGAGGGTATACTTGACGTGGGTCGGAAAGGTCGCCCCTCCCATTCCGACGATTCCCGCCTCCTGGACGGCACCCAAGAGCTCTTTGGCCGACAGGGAGGAGTAGTCCCGGGGCTCCGGGTTTTTTCCCAGGCGGTCGAACTCCCCCTCGAGGGCGATAACCAGTGCCGGAGTCTTTACGCCGTTGGGCAAGTAGATCTCTCGGATCTCTTTGACGGTTCCCGGGATGGGTGAGTGAATGTTCGCGCTTACGAAGCCGGAGGCCTTGCCGATAAGCATGCCTTCCCGGACGGTATCCCCCTCTCCGACAACTGCCTCGGCGGGACCGCCGATGTGCTGCTGGAGCGGGACGATGCACTCGGACGGTATTACGGCATTCCAGATTGCCTTCGACCGTGTGGCCTCTTTTCGTTCATATGGATGAATTCCCCCTTTCGGGAACGTACGGAGCAAGCCCATTATTGAGTCTCCCTAGGGTAGATCTGCTGCCGCGGGCACGGGCACCGCGCAAGCGGAGGATCAAAACGCCGATCAGTATTGGCGAGTACGCAACTAACAAAACGACGCCGTAAGTTATTAGATGAGATGATCGTGAGTATAAACCGCTGAGTGGAGTATTTACAACCCCTGTTGAAGTCGGTTGTTGTAACAGAAGTCGTTCTATTGATCCACTCGGCACAGAATCGAGGGTTTCCTCGATCCATTCCAGCCCGTAGTCGGCGGCGATACGGGTGCCTTCGACGAGCCTTCCCTCCTCCTCCCTAATCTCTACCAAGGTAAGAGGCGCCGCAGCGCTCGGGAAGGCAAACTCCGCTCCGAAGGAAAACCCCTCTTGGTAGGCGACGTGGGCGAAGAAGTCGCTGAGGTTGGGCAGCTCGTCGCCTCTCGAGACGGTCCACAACTCTCTCAGGGTGCCCGGAGCGGATGCGGCATCCGCCTCGAGAACCGGTTCGACAAGCGGGGCCGGCGACGGCACCCGAATATCCCGTCCGAGGGGAAGGAGCGCCAGAGTGCCGCCGAGGAGGAGCAGACCGGGAAGCAGGGGAAGTAACCGCCGGAGCCGCCTCCCCTCTTCGCCGGGAGACCTCGGAAGAATGCGCAGCGGCGCAAAGAGGGGATGGTCTTTGCCGGCCCGCCTCCGACGACTGAGAAGCCACGAAAGGAGTACTACCGAGAGGGTCGCACCCAGCGCAGCGGCACCGGAGCGGGGAGAAATGGCGTCCAACTGGAGAACAAGAATGGAGGGGAGCAGAATAGCTCCGACACCGGTGACCGTGATGAGCCCTCTCGGCCTCGTGAGAGAGGTAAGAAGAAGGTAGCCACCGATAGACACCGATGCGGCATACGCCGGCCAAACCCCGCCGTGGGAGAGGCTTCCGAGGACCCAGGGGATACAGATTGCCGCCGTTCCCAGACGGCGGCCCTTCGCGAGGACGGTGAGGACCACCGAGAACGCCAAGACTCCGAAGACCGCGACCCACCGGTGGACTCCGGCGAAATCCGCGAGAAACCAGTCCTCCACCTCCTCCGGGAAGGCCCGGCGGAGGCGAATGGCAGTACCGACGATGCCCCCGGACGCCGGGAGGTAAAAGAGACGGTAGCCGTTCTGGATTCCCTCGGCCCGGAAGTACCGGGGCAGGCGACGCATGTAGGGGTCGAATCGGGGGTCTTCCGCCTCGAGGCGGTCGTCGAGCTCGGAAAGAGGCACTCTCTCGAGATGACTGAACGCCGTTACCCGGACCGTCGTGCGACTTTCGGTCACGACCTCGGTGAAACCTGCCGCTTCGAGGCGGTCGAGGACCGGCGCCTCCCCGTAACGGTCGGGAACGAGAAGGGTGTAGTAGCCCGACCAGAGCTGCCCCTGCCCGGCCATCTCCCCGGCGTTTCCAAGGAAAAACACCGAGGAGAGATACATAACCACCGCGATAGCGGCGCTTCCGAAGAGCCTCTTCCGGTACGAGATCATCAGAGGGTGCAGAAGGCGACGGCCAAAAAGAAACCGAGGAGTATTCCAACCGAGACTTCGCTCGGGGTGTGTCCGCTCACTTCTTTTACGCTTTCGAACTCGAGGCCGTGACGAGAAGAGAGCTGTGCCCCGAGGCGGTTGAGAGCCCGTGCCTGGAGGCCGGCGGACCGGCGGACCCCCAACGCATCCCGGATAATCAAAATTCCGTAGAAGACCGAAAGGGTAAAGAGGGGCGTTCTCACACCGTGCTCGAACCCTATCGCGGTGGCTAAACCGGTAACCAGAGCGGAATGGCTCGACGGCATCCCGCCGGTCTTCCAGAAGAGGGAAGCCAAGACATCCTGGTAGACCCCACCTCGCTTGTAGCGGGACTCGACAACCGTCTTGAGAACCTGGGCAAAGAACCAACTGAAAAAGGCCGACAGAAAGACCGGGCCGTTAAAAAAATCGGAGAGGGATACCCCGTCCATGATTGTCGAGTTTAGACCGGCCGGCCGCTTTGTCAAGAGACCCGCGGCGTGACAGAATAGGGGTTCCATGGAAGTTATCGCCGGCGAGAACGACGCCGGCCGTCGCCTCGACCGAATCCTCCGCCGACTCTGGCACCAGGCCCCACTTAGCCATATCCACCGGGAGCTTCGTCTCGGCCACGTTCGAGTCAACGGCAGGCCGAGAAAGGGAGCCTACAGGGTCGAGCCCGGCGACCGGATTGCCCTTGCCGGCGGGGACCCGGACGACATCGCGGGAACGAGAGCCGAAAGAGCGCCAACGCCCGTTTCGACACCCCGTGTCGAGGCGGTCTGGGAGAACGAGCACCTCGCCGCCTTCTCCAAACCCGCCGGAACCCCGACGATCGGTGAGGGCTCTCTGGAGGAGGCCGTCACCCCCGGGCTCGCGGTGGCGGCGCAAGACTCCCTGAGCTTTCGCCCGGGGCCCCTCCACCGCCTGGACCGAAACACCAGCGGCCTCATCCTCTTTTCCAAGAGCCTCCACGGAGCCCGGCGGTTCACGGAGTTGCAAGAGGCAGGCGAGCTTTCGAAGCTCTACCTCGGAATCGTCGGCGGGGAGCTCGAGGCACCGGGGCGTTGGGACTTCCCCCTTACCCGGGACAAGAAGCGCCGCGTCAGCCTGGTACGCCCTAAAGGCCGCCCCGCCGAGACCGCGTACCATCCCCTGGCCGCGGCTTCCGATGGGGCCCTCACCCTCTGTCTCTTTGTTATCCGTTCCGGTTTTACCCACCAGATCCGCGCCCATGCGGCGGCCGGCGGCGCCCCCCTCGCCGGGGACAGGAAGTACGGCGGCCCTCCGCTGTTGGGGGCGGGCTACTATCTCCACGCGGTTGCCGTCGTCCCGGAGGCCTCGGATGCCTTCTTCGGGTGCGAGCTAATCTGGGCCCCACCGCCGTCGCGGTTTCTCCGAGTGGTCGAAAGCTATTTCGGAGAAGAGACGGCCGAATCTCTCGCGGAATTTCGTCGATTCGAAGGCACCATTCGCACTACATTAGAACGATGAAACCAGGTGTCGCCCGCGTCCTGTGGCCCTTCCGAAGAATTCGCGTTTTCGCACTGGTAGGAAAAAGCGGGACCGGCAAGAGCTTCCGGGCACGGCTTATCATCGACAAGTACAACATCGACCTGACCATCGACGACGGATTGTTGATACGGGACCAGAAGATTATCGCCGGGCGCTCGGCCAAGCGGGAGACCGCCTACCTGAGCGCGGTTAAGACCGCCCTCTTTACCGACAAGGACCACCGCCGTAAGGTGCGTAACGTCCTCGAGCGAGAGCGCTTTCGTCGCATCCTTATCATCGGGACCTCCGACCGAATGGTCGTCAAGATAGCCGAGGCTCTCAAGCTCCCCTCCCCCCACAAGATCGTCCAGATAGAGGATATCGCCACCGCGGAGGAGATCAAAACGGCGATGACCCACCGCGCCTCCCACGGGAGCCACGTTATTCCCGTGCCCTCGGTAGAGGTCCGGCGAAACTACCCCCGGATTGTCGCCGAATCGGTCAAGATTCTTCTGAAGCGGGGAATGGGGCTCATGCAGAACCCTAAGCTCTACGAGAAGACGGTGGTCCGTCCCGTGTTCTCGAGTCGAGGATCGGTATCAATCTCTCAAGCCGCCCTTACCCAGATGATTATGCACTGCGTCGCGGAGTACGCCCCGGATGTTCGGATTAGTAAGGTGACGGTACGAAACGAGCCGACGGGATACCGGCTTCTGGTGCACGTCTCGATTCCCTTCGGAAGCGAAGTACCCTCGACGGTTCATGGCCTCCAGGACTACACCATCGATAAGCTCGAGAAGTACACCGGGATCTTTATCCGGGAGCTCAACGTGGTTATCGAGGATATTTCCGGCTAAAATCGCATTTGACGTATAGAAATAGCTGCCGATACTATGGTCAGGGAGGACCGACAATGCCCAAACGTCCGTTCGTTGCACTCGTGCTTTGCCTCGTCGCTCTGTCCGCCGTCGCTCAGGACGGGCAGTTTTTTGAGCACGCAAGCGACCACTATCGAGTACGATCCCAGGTAAGCCGGAATCACGCGGAGGAAACGGCGCTCAAGCTCGAAGCGATGATGAGGCTCTACAACGAGTACTTTCGCTTCGATCCCGATCGTCTTACCGCGAAGCTCAACGTCAGGATCTTCCAGCAGAGGACGGATTTCGATCGCTACCTCCGTCGGGTCATAAACGAATCCCGGGACGACTTTACCTACCTCCACTATTCCGACCTTGCCCGAAGCGAGCTCGTGGGCTTCTATTCCGAAGGCGAGAGCTTCGATCTCTCTTTGAGCCATCAAGGTTTCGTTCAATTCTTGCGGGCCTTTGTAGCCAATCCTCCCCTCTGGCTCCGGGAAGGCTTCGCGGTGTTCTTCGAGCAATCAGAATACGACGACGAAATCCAGACCGTGGTGTACCGGGAGAACCTCTCCTGGTTGGAGACGCTCCAGAGCGTCCTCGACGGAACCGCGGGCGTAGACCCGATTCCCCTGCGCGAGATGCTCACCATGGACGTGGATGAGGCCCGGCGCCGGATAGACGTGTTCTACCCTCAGGCCTGGGGCGTGGTCTCCTTTTTGGTAAACGCCCCGAATCGGGACATCAACCGGATTCTCTGGGACACGATTAGCTCCCTCGAGCCCCGGGCGACGAAGCAAGAAAACGAAGAAAACATCGAGCAAGAGGTTCTCAGGTGGCTCAACGACGAGTTTGTTCTGGAGCGTTTCGGCGAGTACGTCGCCGAGAGGAGATCGTTCCGGAGACTGGTCGAGGATGGAATCGACCACTACGACCGGGGACAGATGGTCGAGGCGGAATCCGTCTTTGTCCAGGCGTTGCAGCTCCGGGAGGACAGCTTCGTTCCCCACTACTACCTCGGGCTGATCAACTACGACAACAGTAACCACAGCTTGGCGGAGTACTACTATAATCAGGCCCTTGCCCGGGGTGCCGAGCCGGCTCTGACCTACTACGCCTTAGGCGTCAACGCCTTCGCGGACAACCGCTTCGATGCCGCCATACGCTACCTCGACGAGACCGTCGAGCGGGACCCCGACTACTCGGAAAAAGCCGACGAGCTTATCGCCGAGATGGAAGGCTAAGCAGCCGCCTTGCGGCGGGTTCACAAGGTTCCGTGGTCCCGGTACTTTTTCTTTCTCCGCATCAAGAGCACCAAGGCCGCCTCGATGTCCGCGTTTGGCGGGGTAAGGGGACGGATAACGTGCTTCGCCTCGGTAAAGGCCTCTTTGAAGGGTATTCGCTTCTGTTGCCCGAGTTGAGAAACCAAAAAGACAAAGTCGGCAAGAAGGTGCGCCAGGGCCACCGGCCGGGTGACCTCTCCCTGTGCTTTCGCCTGATCGAGCTGTCCGAGGCGCTTGAAGAAGGCCTCTCGGTAGAACTGGTAGTCCCGGTCGCCGAGGAGCCGGGCGATCTGGGGCAAGAAGTGGCGTAGGAGGTCGTACTCGAGGAGCTCCTCGAAAATCCCTTTGGCGCTGCCGGAGAGAAGAATCTTGAGACTCTCCTCGGTAAGACGGGAGGTAGGACAGTCCTCGAGGAGCTCCGACTGCCGCCGCATCTGACGCCGCAGCTGCTTCGTCGGTCGCAACCCGGCGATAACGGAGTACTTGATCGCCCGGACCATCCGAACCGGATCCTCGGTAAAGATTTCCTCCATCGGAATAACGGACTCCAGGCGCCGCTTTCGAATATCCTTGACCCCGCCGACGAAATCCAGAATCGTCTCGTCTGCGGGATCGTAGTAGAGAGCGTTCGCCGAAAAGTCGCGGCGGTGGACATCCTCCTCGAGCTCGCCGTAGACCGGGTTAAACCCGCCGGAGGACCGGGCTCGAAAGGTCGAGACCTCGATGATTTTATCGCCGAAGAAGATATGGACCAGCTTGAACCGTCGCCCGATGACCCGGGAATTCCGAAAGAGGCGGCGAATCCGCCCCGGGGGTGCGTCGGTCGAAACGTCGAAATCCTTCGGCGTCCGGTCGACCAAGAGATCCCGGATCGCGCCACCGACGATATAGGCCGCGTGCCCAGACTGCCGGAGGCGCCGGATAATCTTTAGGGCATCCGGGTCGATATGCTGGGTGCGAATTCCATGCTCGTCGGCGGTGTAGATTTCCGCCTGCTTAACGAGTTTACCTTTATCTGTTTGAGAGTAACGTACGCGCACGATGATTTGACCGTATTTCGCCCGTTATACGACGCAAAAGCTAAGAGGGTCAAGGCAGGGAAACGGGGAAGCCGGGGCCCGGGAGCCGACGTACCGACTTCGGCCTTGCCGAGAATTCATTATCGCGGCACAATCACCGCCGGTATGGACACGGTGCGAATCGCTTCGTTTGTTTTTTTGCTCTGCTTTGTCGCCGGACTTAGTCTGGTAGCCGTGCCGGTTTCGGCAGAGCCGACCTACGGCAGGATCGCGTCTATCGATTTCGAGGGAAACCGACGCACCAAGGAGACTGTACTCCGCACGGCCGTGGCAGCGCAGCCCGGCGATCGCTTCGACGCCCAGACGGCCGAGGAGATGGAGGACGACCTAAAATCACTCGGACTCTTCTCCAGCGTGGAAATCGAATCGAGACCGGTTCCCGGTGACCTCGGCGGGGTCGCAGTCCTCGTCACCGTCGAGGAGCGGTGGAGCATCGTCCCCATCCCGTTCTTCGCTTCGGGCTCCTCCGGGTTTACCGGTGGGCTCTTCGTATTCGAGGGAAATCTCCTCGGCTACAACAAGCAACTAATCGCCGGCGGAACCTACGCAAGCGACGGCTTCGGCGGGCTCCTCGTCTACAGCGACCCCGCACTCTTTGGGTCCGACTGGCTTCTCGCAACCTCGGTCAACGCGGGCCGCCAAGACGTGGAGACGGCTGACCCAGCCTACCGGAATAGGTGGACCTACTCCGCTAACCAGGTCAGTGCCGGGGGCTCCGTCGGGTATCGGTTTGCGGACGGGTTCTCGGTCCGTGCCGGCGCAGACTATCGGTACATAGAGGTAACCGACAGCGGGGAGCCGGATATCGTCGGCGAGGGTGGCTACGGATTCGTCACCTACACCACCGAGGTCGGCCTTAGCCGTACCGAGCCGGAGGAGTTCTTCGAAAGCGGGTACACTCTCCAGGTCTCCGGGGAAGCGACGCCTATCGAGTCCGGCTGGGGCGTTGCCGTCGCCGCGACGAGGAACGTTCTGGTTGCCGGCTCGCATCGCCTCGGGCTCGGCGTCCGAAGCGAATACGGAGAAAGGCCCTTTCTGCTTAGGCCGCGCCTCGGGGGGCAACCGACACAGCGCACGCTTACGCCGGGCACGGTTTCGCAAGATAGCTACGTTTCTCAGGAGGTTCTCTACGAGCTTCCACTGTTTCGCCTCCGATGGGGGATCATCACCCTTCTCGGTTTCTACGAGGGTGGTTATCTCGGAGATGCCGATGCGGTCTACCACGGAGGTGGCGGCGGCGCCCGGCTCTACCTAAGCCGGGTCACCTTCCCGGCGGTGGGCTTCGACCTTGCGTGGAACGCCGTCGAGAATTACCCGGTCTTCACCTTCTCCTTCGGCGGGCGCATCTAACCGCGCTGCCGGCCGCGCCGGCGCTAAGGCTATCAACCCAAAGACCGTCACC
>CAZTRQ010000058.1:0-14895 GCA_964616245.1 uncultured Spirochaetaceae bacterium | reverse complement strand
GGGTTTAGCCGCCGGCCCTAAACTTTGCCTTCATGGCGCCGAAGTAGTCCTCGGCCTCCGCCGGGGTTACGACTTCCTCCGGGGCGGCTTCTTCGATCAGGTGCGCCGGAATCTCCTCTAAGAAGGGGGAGGGCATCGCCTCCATCAGGGTCCGCATCACGGTGCGCCGCCGGCAGGCCGAGAGGTAGAGGTGCTTCTTCGCCCGGGTTACCGCGACGTAGAAGAGCCGCCGTTCCTCTTCGAGGTTCTTCTCGTCCTCCTCGATCGCCCGGGCGTGGGGGATTATGCCGTCCTCTACGCCGGCGACGAAGACCACCTCGTGCTCGAGGCCCTTCGCCGCGTGGATGGTCATCAGGTTTACCTTTCCCGTCTTGTCCGTCGATTCGTCGTCGTCCCGGCCCTGGAGGGTTATCCGGCTTAAGAACTCGAAGAGCGACGGGTCGAGGTTATCCGGGTCGGATTCGTAGTTGCGAATGGTGTCGACCAGATAGTGGGCGTTTTGATACTTCCACTTTGCAAGCTGCTCGTTGGCTTGGTTCTCCCCGACGATATGCCCCCAGTAGTCGATCTCGTCGATGAGCCACTCCATCGCCTTCGCCATGTTCTTCGGCTGGTAGAGGGCTTCCCGAAGGTCGGCAAGGAGCCGGGTAAAGCCCTCGAAGTCCGCCGCGGCCCGGGCAGAAAGGGTAGGATGATGCCCTTCGGCGATAGCCTCCACCGCGGAGTAGAGACCGACCCCGGAGGATTCGGCGTACTCGGTGAGGGTCTCGAGGCTCTTCTTCCCGATGCCCCGACGGGGGGTGTTGATTACCCGCAGGAGGCTTACCTCGTCGGCAGGGTTCGCAACGAGTCGGAGGTAACCGACCAAATCCCGGACTTCTTTTCGCTCGAAGAAGCTGCTTCCCCCGGAAACGCGGTAGGGGATGTTGTTCGCTAGAAGCGCCTCTTCTATCACCCTGGTCAGGGAATTGGTCCGAACCAGAACGCCGACCTCGTCGTACCGGACGCCTTCTTGCTGACTTAAGTTCTTGATCCTCCGGGCGATCTGGTCCGCCTCTTCCCGGTCGTCCTCCGGGAAGGAGAGGCTAATCCGAGAGCCCCCGGCGATTCCGGTCCAGAGCTTCTTTCCCTTGCGATTCAGGTTGTTCGCGATCAGTCCGTTGGCGGCCTCGAGGATGGTCTCGCTGGAGCGGTAGTTCTGTTCGAGTTTTATCTCGAGCCGCTCGGGGAAGTCCTTTTCGAACTGCTCGATGTTGCTGTAGTCGGCCCCTCGCCAGGAATAAATAGATTGATCGTCGTCCCCGACGACGGAGACGTTGCGATTGTTCTGTGTCAGGAGCCAGAGGAGGCGGTATTGCTGTTTCGAGGTGTCCTGGAACTCGTCGACCAAGACGTAGGAGAAGCGTTCTTCTACTCCTGCGAGGGTCTTCTGGGAGGTCTCGAGGAGCTCGATTGGCAGGGCGATAAGGTCGTCGAAGTCGACCGCGTTGTGGAGCTTGAGGTGCTCCCGGTACTCGTCGAAGAGGGGCCGATACGGCTCGGTGTCCGGGCCCCAGGTCTCGAGCCCGGCTCGTAGTCGAGAGAACTGATGGAGGAGTCTCTTTAGCTCCCCGGCGTCCATCGGGGTCGACAGTTCTTCGGCGCTTCGGCGGAGGAGGGCGAGTTGGTCGCTCTGGTCGTAGATGCTAAAGTTCTCCCGGTAGCCCAAAAGCCGGGCGTTTATCCGGAGAAGGTAGGCGCCGAAAGCATGAAAGGTCGAGACGTGGAGATCTCTCAGCTTTTTCCCCGTCAGCGCTTTAATGCGGTCCTGCATCTCCCGGGCGGCCTTGTTGGTAAAGGTCAGGGCCAGGATCGAGCGCTGCGGTACGCCGTGCTCCAAGAGGTGGGCGATCCGATGGGCTATTACTCGGGTCTTCCCGGAGCCGGCCCCGGCGAGGATAAGAAGCGGGCCGTCGATGGTAGTGACGGCCCGAAGCTGCTCGGGGTTCAGCCGAGATGTTAGGTCTGTGGGCATCGCCTTATGGTAATCACCGGCGCGAGGAATGCAAGCCTTTTCGAAGAAGTGCGTAGTAAAGGGGACCGGCTCCGGCGTCGGCGTCCGGGAGAACGTGGCGGCCGTAGGTCGTCGCCGCGCCGACCGGGGCCCCGGCTCGGGCGCCGGTGGGGGTGCCCTCCGCCGCTGGGGAGAGCTCCGGGATCTCCGGCGTCGTCAGCTCTGCCGGCGGTACCGACGACATTTCGGGGCGGCGCCGCAGGACCCGGGCGACCACCGCGTCGTTCTCCTTTTCGGTCAGGGCGCAGGTGGAGTAGAGAACGTAGCCTCCGGGACCCAGGGCATCCGCCCCCGCCGCCAAGAAGGCGACGGCCTGGGACGAGAGGGAACGGATCCGGTTCGGGCTCCAACGACCGAGATGCTCCGGCGCCTGGACAAGGTGCCGCTCCGAGGAACAGGGAACGTCGCAGAGGATAGCCTCGTAGGCTTCCCGTTCGTAAAGCCCCCACTTGGTCGCGTCGTGCCCGGTAATCCGGACCTTTTCCCGGGCCGTCGGCGGCAGATGGAGGTCTAGGACCCGGTGGAGCCGGGCACGCCTGGCAGAGGAGCGTTCGTTGGCCGTCAAGGCGGGGTCGGCCCCGGGCCCGGCCCCGGCAAGAGCGAGGCGTCGGGCGAGGACCAAGGTCTTACCCCCGGGGGCGGCGCACATGTCGAGAACCGCACCACCGGAAGGGAGCGGAAGCACCGAGGCGGCGACGACAGACGCAATGTCGATGTAGTAGGGCTGCAAAAGCCCGACAGAGAGAGAAAGGTGCGTCGGGTCCTCCCGCATCGCTTGGAGGAGTCGAGCCCAGCGCTCTCCGAATAGTTCTTCGTAGTAGGTATGGAACGCCGCTTCGCCTTTCACCTCTCGTCCCCGCCGCCTACTCCTTGACGGCGCCACGGCGGCCGAGTACCGTCACTGTGTGCTTACCAAGGCGATTCTCTTCGATCTCGACGGCACCTTACTCGACACCTTAGAGGATATTCAATCCGCGGCCAACGCGGCCTTGGTGCCGGAGGGGTTTCGACCGATTACCTACGAAGAGACCCGGTCCCGGGTGGGGTGGGGTCTTCGACGCCTCGTGGAGAAGTCCGTTCCCCCGGAGACCGGCGATGAGGTCGTCGACCGGGTCCTGAACGAGCTGATACGAGCTTATCAGACCGATCCCATTGCCAAGAGCCGCCTCTACGACGGGATTCCTCGGCTTCTCGATACCCTCACACAGACGGGAATGCCGATGGCCATTCTCTCGAACAAGACGCATAGCATTACCGAGATTGTCGTGGATAAGCTCTTCGGCCGGTGGCCCTTTGCGGTGGTTCACGGGGCAAAAGAGGGGATACCCCACAAGCCGGACCCGAGTTCCGCGCTCGCGATATCCGAAGAGTTGGGCGTTGCGCCGGAGCATATAATGTTTGTTGGGGATACCGGAGTCGATATTCAGACGGCGAAGGGTGCGGGAATGTTCCCCGTGGGGGTCGCCTGGGGATTCCGCGCCCTCGAGGAGCTCAGGTCCAACGGGGCCGGAGCAACCGTCGATACTCCGGATGACCTTTTGACGCTCATCCGGAAGGAGGAAGGATAATGACGAACGAAGAAGTACAGAAACGCGCCGAAGCCTACGTAAACCGGGAAAAAGACGAGGTCTTTCGAAAGGAAGTCGAAGAGCTCCTCGAAAAGAAAGATTGGGACGAGCTGGGCGATCGTTTCTACACCGACTTGGCCTTCGGAACCGGGGGTCTTCGGGGGGTAATCGGCGGCGGCTTTAACCGGATGAACAGCCTTACGGTGCAACGGGCGACCCAAGGCTTGGCGAACTACGTTCTTACCGAAGGGCGCAGGGGCCCCGAGGGAATACCGAGCGCGGTAATAGCCCACGACTCCCGGCGCTATTCGGAGCACTTCGCCTTGCAGACGGCCCTGGTCTTTGCCGCAAACGGCATCCGGGCCTACCTCTTTCCCGAATTGCGCCCGACGCCCGAGCTCTCCTTTGCGGTCCGCTTTCTCAAGGCGTCTACGGGTATCGTGGTAACCGCAAGCCACAACCCCCCGGAATACAACGGCTACAAGGTCTACTGGGACGATGGCGCCCAGATTATCCCGCCCCACGATTCGGCGATTATCGATGAGGTGCGGCAGGTAAAGAACGACATCAAACGCACGACGAAGGAAAAAGCCCTTAAAGAGGAGATGTTGGTCTACCTTGACAAGGGGATGGACGACCGCTACCTCGAGGCGGTCAAGCGCGCAGCGTGCCGGTACGACCTCCTCGAGAAAGAAGGCAAGACGCTTTCGGTGGTCTATTCGCCCCTCCACGGCACCGGCGCGATGATGGTCGAACGGGTGTTTCGAGAGCTCGGGGTCTCGGTCACCACGGTGCCCGAGCAGCGGGAGCCCGACGGAGAGTTCCCGACGGTCAAATTTCCGAACCCCGAAGAAGCCGCCGCCCTGGAGATGGCCCTCGCTCTGGGGAAGAAGAAAAACGCCGATCTGGTCATGGCGACGGACCCCGACGGAGACCGCCTCGGCATCGCCGTCCCCGACGGAGACGAGTTTCGACTGATAACCGGAAACCAACTCGGAACCCTCCTCGTCGACTACATCCTTTCGGCGAGGAAGGAGCTCGGAACGCTTCCGGAGGAGCCGGCCTTCGTAAAGACCATCGTCACCACCGAGCTCCAGAGGCGAGTCGCCGAGCACTACGGGGCGACGGTCTACGACACCTTGACCGGTTTTAAGTGGATCGCCTCTGTTATGCGAGACCTCGAGTCCGAAGACGGCCCGACCTACGTCGTGGGAGGGGAGGAGAGCTACGGCTACCTTATCGGGACCGAGGTCCGGGACAAGGACGCCGTCTCGGCGGCCCTCCTTACCGCGGAGATGGCCCTCTATCACGTCAGTCAGGGAAAGACCGTCCTCGATCGCCTCAACGAAATCTACGAGACCTTCGGTTACTTCGAGGAGAAGACTATTTCCACCTACTTCCGGGGACAATCCGGAGCCAAAGTGATGGAGGAGATGATGGAAGGCCTCCGGGATAATCCTCCGACGGCTCTCGGAGGAATTGCCGTCGATCGGTTTCGCGACGTCCGGACCGGAAAGACACGGAAAATTCCCGAGGGGACCCCGGTGGACGACATCGAGCTGCCGAAATCGAACGTCGTTCAGTTCTTTCTTGCCGACGGAACGGTAGTCAGCGCACGACCCTCAGGAACCGAGCCGAAGATAAAGTTCTACATCTCGGTGCCCAGCGACCCCGGGACTCCTCTGGAAAAATCTCGACCCGACGTCCGGGATCGGCTCCGGAGAGTGGAAGAAGACATTCAAAGCTGGATTCCCGAGGAGTAGTCCTCGGTGTCGTTACCGGCGGCGGGATATTCGAGAAGCGCGTATCTCTTCCATAAGAAGGTGGATCTTTTCCTCGTCGATCCTCCCGGCGTCGAGATCCTCCTGGGTGCGCTTTAGAAGCTCTTCTTCCATGTCGTGGAGCTCGCTCTCCAGAGTCCCGGCCCAGATGAGTCGGGCGAGCTCGACAGGGTCTTCCGTGTAGGTCAGAAGGCGCGCCGCCTCGGCGAGGCTGAGGTGCCACCGGACGTCGTCAATGGTAACGTCGTACTCGTCGAGATAGTCGGACAGCCTCATCTGCGCACCTCCCTGGAACAAGAACCCTAGCGCCGCACCGGGGCTCTGTCAATCGTACTCCGAAGTCGCACCCCGAAGTTACACTCCCAGCCTTTGACAGGGACGACTCGGTGTGGTAGTTCTGGCCTCCATGGACCCAGCGGTTTCGGTACACGACGTTACTTTTGTCGCCCTCGACTTCGAGACAACGGGGCTCTACCCGGAGCGAGACTCGATTATCGAGTTTGGCGCAGTGCGATTTAAGGGTCGAGAGCTCTTCGGTACCTTCGAGGCTCTGGTTACCCCGGCCACGGAGTACGGCGCCGAGGCTATGGCGATCAGCGGGATAAGCGCGGAGATGCTCGTCGGAAAGCCGGCGATAGACGCCGTCATGCCGGATTTTCTCTCCTTTCTCTCAGACGCGGTATTGGTCGCTCATAACGCCCCCTTCGACGTTGGCTTTTTACGGGCGACCTGCCAGCGGCTGGCGATTCCGGCTCTCGCCAACAGAATCGTCGACACCCAGGTACTCGCCAAGAAGGCGCTCCCCCGGCAGAAGAGCTACTCCCTCCAAAACCTGGCCGGCGCCCTGGGAATCGAGTCCGGAAACGCCCACCGGGCCCTCGACGACGCCCAGACCTGCATGAAGCTCTTCTGGGCCTGCGTCGACGCGCTGAGCTTTATGGGGGAGTTATCCCTCTCCGAGGTTCTTTCCTAAGCCACAAATCGATTCTTGATTATTATCGTTAGTCTGATACACTGAGCGGCAAGCCGAAAGGCCGCTGCCCCGTCGGGGCGGTAACCTCAGATAAGGAGACCCCTCCATGTCAGACCTAGTCGAAAAAGAAAGTGTGACAGGCAAAACCGTCGTCCTCGGTTTGCAGCACACCTTCGTCATGTTTGGCGCTACGGTGCTCGTCCCGATTATTACGGGACTCGACGTCGGTGTAACGCTCTTTGCCGCCGGTATCGGTACCTGGATCTTCCACATCGTAACGAAGTTCAAGGTGCCGGTGTTCCTGGGAAGCTCGTTCGCGTTTATTCCCGCACTGGTGGTAATCGGGCAGAATCAAGGCCTTCCCTACGCCCTTGGGGGAATTGTTATCGCGGGGCTTATTTACATTGTGGTGTCGATTATATTTACCTTCGTCTCCACCGATGTGCTTCACCGCATCCTGCCGCCTCACGTCACCGGACCGGTCATTATTCTGATCGGTATCATCTTGGCGCCGGTTGCGATCTTGAACGCTACCGACGGTTACGTCGGTAACGTCGCCGCACAGATCGGCGTTCTCGGGTGCTGGGCGGTCGCCTTCTTTACCTTCGCCGCCGGTATCTTCGTAAAGGTCGTCTTTCCGCGGTGGAAGCTGGACTTCCTGTCCCTCCTACCGGTTCTCTTGGCGATCGTCGCGGGGTACGTCCTGTCGATCATCATCGGTATCGTCGACTTCTCTTCGGTTGCCGCGGCTGGCTGGTTCGGTATTCCGAACTTTCAGTTGCCGAAGTTCTCCGCCTCCGCTATCAGCTTTACGGTTCCCATCGCCGTGGTTACCATCGTCGAGCACTTCGGCGACGTCCTTGCGATCGGAAACGTAGCAAAGAAGGACTTCCTCAAGGACCCGGGCATTAACCGGACCCTCCTCGGTGACGGTATCGCAACTTCGTTGTCGGCCCTTATTGGCGGTCCCGCGAACACCACCTACAGCGAGAACACCGGGGCCGTCGCCCTTACCGGCGTCACCAACCCCTGGGTCATGCGGATCGCAGCGATCTTCGCGATCCTGCTCTCCCTGGTGCCGAAGTTTACCGCGCTTATCGGGACGATTCCCGCGCCGGTTATCGGTGGTATCTCGATCCTCCTCTTCGGCATGATCTCGTCGATCGGCGTCAAGAACATGGTAGACGCCAAGGTCGACCTTAACGACCCGAAGAAGCTGATGGTTGTTGCCGCGATGCTGGTTCTCGGCCTCGGTACCGCCGCCGCCGAAGTAAACCTGTCGTTCGGCGACTTCTCCTTCGGCGGCCTCGGGCTCGCCGCGATCGTCGGTGTCATTCTCAACCTCTTGATCAACTGGAACGAAGCCAAGATCTAAGGATCCGGCGTCACCGGTATCTCGAGCTATCGATAGGGTCTTCTCCTCCGGGGAAGGCCCTTTTTGTCTGCGAGTAGTGTCCATGCGAGAAACTCTCGATGCCCGACACCTCGGCGTCTTGGTCCCGGATTCCTTCGACGCCGAGGTGCTCAGTGTCCACTCCCGGGTCGTCAACCTGCTTTTGCCCTCGGGGGTGCTAGTCTCGCTGGTCCGAAACCCCGGGGACATGACCGCCCTGGCCATTCAAGTCCCGGAGCTCGACCCGGGGCGCATCGGGTCCGTCACCTTCTCCCGACGCGGCGCGTATCTGCGAGGGATCCCGGTGGGTGTCGCCGTCTCCTTGGCCGGAGCACGAGGCTTCGCCGGGAGGCCACTTCGGGGACGTTTCTTCGACGGTGCTGCACAGGAGCTCCGGTCCGCGGTCCTCCGCCGGGGAAGCGAGGAGGGCTTCGCCTCACTCCTGTCTGGCCCCCGGAACGCCTTCGCCCGGCGTGCGGCGAGCATCGTCGCCGAGGGGCCCGGGGCGTTTTCTCGGCTCGTCGGTCTCGGGATCGGCTTTACCCCTTCGGGGGACGATTTTCTAACCGGTTACCTTATGGCCTCGGAGCTCTGGTCGCGGTTTCACCGCCGCTCCGACGGCGCCGACGAGAAGACCCCGGCGCTCGGTGCATCGATAGAAGAACGCCTCGGATCGACGACCCCCGGCGGCCGGACGCTCCTCTCCCTGGCCCTTCGAGGGAGCTATCCCTGTTACCTTCTTCGGTTCTGGCGAAGCCTCCGGGGTCTCGATGGATCCCGGGGCAGTACGGCGGTGGTGGAGCACGCGGTTCGCCGGGTCGCCGAGCACGGAGAGACCTCCGGTCTCGACGCGGTGACGGGATTCGTCTGCTTCCTTTTGACAACTGAGGCCCGAGTGATATAATAATGTTCGCACATCTGGCGTCGCCCACCTTACAGGAGAGATATCTTGAAAAAAATCGTCGTTGAGAAGGACTCGTATTACGACTCCGTCTTTCTCATGCTCATCAATAAGGACGTAAAGTCCTCCCCCGGCGTTAGCGAAGCGGTCGTTGCCATGGGCACGGAAATGAACCGGGACCTCCTCGCCGATATGGGTTTGTCAAACGATCGGGTGGCCGCCTCCACGGCGAACGACCTGATTATCGCGGTCGAAGGCGAGTCCGCCGAGGCTCTCGACGGCGCTGAGGCCAAGGCCCGAAGACTTCTGACCCAGAAGAGCGCTTCGGGGAAGGGAGAGGCCTATCGTCCGGCTACCCTCGACGCGGCGATCCGCGCTCTTCCCGAAGCGAACATCGCAGTGGTGTCGCTCCCGGGCCCCTTTGCCGGCCGAGAAGTCAGAAAGGCACTCGAACGCGGCCTCCACGTAATGCTCTTCTCGGACAACGTTCCCCTAAAGACGGAAATCGAGCTCAAAAGGCTTGCGAAGGAAAAGGGCCTGTTGATGATGGGGCCGGATTGCGGTACCGCTATCGTCAACGGAAAGCCGCTCTGCTTCGCAAACGTTGTCCGACAGGGTGATATCGGATGCGTCGCCGCCGCCGGTACGGGAATCCAAGAGGTAACCTGCAGTATCCACAAGGCCGGCGGGGGCGTCACCCACGCCCTCGGTACCGGGGGCCGGGACCTCAAGAACGAAGAGGTAGGCGGCGCGATGATGCTGATGGGCATCGAAGCCCTAAAGAACGACCCGAAAACGAAGGTTATCGCGATCTTCTCCAAGCCACCGGCGGAAAGCGTCGCAAAAAAGGTTATCAAGGCCCTCGGGGACACGGGAAAGCCCGGGGTCGTTCACTTTATCGGTATGGAAAAGAAGAGCGACGAGGGAAGTGTCCATTACGCCGGGAGTCTCGAAGAGACCGCGTTAATGGCCGTCGCCCTTTCTAAAGGCGAGGCGCACAAGCCCCAGGTTTTCTCGGTGCCGGACTCGGAAATCGAGAAGATCGTAGCGGCACAGACGCAAGGCATGTCCCCGGATCAGCGTTACATCCGGGGGCTCTTTACCGGTGGAACCCTGGCCGACGAGGCGCTTATCCTCCTCGACGACCTCCTCGGGGGCGTCTATTCGAATAACCAGACGAAAGAAGCCTGGATCCTCGCGGACCCCCACACCTCCCAGGAGCACACTATCGTAGATCTCGGAGACGATATGTTTACCGTCGGTCGCCCCCACCCGATGATCGACCCCTCCACCCGGGAAGAACGGATCGTCGCCGAAACGGAGGACCCGGAGGTGGCGGTGATGATGCTCGATATGGTTCTCGGGTACGGCTCTCACCCAAACCCAACCGGTGCCATTCTCGACAGTCTTAAGAAAGCGAAGGAGAAGGCGGCGGCCCGGGGCGGCTATCTGTCGATTATTGCGTCGATAACCGGGACCGACGGCGACTTTCAGAACGTAGACGCGCAGCGGCGACAGTTCGAGTCGATCGGCTGCGTCGTCATGCCGTCGAACTATCAAGCTTCGATGCTTGCGGTGCGGATTATGGAAAAGGTGGCACAACGATGAACGTCGAGAAAATAAACGCACTATTCGAGGGCGACCTAAAGGTCGTCAACATGGGCCTCGAGGGCTTTGCCGAGGACCTTACCGATCAGGGTGTGGATGTGGTCCACGTCGAGTGGCGCCCTCCCGCAGGGGGAGACAGCGCGATGGCGGCGCTTCTCGAGCGCCTCGACGCCTCGACCAAAGTCGACCGGGCCGCGGCAAACGCCGAGGCGGTCTCCCGGCTCCAGAAGGGCCGACCGACGCTGATGGATATCGGCGTCGCGGAACGCGACATTCCGGGGATGCGGAAGACTCTTATTCTTCACGCAGGACCACCGGTTACGTGGCAAGACATGGCGGGGCCTTTGAGGGGTGCGGTAATCGGAGGCCTAATCTACGAAGGTCTCGCGGAGACTCCCGAAGAGGCGGAAAAACTGGCCGCTTCGGGGAAGATCGACTTCGAACCCTGCCACAACCACAGCGCCGTGGGACCGATGGCCGGGGTCGTTACGGCGAGCATGCCGGTCTGGATCGTCGAGAACACGGCCTTCGGAAACACGGCGTACTGCACCCTCAACGAGGGGCTTGGTAAGGTGCTTCGCTACGGCGCGAACGGGCCCGAGGTTATCGAGAAGCTGCGGTGGATGGAGAAGGAGCTCGCACCCATCCTCAAAGAGGCGTTAAAGCTTCGCGGTCCCATCGACATGAAGAACCTCATCGCCCAGGTCCTGCAGATGGGGGACGAGGGACACAACCGCAACCGGGCGGGCACCTCGCTCTTTATTCGGGAGCTCGCTCCGTACCTCGTGCAGCTCGATCAGCCGAAGGATAAGCTCTCGAAGGTCTTTACCTTTATGCACGAGAACGACCACTTTTTCCTTAACCTTACCATGCCCTCGGCAAAGGCGACGGTGGACGCCTGCAAGGACATCGAAGGAAGCTCGATGATCCTGACGATGGCGCGAAACGGCACCGAGTTCGGCATCCGGGTCAGCGGCCTTGGGGACCAATGGTTTACCGGGCCCGCGAGCGTCGTCGACGGCCTCTACCTCCCGGGATACACCGCGGATGACGCGGCTCGGGATATCGGAGACTCCGTTATTACCGAAACCATCGGCATCGGGGGCTTCGCCATGGCGGCGGCGCCGGCAATCGTCAAGTTCGTCGGAGGAACTCCCCAGGACGCGGTCAACTTTACGACCCGGATGTACGAGATTACCCTCGAGGAGAATCAGACCTACCAGATTCCGGCCCTCGACTTTCGGGGAACCCCGACGGGAATCGACGTCGTAAAGATTATCGAGACGGGAATTCTCCCGGCCATCAACACCGGAATCGCCCATAAGGACCCGGGCGTAGGGATGGTCGGTGCCGGGCTTGTCAAACCCCCACAAAAATGTTTTGACGATGCATTCAAGGCTTTCGTAGAGCGCTACGGAGCGTAAAAAAACAGAACGAGGAGAACGAAATGAAGTTTATCGATCTTACTATTCCTTTGGGTGTCGGAACGCCCCCGTGGCCGACCTACGTGGCACTGCAAGTCCAATACTTCAAGCGCCTCGCACCAAACGGTGCCAACGGCCAGGTTGTTACCCACTCGAACCACATCGGAACTCACCTCGACGGCGAGATCCATTTCTACACCCCGGGGAAGGATATCGCCTCCCTGGATATGGACTTCCTGGTCCACGAAGGTGTCGTCGTCGACCTTTCGGACGAGGTGGAAGACTACAGCGTCTACACCTCGAAGATGGTCGAAGACCGGGTCGAGGTAAAAGAGGGTGACATTCTCATTATCAACACCGGCTACCACCGGTACGGCTGGGACCAACCCGGAGCCGACGAGGTCCGCTACATGGTTAAGCACCCCGGACCGGACCGGGAGTTCGCAGAATGGGCGAAGAAGAAGAAGCTCCGGTGGATCGGCGTCGACTGCGGAAGCGCGGATCATCCGATGAACACGAAGGTTCGTGACTGGATGCCCGCCCAGGCCGAGGAGTGTGACGCCTATTTCCAGAAGAAGTACGGGAAGTCCTTGGAGCAGGTTTTTACCAAGGATAAGTATCAGCTTATGCATCTCGAGATGTTCAACGTCGGGATTATCCATTCCGAGTGCGTCGGCGGAGACATCGACCTTCTGTCGAACCAGCGGGCGACCATCGGGTTCTTCCCCTGGCGCTTCGTCGACGGCGAGTCGAGCATCGGACGCTGCGTCGCGATGGTGGAGGACGAGCGTTACGAAAAACTGATGGCAGTAAAGTCGAAGTCCGCCCTTACCAAGTTTGGCGACATCTCCATCGCCGACAACCCGGGGCTCGCCGACCGGATTAAGAAGGCTTAATAAGGTGGCCCTGCCTTTAGAGGGGATCCGGGTTCTTGATTTGACCCGGGTCCTCGCGGGCCCCTACTGTACCATGGTCCTCTCGGATCTCGGTGCGGAGGTGGTAAAAGTCGAACAGCCGGGAAAGGGTGACGATTCGCGGCATTTCGGCCCTTTCAAAAACGAGGAGAGCCTCTACTTCGTCAGCATCAACCGGGAAAAGAAGAGCGTCTCTCTGAACCTCAAAAGCGAGAAAGGCAAGGAGCTTTTTCGCAAGCTCGTGCCTCAGTTCGACGTGCTGGTGGAGAACTTTCGTCCCGGCGTGATGAAGAAGCTCGGTCTCGGCTACGAGGAGCTCAAGAAGCTCCACCCGGGGCTTATCTACGCCGCTTCGAGCGGCTTCGGGCATTCGGGGCCCGATTCCCTCAAGCCCGCCTACGACATCCTGGTCCAGGCGATGGGGGGCATCATGAGTATTACCGGATGGCCCGACTCTCCTCCGACCCGGGTTGGCGCCTCCATCGGGGACATTACCGCGGCCCTGTTCACCGCCATCGGGGTCCTAGCGGCCCTCCATCAACGTAATACCACGGGCGCGGGACAAATGATCGACGTCGCTATGCTCGACTGCCAGGTCGCTATACTAGAAAACGCCCTTGCCCGTTTTCAAGTTACCCGGGAGAACCCGCAGCCCCTCGGTAATCGTCACCCGACGATTACCCCCTTTCAGGTCTATTCCACCTCAGACGACTACGTCGTCGTCGCCATGGGAAACGACAGCCTCTGGAAGACCTTTTGCCGGACCGTCGAACGGGACGATCTCCTCGACGATGAGCGCTTCGCGACCAATGGGAGCCGAACCGAGAACCTCGAGGCCTTGAACGCCGAGCTCTACCCGCTCTTCGCCGGGAAGACGACCGAAGAGTGGCTCGACACCCTCGAAAACGCCGGCATTCCCCACGCCCGCATCAACGGCATGGACCAGGTAATGCGTCACCCTCAGGTTCTCGCGCGACGGATGATCGTGGACCTCGAGGACCGAAAGCTCCCGGAGGTAAGAGTCGCCGGAAACCCCATTAAAATGGACAGTGTCCCGGAACGAGGGGTCCGAAAGAAGGCACCGGCAATCGGGGAGCACAACGAAGAGGTCTTCGGATTGTCCCGGGAAGAGCTAAGAAAGCTTGCCGACGAGGGGGTGGTATGAGCTCCGGGGAAGACCGGCGCCTCTCGGAGCTTCCCCTCGGAGAGCTGCTTTCGAAACTCCGGGAAGATCGCGTGAGCCTCGAGGAATACTACGAGGACGTTTTGCGACGGGTAGAGGAGAGGGAGCCGGTTCTTCAGGCGCTTCTTTCGGAGCAAAATCGCCGGGAACGCCTTTTCGCCGAAGCGCACGCGCTTCGGGCTCGTTTCCCCGAAGGTAGCCGCCCTCCGCTCTACGGCGCGCTCTTCGGGGTAAAGGATATCTTTAAGGTCGACGGCTTCCCGATGCGGGCAGGGTCGCGGCTCCCGGAAGAAGCCTTCGAAGGCCCCCAGGCGGAGATCGTTTCGATACTCCGAGATCTTGGCGCCGTGCCCCTCGGGCGGACCGTCACCACGGAGTTTGCCTATTTTTCCCCGGGGCCGACGACCAATCCTCGTAATCCGGAACACACCCCCGGGGGCTCGAGCAGCGGTTCTGCCGCCGCTGTCGGTGCCGGCTACTGCCGCTTCGCCCTTGGCACCCAGACGATAGGGTCCGTTATTCGGCCTGCTTCGTTTTGTGGAATTGCCGGTTTTAAGCCGAGCTTTGGTGCCCTTCCCAGGGAGGGCGTTTTTCCCTTTTCTGCGTCCGCGGACCACGTCGGGTTTCTCCTCGGGAGCGTCTCCGACGGATCGCTGCTCCTCGATAGCATCTTCGACGGTGGCCCTGGCGCGGCGCCCCCGGAAGCGTTCGCGATTCCCGACGAGCGGTTCGTCTCCCAGGTCGAGCCCGATGCGCTGTCCCACTTCGAAGCGACCATCCACGCCGTCGAAAAGGCCGGGGTCCGCGTTCGGCGGAGCTCCGGGCTTTCGAATATCGACGACATCGCCGCGGCACACCGAAGGATGATCGCCCGGGAGTTCTACAAGGCCCACGAGAAGCTCTTCTCCGAGTACTCCGAGCTCTACAGCGAGGCGAGCATTAGTCTCTACCGCGAAGGAGAGGGCGTCAGCGACGCCGAGGCTATGTCCGCCGCAGAGGGGCGGCGGGAGCTGCGGGGCGTACTCGACGCGGAGCTTTCCCGCCTCGGCTGCCGGGCATGGCTTTCCCCTTCCGCCTTTGGAACCGCCCCAAAGGGG
>CAZTRQ010000057.1:7622-15087 GCA_964616245.1 uncultured Spirochaetaceae bacterium | reverse complement strand
GCCGCCGGCGTCTATCGTCATGTGGCCGATCTCTCCGGCCCCTCCGGTGGCGCCCCGATAGAGGCGGCCGCCTAGAATGAGCCCTCCGCCGAAGCCGGTTCCGGGAAAGAGCCCGACGACGTGGGAATACCCCTTCCCGGCACCTTCCCGGAATTCCCCGTAGACCCCGGCGTTTACGTCGTTCTCGAGCATAACCGGCAGGTTGAAGCGCTCTTCGAGGATTCGCCGCAGCGGGAGCTGCTTAAGGCCGAGGTTCGGGGTTTCGAGGATGGTGCCCTCGGCGAAATCGATGGGGCCCGGCACCGCGATGCCGATACCGGTTACCGGTTCCGGCGATTCGGCTGCTATCTTCTCGATAAGGTCCCCCACGGCGGCGGAAACCGCCTCGTTGGTCCGGCCGTCGCCGACCTTCTGTTTCTTGCGCAGGAGGATTTCTCCTGAGCCGCTGAGGGCCAGCCCCAACATTTTGGTACCACCGAGATCGAATCCTATCAATGCCACCGCGCGCCCCTTGTTGATGCTCCGAACCGGAGTCAGTAGCTTATAGCCGTGTTAGGACGGAAAAAGAGCGCCGTAATAATCGGGCGCTTTATGCCACCGCATAACGGCCATCGCTATCTCGTCGATTTTGCCCGTTCCCTCGCCGACCGGGTCTTTATCCTCGTGTGTACGCTCCCGGGGGAGCCCATCGAGGGAAGAATTCGCTACGCCTGGATGAAAGAGCTTTTTCCCGACCTCGATGTCGTTCACATTACTGAAGAAATACCGGAGGCGTCCAGAGAGAACCCCGATGCGCCGTCTATCTGGGCCCGGAGCGTCCGGCGGAAAACCGGCCACAGAATAGACTACGTTATCGCCTCGGAGGATTACGGGTTTCACCTCGCCCGGGAGCTCGGGGCACGGTTCGTCCCCCTCGACCCGGCTCGGCACCTCGTGCCGATCTCCGCTTCGGTAATCCGGGAGAACCCCTACCGTCACTGGCGCTACCTTCCGGACGTCGTAAAACCCTACTTCGTAAAGCGCATCGCGATCGTCGACGAGGGAGAGATAAGGGACGAGGCCTTTCTCGCCGAGCTCGCGAACCGCTTCGACACCTCCTACGTCCGCAGCTATCTCTCCTTCTGGGAGACCTACCACGAGCGTGCCCCGGAGGATGAGGAGCTCGACCTGATTATCCGGAGCCATTTCGCCTCCGAGGACGCCCTTATCCGGCAGGCGAACCGCGTTATCTTCTGCGGCCCGACCCCCTTGGAGCTCGTCGTCCGCCTCCGGCGGGAGCAGCGGGAGGTGCCCCCGGGTCTGATCGAGGCCTTCGAGGAGCGCCCCTACGACTTTTACTTTCTCCTACGCCGGGAACAACACGGGGACACGCTGGTCTGCGACACCGAGTACCTCTTAAAGCAAAACGCCCTCCCCTTCGTTACGCTCAAGGAACCGATCGAGGCCGCCGTCGACCAGGTCGAACAGCAGGTACGCAGGATGCTCCGCCTCGATCCGGTTACCTCTACGGCAGAAGCCCGTAGCGGCTCTTGAGGCGCAAGACCCTCCGCGTTGCCTCGACGATATCCTCTTCCTCGAGAAGTCCGGCGTGGACCATCGCCTCGGTGGTCTCGATAAGGTCCCAGACGTCGAGGTTCTGATGAACCAGCACGATATCGATTCCCCCGGAGAAGGCCCGGAGGAGCATCTCCTTGGTGCGGTAGTTCCGGGCGATTGCCCCCATCTCGATGGCGTCGGTGATGATGACGCCTTCGAAGCCCATCTCGCGGCGGAGAATCCCCCGGAGAAACCGCGCCGATAGGGTAACCGGGAACTCCGGGTCGATCTCGGGAAAGAGGATGTGGGCCGTCATAACCGCCTCGGCCCCCGAGGAAACGGCCCGGCGGAAGGGAAGGGCGTGGCTTTCGGCGAGCTGCCCCCAGGTCAGACCACTTACCGGGAGCCGTCCGTGGGAGTCGACGACCGTAACCCCGTGCCCCGGAAAATGCTTAGGAACCGCGATAACCTCTGCCCGGCGACTCCCCCGGAGGTAGGCCTCCCCGAGGGAGGCAACGAGCCCGGGCTCCGGACCGAAAGAGCGGTCCCCGATGATGGTCCGGTCGGCGAGGGGGTAGAGGTCGAGGACCGGTGCGAAGTTCATGTTGAAGCCGATGCGCTTGAGCTCCCGGCCGTTCGCGTAGGCGAGGGCCTCGACCAGCTCCGGGTCCCGGTGGCGTCCGAGGTTGTGGGCCGAGGGAAGCTGGAGAATCTCCTCGGAACGGAGGGCCCGGACCCGGCCCCCCTCCTGGTCGAGGGAAACAAAGAGTCCGATACCACCGCTTGCCCGGCGGGTCATCCCGTCGAGACGTGCGATGGTGGCCGAAAGCTCCTCGAGGGTGGTGTAGTTCCAGGGGTAGATGATGATGCCCCCCACCGGCCCCCGGGAAAGGCCTTTGCGAAAGGAGTCCACCGGCCGGTCCCGGGGGACGAAGGTAATAAAGCGCTGGGCGATCTGCTCCCGGAGGGTCATGCCAGCGAGGAGGGCTTCGACGCGAGCATGGTTCTCGGCGGATGTGTACGGGGCTGGGGCCTGGTTCGGGGCCGGGTTCCCGGCCGACGGCTGGTTCTCGGCGGTGGGCGGGTTCCGGCCGGGGGCTTGGTTCGGGGCCGGGGCGGCGTCTCCGGCTGGGGCCGCGTTCCCAGCGGTGGCCGGTTTCTGGGCCGGGGCTGGGTTTCGGGGTCCCGAGGCACACCCGGCGAGCACAAGGAGCGGGAGAAGGAAAACGAGCGCAAGGGCGGTTACGAAGCGCCGTCGATTATCGCGCCTTTTTCGGGCCACGCTTTACTCTAGAGCCACTTCCCGGTGTTTGCAAACGAGAATTGCGTTAAATCGCCGATTAGGGGCGGGTGCGGCGCCGGTCCCGGGGGAAGAGGGAGGCTTCCTTGACGTTCGCGAGCCCGAGGATCTTCTGTGTAAGGCGCTCGAGGCCGATCGCGAAGCCGCCGTGGGGGGGGCAGCCGTATTTGAAGATGCTGACGTAGTCGGCGAGGGCCTCTTCGGTCAAGCCGAACTTGGGCAGCGCCTCGAGGAGCATCGGGTACTCGTTGATGCGCCGTCCACCGGTCGTAATCTCGAGACCCCGGAAGAGGAGGTCGAAGCTCATCGTCTTGTTGCCCGCGGGATAGGTGTAGAAGGGGCGCTTGCGTCGGGGAAAGCCGTAGACGAAGACGGCGTCGACGCCGTGGTTCTCGACGGCCCAATCGCAGAGGAGGCGCTCTCCCTCGGGGTTGATCTCGAAGACCTTCTTTCCCCCCCGCTTGGAGATAATCTGTTTCGCCTCGTCGTGGTCGATCCTGGGGGTCGCGGCGAGGGCTTCGGAGGTGGGAAGGTCGGCGCCGAAGTCGTCGAGGACGGCCCCGCAGTCCTCCCGGAGCCCCGTAAAGACCGACTGGAGGATTCCCACCTCTAAGTCCATCAGGTCGCTTTCGCTTTCGATAAAGCCCATTTCGACGTCGAGGGAGACGTATTCGTTGAGGTGCCGGGGGGTGTCGTGCTTCTCCGCCCGGTAGGCCGGGGCGACCTCGAAGACCCGCTCGAGACCCGAGGCGACCATCGCCTGCTTGTAGAACTGGGGCGACTGGGCCAAGAAGACCTTGTCGTCGAAGTATTCGACGGTAAAGAGGCCGGTTCCCCCTTCGGTACCCGTACCGATAAGCTTGCTGGTTTTGATTTCCACGAAGTCGAGGGAGCGCAGGTAGGCGCCGAAGTGCTTGATAATCCCCGACTGGACCCGGAAGACGTCCCGGATTCGCGGGTTGCGCAGGGAGATCATCCGGTTATCGAGGATGGCGTCGAGGCTGGTTCCTTCGAGATCCTGGTTGACGGGAATCGGCAGGTCCGCCGCCGCCTCGGCGAGGATCTCGGTGTCGGCTGCCTGTACCTCGAAGCCCCCGGGGGCCTTCTCGTTGGCCCGGACGGTGCCTTGGATGCAGACGACCGATTCCGGGGTCCCCGGCGCCTTTCCTTCGAAGACGGTCTGGACCACGCCGGAGCGGTCGCGAAGAAGGACAAAGGAGATGCCCCCGAGCTCCCGGATGCGGTGAATCCATCCGCAGATACGGACCTCTTTGTCGACGTAGCTCGGAATATCCGCGGCGAGCACTCTCATCTATCAACCTCCGACAGTCGTTTGTCCAGGGCGGCTTGCACCGCTTTGGGTTCCGCTCGGCCGGAAGACGCCTTCATAATCTGGCCGATGAGGAAGCCGAGGGGCTTTCGGTCTCCCTCGAGTATTTGGCCCACCGCCTCGGGATGCGCGGCGATAACGTCGTCCACGAGGGCGTCGATCGTCCCCTGGTCGCTGATCTTCTCCCATCCCTTCTCGGAGATGATGAGCTCCGGGTCCTTGTCCTCTTCGAAAATTGCCTCGAGGGTCTGCTTGGCTATCTTTCCGTGGATCCGCTCGGCGGACAAAAGCCCGAGGAGTGCCGCGAGACGCTGCGCAGTCAGAGGGCCGCCGACGAGCTCTACACCCCGGCGGTTTATCTGTTTCTGCACGTCCCCGGCAAGCCAGAGGGCGACATCCCGGGGATCTCCTCCGGCCCCGACGACCTCCTCGAAGTAGTCGGCGGTTGCCCGCTCCTCGCAGAGAAAGGCCACCTGCACAGGATCGAGGCTGTACTCCGCGGCGAAACGTTGCCGACGTGCCGCCGGAAGCTCGACGAGCTTCTCTTCCACAGAGGCGAGAAAGACTTCGTCGGCCCGGAAGGGAGGGAGGTCCGGCTCCGGGAAGTAGCGATAGTCGTTGGAGCTCTCTTTTACCCGCATCGTTACGGTGAGATCCCGGTTTTCGTTCCAGAGGCGAGTTTCCTGCGGGATGGCGCCGCCGTCCTGGAGCACCTTTCCCTGCCGGGTAATCTCGAAATCGAGGGCCTTCCGGACAAACCGGGAGGAGTTCATGTTCTTGATCTCCACCTTGCTTCCGAGCCCCGCCCCGGGGGTGTTGACCGAGACGTTTGCGTCGCAACGCAAGGAGCCCTCTTCCATGTTACCGTCGCTTACCCCGAGGTACCGGACGATCCGCCGGAGCTCGAGGATGAGCGCCTCGGCCTCTTCCCCAACTACCAGGTCGGGGTGGGTGACGATTTCGAGGAGGGGGGTCCCGGTCCGGTTGTAGTCTAAGAGCGACATCTCGCCGACGTGGATCATCTTTCCGGCGTCCTCTTCGAGGTGCACTTCTTTGATGCCAACGCGTTTGACCCCCGAGGAGAGCTCGAGGTCTATATGGCCGTCGGTGCCGAGGGGCTCTTGGAACTGGCTAATCTGGTAGTTCTTCGGAAGGTCCGGGTAGAAGTAGTTCTTCCGCTCGAAGAAGGTCTCCGGCGCGAGGGTGCAGCTCAGGGCCCGGGCGACGGTGTAGGCCGAGCGCATCGCCTCGATGTTGAGGGTCGGGAGGGTCCCGGGGTATCCGAGGCAGACGGGGCAGACGTTGGTGTTCGGCTCGTCGCCGAATCCTGCCCGGCAGCTGCAGAATATCTTCGAGCGGGTCTGGAGCTGTACGTGAATCTCCAGACCGATAAAGGACTGATAGGTTCCCATCCTCAGGCTCCCCCCTTCGCGGCCGCAAAAGCGGGGAAGTCCGCCGGGGTCTCGAGGGGGAATCGCTCGGCCAGCATCCGGGCGACGGAGAAGAGGCGCCCCTCTTCGAAGGCCGGGGCCATCGCCTGAACCGCTAGAGGCAACCCGTCGGCGGTGCCGGTGGGGATGCTTAAAGCCGGAGTCCCGGCGAGGTTTGCGGTACAGGTAAAACGGTCGGCGAGCTTCTGCTGGAAGTCCGAAAGCCCCGCCTCGCCCTTGGCGAAGGCCGGAACCGGGAAGACCGGGAGCATAAGAAGGTCGTAGCTACCGAAGGCGGCGGTAAGCTCGTTCCGGATGGCAGTGCGGATGCGTTGGGCCCGGAGGTAGTACTGGTCCTGAAAACCGGAGCGCAGAACGTAGGTGCCGAGGAGGATCCGGCTCTTTACCTCGGGGCCGAAGCCGTTGTCCCGGGCCTTCCGGACGAGCTCGTCGGGGTTCTCGGCGTACTCCGGCCGGACGCCGTAGCGCACGCCGTTGTACCGGGCCAAGTTTGCGCTGGCTTCCGCGGTCGCGATGGTGTAGTACGCCGGGACGACGTACTTGAGGGTCGAGAGCTCGATCTCCTCGACGACGACCCCCTGGGACTCGAGCTCCTTCCGGGCGGCGTCGTAGGCGCCCTGGATGGCCGGGTCGAGGTCGAGAGCTCCTGCGAGAAAGGCGACTCGCTTCGGGGCCCAGGTGCCGGCGGCGGCCGGGCTTCCGGCCGCAGGGCCGGCGGCGGCCGCCGGGGCGCCGGGGTTGGTCGAGGAGTGGTCCCGGGGATCCTCTCCGGCGACGGTCCGGTAGACCGCCTCGACCATATCGACATCTCTAGAGAGAACCCCGATAACGTCGAGGGAGGAGGCGTAGGCGACCAACCCGTACCGGGAGACGGTTCCGTAGGTCGGCTTGAGGCCGTAGACGCCGCAGAAGGCCGCCGGTTGACGGACCGATCCTCCGGTGTCGCTTCCGAGGGCGAAGGGGACGAGGCCGGCGGCGACGGCTGCGGCGCTTCCGCCGCTCGAGCCGCCGGGTACCCGGGAGAGATCCCAGGGGTTCGCCGCGCCTCCGAAGGCGGAATGCTGGTTCGAAGAGCCCATACCGAACTCGTCGAGGTTTGTCTTTCCGACGGGAACCGCCCCGGCGGCCACCAGGCGGGCCACTGCTGTGGCATCGTAGGGGCAGAGGACATTTGCCAGGATCTTCGAGCCGCAGGTTAGGCGAAAACCCTTGACGGCGATGTTGTCCTTCGCGGCGAAGGGAAGGCCCCGGAGAATACCGTCGGGGCCCGGGGCCTGGTTTCCGGCTGCAGTTCCGGCCGCGGCTCTGGTATCGCCGGCAGGGGCCTGGTTTCCGGCCCCGGCCGCGTTGTCGGGCCCTGTCCCAGACCCGGCCGAGTCCCGGCGACCCGGGTCAAACTCCAGGAAGCAGTTAAGCGACTGGTTCCGCTTCTCGACGAGGTCTCGATAGGTTTGTTTTCCCTCGGTGTCTTGTAGCAGATGGTGCCATGTGTTCATGATGTAATGCAGATACTAGAGAACGTTGGGAATTACGATAAACCGATCTTCGGCTTCGGGAACGTTCTCCATTACATCGTCGAGTCCTTCGTAGGCCTCGGCGACATCTTCTCGAGTTCGGTTTCGGTCCAGAAGGGCGTGGGTCGTCGGCTCGAGCCCTTCGACGTCTACTTCGAGCATCAGGGCGAAATACTCGACCATCCGGCCGACATCTCGACGCAACTCTTCCTCTTCTTGGTCGGTAAGCTCTATTTCTGCCAGGTCGGCTGTAATGCGAAGCTCTTCTGGGTTCACGGTCAAAGCACTATGGCACCGGCGCTTAGCCTCTGTCAAGCCGAGGGGCCCCGGGGTG
>CAZTRQ010000057.1:4981-7522 GCA_964616245.1 uncultured Spirochaetaceae bacterium | reverse complement strand
GGGGTGTCAGGAGCCGATTTGCTTTCGCACCACGTCTACGAGCTGATCGGTGGTAAACGGCTTGGCGAGGAGGGCCTTCGCTCCAAGCGTCTGGACGAGGTTTTCGAGGGTGCCACTTGTCGACGGGATCTGACCCGTCATTATTATGATGCTCTGGTCCGGATGGCCCCGCCGAATCTCGATAATGGTCTCGATGCCCCCTTGGTCCGGCATCATCACGTCTAGAATTACCAGGTCGTAAGGCTCTGCCTCGAGACGAGCGAAGGCGTCGAGCCCTCCCGACACGGTGGTTACCCGATAACCCGCCGCGGCAAGGGCGGCTTGGACAAGATCGAGGATAAACTCGTCGTCATCTGCTACCAGAATGCTCTTCATCGCTGTAGATTATATCGCACCTACTCCGCGGGTTCCGCTATTTGACGAGAGTCGGTCCCGGGGGTAAGTTTGCCAAAATCGTTTTTGGCCCTCCAAACAGAAGGGTGGTACAATACATTATTATGCAAATTGTTTCTCAAGAGCCTACAACACAGTCCAAGAAGGAGTTCCCGACGATCCACTTCTACGATCAGGACTTCGTGGACATCTACAACCAGACCTGGGCATGGATTCAAGACTGCTGGAAGCGCGGGACGACGAAGAACGGTTTTCAGTCGAAGTACTTTAACTTCCCGGAGCACGAAACCATCAATCAGTTCGAGTCGATCTTTTCGACCTTCTTTTTGGTCTATTCGAATCGGCTACTCCCGGTTACGCCGCAGCTGGACAACTTCTACGAGAAGCAAGAAGAGGACGGTGCGATCCGGTGCGACTACTCGATTAAGGACGGCAAGCCGGTCTTTACCCGGGAGAATCCGCAGGGAGTAGGAACGCCTCTTTTTGCCTGGGCGGAGTACAACCTCTACCACAAGATCGGGAACAAGAAGCGCATCCGGGACGTCATGCCAATTCTCGAGAGCTATTGGAGCTGGCTCGAATCTACCTTTAAGGATGATACCGGCCTCTACGCGGTTCCACTGTCGACGACGATGATGACCAACAGCCCCCGAAAGAGCGCCAAGTACCTTGTCGACTTCAATTCCCAGCAGGCGATCAACGCGCTCTACATGGCGGAGCTCGGGGACATCCTAAACGACAAGGAGATTAGCTTCCGTTACAAACGACACTATTTCTCCCTGAAGACACGGATAAACAGTCTGATGTGGAACGAAGAAGCCGGCATCTACTTCGACCTGGACAAGAACCAGGCACAGGTGCCGGTAAAGACTATCGGGGCATTCTGGCCCCTCTTGGCGGAGCTTCCGAACGAGGCGAAGTACGACCGCCTGAAGGCGCACTTGACCGATCCGGATACCTTCGGAACCGAGAACCCCTTTCCCTCCCTCGCGGCGGACGAGGCGGACTTTAGCATCAAGGGCACCGGGTTTCGCGGCTCGGTCTACCCTCCCTTTACCTTTATGGTGGTCAAGGGACTCGAGAAGTACGGCGCCTACGAGCTCGCCCGGGAGTGCTCGATTCGACACCTCTACTACATGCTCGACACCCTCCACCCCGAGGGAAAGGAAAAGGGTACCGTCTGGGAGGCGTACCAACCGAAGAAGGACGGCCCGGCGCAGTGGCCCGGGAAGCGGGACTTTCCCCGGCCCCTCTTCGTAACTTACGCCGCGCTGTCTTCCATCACCTTGATGATAGAGAACGTGGTGGGTCTCTACATAAGCCTTCCGCGGAAGACCGTCGACTGGATTGTCCCGACCCTCGAGATTATGGGGATCGAGAACCTCTCGCTCAAGCGGAACATGATCACGATTTTGAGCAACAAGAGCGGCCGGGGCTGGGAGATCCGCCTCGAGTCGGAGAAGCTCTACTACTTTACGATCGATATTCTCAGGCAGAAGAAAAAGACGCTTCCCATTCCGTCGGGAAAGTGCTCGATGCTGATCGACAAGCTCTAAGCGGCGGGGCCGCGGCCGGTTGGTCTGGGGCCGGCGGTTTGGGCTGGGGCCGAGGCGGCGGCTACCGCGACGACGCCCTCGATAGGAGCCGCCGAAGCAGCCCGGGGAAGAGGCGCGAGAGTAGGAGCGCCACGCGGCCCCGTACTCCGAGAGCGACGAAGAACCGGGCCCGGCCCCTCGCCACCGCCGCGAGAATACGCCGGGCGCAGGCTTGCGGCGCCATACCGCCCTGCTGATTCGCATCCATCTCCCCATAGGCCGACCCGTCGCCTTGAAGCGCCGAGGTAGAAATGGCGGTCCGGACGAAACCAGGTACCACGTGGGTTAGGGTGATGCCTAAGGGCGCGACTTCGGCAGCGAGGCTCTCGGCGTAGCTGGCCAGGGCGCTCTTGGTCGCCGAGTAGGTGGAACGAAGAGGCGTCGGAACGTAGGCGGCCAGGCTTGTTACCACCGCGATTCTGGGGCCGGCGGGCCGGCGGCTTTCGCCGGAGCGGCGGTTTCGGGCGGGATGGTTATTACCCGGGGCCCCCGGCGGGGTCCCCGGCGGGGCCCCGTGCTGGGACACCAGCCGGGGTGCTATCGCCTTGAGCAA
>CAZTRQ010000057.1:0-4881 GCA_964616245.1 uncultured Spirochaetaceae bacterium | reverse complement strand
CGGTGGTTTCGGTTGCAAGCGAACGCTGGCTGGTTCCGGCAACGAGAAAGAGCCCGTCGAGACGGCCGAAAGCGCCCCAGGCCGCGTCGACAAGGCTCTCCAGTGCCGGAGTATCTTCGAGATCCGCCGGCAGAACGACGCACCGGTCGGGAGCGCCGGCTGCAATCTCCGCGAGCGGCTCCGTACGGCGGGCAGTAACGACAACCGAGGCCCCGGCGGAGAGGGCTTCCTCTGCGAGGGCCCTCCCGATGCCGGAGCTCGCCCCGGTTATCCAGTAGATTCGGTTGCGATAAAAGTCGGCATTCGTCACTTCGCCGCTATTTTGGCAGCAATCTGGGCAACGTGTCTTCCCTGGTACCGGGCCCCTTCGAGCTCGTTGTCGCTTGGCATTCGGCTCCCGTCGCCGCCGGCTATCGTGCTGATTCCGTAGGGGCTTCCACCGGTAATCTCGTCGAGTCGCATCTGTCCTTTCCACGTGTAGGGAAGTCCAACGACGACCATCCCCATGTGGAGTAGGTAGGTGTGAAAGCTCAAAATGGTGGATTCCTGCCCGCCGTGCTGCGTCGCTGTCCCGGTAAAGACGCTTCCCACCTTCCCGACCAACTTCTCTCCGGCCCAGAGGGGTCCGGTCGAATCGAGAAAGAGCCGCATCTGGCCTATCATGTTTCCGAAGCGGGTCGGCGTCCCGAAGATGATGGCGTCGGCGCCCTCGAGGTCTTCGTGGGTCGCCACCGGAATGTCGGCCATTGCTTTCTGGGCCTCGAGGGCTCCCATCTGGGCGAGAATATCCTCCGAAAGCGTTTCGGGTGCCCGGCGAAGCGACACCTCGGCTCCGGGGACTTCCCGGGCGCCTTCCGCAACCGCGTCCGCGAGGGCCTTGATGTGACCGTAGGTCGAGTAGAACAGGATCAGAACCTTCATCTGATATCTCCTTGGGAGTAGTATTGTTTAGCGTTAATATAAGAAAAAGCCTATCTTACCGCCAAGTCTCGCTCCCCCGGATTCCATCTTCTCCTGGTGTCGCGCCGACCTTTACCGATTAGTCCACGTCTTCGACGTAGAAGCAGTCCATCTCTTGTATGAGGGCCCCGCCGAGGAGCTTTGCGGCGGTCTGGAACCCGGGCTTGACGGTCCCGGTACTTACATGTTGGAGCGCCGTCGCCGCGGCGAGGACCGTTACCGTGTACGCGTCGGGTCCCCTAAGGATCGCGGCGGCGACGGCTCCGTCGCAACCGGACACCTCGCCGTAGATAAGGCTCTGCCCGGAGCCGTCGTGAACCCGGTCGGGAGCCACCCCGATATTCGCAAGGTAGCGCGAGAAGGCTCTTCGCACGGCCTTTATTCCGAGCACCGGCTTGAGGAACCGCAGTCGCCGAATCGTCCGCACAATTCGAGAATCGGTAAGGGCGTAGACTTCGATATTCGGAACATGAGTCGTTCGGTACGCGGTCAGGACGTCCACCCAAGGGATGATAACGGCGTCTCGAGCTCCTTCGCCCCAGTCAACGACCCTCCGTTTCCAGCCGATCGGCACCCGGACGAGCTTGTCGTTCCGCCGAACGTAGGCAGGCTCTCGCAGCGCCTCTACCAGGGTTTTTGCGCTTCCCTGGGAGAGCGCCTCGAATCCGGTGCGGAAAAGCCGAAGCTCCACTGCCGAGGAGAGGCGCGTCTTTAGGTATCGCGCGAGATAGTCCGACGGCACCAGATCGAATCCCACACCCGGAAGAAGCATTACGCCGCGACGCTGTGCCTCGTCATCGAGAGAGACAATCCAGTGAATTACCGAAAGCTCTCCGGTGGTGTCGAGATAGTGCGTTCTGCTTCGGAGACAGGCGCTCACCAAAGGTGGAGCAGTCGACCGAAAGGGTCCGGCGCAGTTCAACAAGACATCGCGGTCGCCGAGCACTTCGTCGAGGGACTCTCGATCGTCCACGGTGCAGACGCGATAGGGTAGGCCGAGGTCGTTTCCGAGCTTCGCGAGGCGCTCGGGATCCCGTCCCAGGAGCAGTGGCCGTAGCCCCCGCGTGACCGCTTCGAAGGTTACGAGCCTCCCCACGTATCCGTATGCGCCGTAGATGGCGCAGGAGAGAGGTCCCTCAGCCAGCGAGAATCTCCTCGATCCGAGCCATTACGTCTTCGGTGAGTGCACCTACGAGCTCCGAGGCTTTCATGTTCTCGGTTACTTGTTCCGGTCGCGAAGCGCCGGTTATGACGGTACTGACGTTCGGGTTCTTGAGGCACCAGGCAAGGGCAAGATTTGCCGTCGAGGCACCGAGGTCTCCGGCGACGTCGGTTAGTGCCCGCACCTTGGCAATGTTCTTTTGACCTTCCGGACCGAGGAGCCGGTCCCGGAGCCACTCGTACCCTTTAAGGCTCAGGCGCGAGCCGTCGGGGATGCCTTCGTTGTACTTTCCGGTCAAGAGCCCCGAGGCCAGCGGCGACCAGATGGTTGTTCCGAGGCCTATCTCGGTGTAGAGGCGCCGATACTCCGTTTCCACCCGGTCACGGTGGAACATGTTGTATTGAGGCTGCTCCATCGTCGGTGGGATGAGGTTGTACTGCCGGGCGGCGGCGTAGGCCTCGGTAATCTGCTGCGCGGACCATTCCGAGGTCCCCCAGTAGAGAACCTTCCCCTGGGCGATCAAATCCGACATGGCCCGGACCGTTTCCTCGATCGGAGTATTCTCGTCGGGGCGGTGGCAGAAGTAGAGGTCCAGGTAGTCAACCCGGAGGCGTTCCAAGGCTTGGTGGCAGGCCTCGAATACGTGCTTCCGGCTAAGCCCGGTTTGGTTGGGCTTGCGTTCCGGCGCAGAGCCGAAGTAGACCTTGCTCGAAACGGTGTAAGAATCGCGGCGCCATCCGGAACTCGAGAGCACCTCTCCCATAATAGCTTCGGATTTTCCCTCTGCGTACGCCTCGGCATTGTCGAAGAAGTTCACCCCGGCGTCGTAGGCGGCGTACATGCAGCTTTTCGCCCGGTCGACATCGAGCTGGTTTTGAAACGTCACCCAGGAGCCGAAGGAGAGCTCGCTCACCTGGAGGCCGGATTTTCCGAGTTTCCGATAGTTCATTTCTTCTCCTCTTCGAGAACGGTCGCAAGGGCGAGGCGCATCATCGTTTCGAAGGATTGCTCCCGCTCCTGACTGGAAAGTACCTCTCCGGAGGCAAGCTCGTCACTAACGGTAAGCAGAGACAAGGCCTTGGCACCGAAAAGAGCCGCCTCGGTGTAGAGCCCGTAGGTTTCCATCTCCACGGCAAGAACTCCGAAGCGACTCCAGGAACGCCATCCTTCCGGGTCGTCGCCGTAGAAGACGTCGGTCGAGAGGATTCCTCCGGCTCGAGCGTCTACCCCCATCCTGTCAGCCTGGTCCAATGCTCGGCGAAAGAGCGTGGGGTCGACACTCGGGCAGTAGACCGCCCCGGGGAACCGGGTAGCGTTGATGTTCGAGTCAGAAGAGGCTGTCGTGGCCACGACGATCTCTCGGAGGTGGAGATCCTCCTGAAGGCTGCCGCAGGAGCCCACCCGGACAAGGACCTTGGCTCCGTATTCGGCGAGAAGCTCGTGGACGTAGATGAGATGAGATGGTATCCCCATCCCCGTTCCCTGGATCGAAACCCGGTGGCCCTCCCAGGTTCCGGTAAAGCCGAGCATCCCCCGGACCTCGGTGTAACAAGTCACATCCGACAGAAAGGTGTGGGCCGCCCACTTCGCTCGAAGGGGGTCACCGGGCAGGAGAACAATTTCGGCAATGTCTCCGGTTTGTGCTCCGATGTGTACGCTCATTACAACTCCTTTATCATCCATTCGGTAAGCTCTGTGAACTGTGCCTCCGAACCCGGAAGGCTCTCGGCTCCATTTTGCAACACCTCGGTTACGCTGCGGCGGTTGTAAGGCGTTCCCCCGAGAGTTGCGTTCAAATAGTCGATCATGTCTGTGTTGAGGGCGTCGGAGAAGACCCGGACTTCTTTGATCCGTCCTCGACGGATGTCGAGATGAAGGTCGATCTCTCCCCAATCGAAGCGGTTCTCCAGATGATGGCTAAAATCCGGCGTTCGCCCGAACCGCCATTCCCAATCCTTCATCTGGTCGTAGTACGCATTGAGCGAGGGCTCCGAAGCCAGCTCTGTGCTATCGAGATGCTCTACCTCCGCGGATTCGCCGTAGTGGTTGCAAAACACCTCGAAGATCTTTCGAGAAAGGGCGTCGTGGGTCAGGTCCGGAACGTACTCCCGAAGATTCGCAACCCGGGATCGAACCGATTCGATTCCCTTGCTGACGAGCTTCCTCTTGGTCGGGCTCAAGTAATCGACAAGGCGAAGTAGGTCCGCATCGATCAGGAGGGTGCCGTGATGAAACGAGCGGTCCCGGGCGTGCTTAAAGGCGCTACCAGAGATTTTGCGTCCTTCGACGAGAAGATCGTTTCGCCCGGAGCGCTCGGCGGTAACGCCGAAGGCGGCGAGGGCGTCGACTATTATCCCAAAGTTCTCTTCTTGACTGTATTGGTCCCTGCTCGTCATGAAGGTAAAGTTGGTGTTCCCCAGGTCGTGGAAGACGGCACCGCCACCGCTTTGGCGCCGGGCGAGAAGAACCCCATCGTTTTCCATCTTGTCTAGGTGACACTCTTTCCACGGGTTCTGATGACGGCCGATAACGACCGTCTCGCTGTTTCGCCAGAGAAAGAGTACCCGGTAGGTGGGGTCCATTTCGCGAAAGATCCAATCCTCGGTTGCAAGGTTGAACCATGGATTGGTGCTGTCCGAGGTTAGAAGGCGTAGGCTCACGCTGTTACTCCGGCGTCGGACTCACCTCGATTCGAGCAGCTATCCCGTAGTGGTCCGACGGATACTCGCCGTAGGTCGGCTCGTCTAAGATAATCTCCG
>CAZTRQ010000056.1:0-15439 GCA_964616245.1 uncultured Spirochaetaceae bacterium | reverse complement strand
TTAGGTGTCGCGGCTTTCTTTATCCCGCCGCTTCGAGCTCCCGGAGGTACGCCGCTAACCGGCCGACCTTCAGGCGCAGCTCCTCACCCTTCTGCCGCTCCTTTTCGACCACCTCCGGGTCCGCCTTCGACACGAACCCCTCGTTGGACAACTTCTTCTCGGTAATCGAAAGCTGCTTCTCGAGCTTTTCCGAGGAGCGCTTCAGGCGATCGACCTCCGCCGAAACGTCGATAAGCTCCCGGACGTAGATGTAGACCTCGAAGCCGGTCCCGACCTCGGTTACCGAGCCGGCCGTATCCGGCTTGTCTTCGGAAAAGGCTACCTTGCCGGCCCCCGTCAGAAGCCGGATAAGCCCCTCTTCGCCGGCGAGAAAGGCGCCGTGGGTAAAGTCCGCGTCGGTCCGCACCCGGAAATCGATCTTCTTTCCCGGCGGGATGGTAAACTCGCTTCGGACGGTGCGCACCAGGCGCACGAGCTCCTGAAGGGCCCCGAAGGCGGCTGCCGTGTCTTCGTCGGCTCGCCCCGGATCGACCGAGGGAAACGGCGCCACGATAATGGTCTCGCTCTTCGGTGCGTCCGGGAGCTCCGGGAGCTGCTGGTAGATCTCCTCGGAAAGAAACGACACGAAGGGGTGCATCAAACGGAGGCTCTCCTCGAGGACGTAGAGCAGGTGAGAGATGCCACGGTTCCGCTCCGACTTGTCGTCGGAATAGAGGGAGGCCTTCGAGGCTTCGATGTACCAGTCGCAGAAATCGTTCCAGAAGAACTCGTAAATGGCCGAGCTGGCGTCGTTAAAGCGGTACGAGGCCATCCCCTCCCGGACCCGTCGGGTGGCATCGTTCAGGCGGTGGTAGATCCACCGGTCGACCGCCGTCCGTTCTAGCCCCGCCGTCGGCAGAACCTCGGCGCCTTCGAGATTCATCAGAATGTAGCGGCAGGCGTTCCAGATCTTGTTGACAAACTTGCTGCCGAAGTTAAAGTCGTCCTTTTCGAGAAGAATATCCTGCCCCGAGGCGGCGAGGAAGGCCAGGGTAAACTTGTGGGCGTCGGCGCCGAACTGGGCGACCACCTCCAAGGGGTCGATTCCGTTCCCCAGGGACTTGGACATCTTCCGCCCCTGCTTGTCCCGGATAAGCCCGGTAATGTAGATATCCCGAAACGGCACTTCTCCCATAAATTCAAGGCCGGCCATAATCATCCGCGACACCCAGAAAAAGATGATGTCGTATGCGGTAACCAGTGCCGTCGTCGGGAAAAAGGTGGCGAGGTCCTCGGTCTGTTCCGGCCATCCCAGGGTCGAAAAGGGCCAGAGCCAGGAGGAGAACCAGGTGTCCAAGACGTCTTCGTCCTGCCGGAGCTTCTTGCCCTTGTGCTCCGGCTTCGTCGTCGGGTCCTCCCGGCTTACGATCATCTCCCCGGACTCGTCGTCGTACCAGACGGGAATCCGGTGGCCCCACCAAATCTGCCGGGAGATACACCAGTCCCGAATATTCTCGAGCCAGTTGGTATAGGTGTTCTCCCAGCGCCTGGGAAAGAACTTGATTTTACCGTCCTGCCAGGCCTTGTACGCCTTGTCCGCCAAGGGCCGCATCCGGACGAACCACTGGTCCGAGAGGTAGGGCTCGACGACGGCGTTGCACCGGTAGCAGTGACCAACCTGGTGCTTGTGCTCCTCCTCCCGGATGTAGAGCCCCGCCTCCTTGACGTCCTCGACGACCTTTTTCCGCGCCTCCTTGGTGGAAAGTCCCTGGTAGGGTTCCGGAACATTCTCGTTGAGGGTCCCGTCGGGGTTCAGGATGTTCAGGAGCTCTAGCCCGTGACGCTGGGCAATCTCGTAGTCGTTGGGGTCGTGCCCCGGAGTAACCTTGACGGCGCCGGTTCCAAACTCTCGGTCGACGTAGCTGTCGGCGACGATGGGAATGCGGCGTCCGACGAGGGGGAGGATGATGTTCTTTCCCACCACATCCCTATAGCGATCGTCCTCGGGATGGACCGCGACACACATATCCCCGAGCATCGTCTCCGGCCGTGTGGTGGCAACCTCGATCTTCCCGGTGCCGTCCTCCAAGGGGTAGTAGTAGTGATGGAGCTTCCCCTGGACCTCGGCGTGCTCGACTTCGTCGTCGGAGAGGGCGGTTCCGCAGGAGGGACACCAGTTGACCAGGTAGTACCCCCGGTAGATGAGCCCCCGCTCGTAGAGAGAGACAAAGACCTCCCGGACGGCCTTGGAGAGACCGTCGTCGAGGGTAAAGCGTTCCCGGCTCCAGTCGCAGGAGGCGCCGATCTTCTCGAGCTGCCGGGTAATTGTCGAGTGATGCTCCTCCTTTACCTTCCAGGTCTCCTCCACAAAGGCCTTCCGGCCGATCTCCCGGCGGGAGGTGCCCTTGGCTCGGAGCTTTCGCTCCACGACGTTCTGCGTCGCGATGCCGGCGTGGTCGGTTCCCGGAACCCAGAGGGTCGGCCGCCCGAGCATACGGTAGAAGCGAATCAGGATGTCCTGGAGGCTGTTGTTAAGCCCGTGGCCCATGTGGAGGACCCCGGTGACATTCGGCGGCGGGATAACGATAACGAAGGGCTCCGCCCCTTCCGGTACCGTCGCCGGATCCGGCGGCGCAAAATGGCCGCCGTCCTTCCACATGGCGTAGATGCGGTCTTCGAATTGGGTGTGGTCGTAGGTTTTGGCGAGCTCTACCGCTCTCAATGGCGCCTTCATGGGTCCCCTCTCTATCTTCTCAGTTGACGCAGGATCGTAGCAGAAAACGTCGGAGGTCGCAATTTACACGCCGGCCGCTCCCCGGGGCAAGCTGGAACCACAAGCAACACCTTCGGTAAAAAAAGCTAAAATTAACATTTTAGGGTTTTCAAGGTACCAAAAGCGTGTTATAGTTCACAATATCTAATTTCGCTAAAAGGCCCCGGAAACCGTTCGCCGTGGGAGATGATGATGATTTTGAACAGAACTAGGAGGCTGCTATGGCTATAGCGACCGGTACCCACCAGTACCTGACTTTTACCCTCGACAACGAGCAGTATGCTGTCGACGTCGCCAAGGTCCGGGAGGTTCTCGAAGAGACCCCCCTGACGAAAATTCCTCGGATGCCCGAGTTTATGAAAGGCGTCATCAATATCCGGGGGAGCGTCGTACCGGTCATAGACCTCCGGTTGAAGTTCGGGATGGACGAAGGCGAGCGGACCGTGGACACGGCGATTATCGTGATGGACATCCACGCCGAGGATACCACCATTACCGCCGGATGCCTTGCCGACTCGGTGCAGGAGGTTATCGACATCCTCCCGGACAATATTGAGGGCGCTCCGAAGCTCGGGACCAAGGTAAACACCGAGTTTATCCAGGGAATGGGGAAGCGGGACGACCGTTTCATCATCATTCTCGACATCGACAAGGTATTCCAGCAGGAAGAGCTTCAGGCCGTCGAGGCCGGCAAGCGCCTCGCCGACACCAGCGTAAACTGACGCTCTCCCGACACCCGAACCGCCGGTATCTATCCGGGGGTTCGGGGGGATCGCTTTTTCGTCTTCAAATAATCACGCCTCGGCCACTTGATCCATTTTGGCTTACCTCCTATCTTGCACCCTTGTAAAGGAGAAGCATGGCGGAAAAAGTACTTGTCATAGTCGAGTCTCCCACCAAGGCCCGGACCATCAGCCGCTTTTTGCCCAAGAACTACGATGTCGAGGCGAGCATCGGTCACGTCCGGGACCTCCCGCAGAGTGCGGGCGACGTTCCCAAGCATCTAAAGGGAACCGAATGGGGACGTCTCGGGATTAATATCGAGGATGGCTTTACCCCCGTCTACGTGACCCAGAAGGGTAAATCCAAAATCCTTACTCAGCTTCGAAAGAAGGTCAAAGAAGCCGATCAGATAGTTCTTGCGACCGACGAAGACCGGGAGGGCGAGAGCATCTCCTGGCATCTCGTCGAGGTCCTCAAACCCAAAGTGCCGGTCCGCCGGATGGTCTTCCACGAGATAACCAAGACGGCCATCGAAGAGGCCTCGAAAAACTTTCGGGAAATCGACATGCGGCTGGTAAAGGCCCAGGAAACCCGGCGCCTCTTGGACCGCCTCTTCGGCTACACCATCAGCCCCCTCATCTGGAAGAAGATCGCCTACGGCCTCTCTGCGGGACGAGTGCAATCCCCGGGTCTACGAATGCTGGTGGAGCGAGAACGGGAGCGGATGCTCTTTAAGAAATCGGTCTACTGGGATCTCAAGGCCCAGCTGGCGGAAGACCAGAGCACGGAGCAGACCTTCGAGGCGCGGCTGGTTACCGTCGCCGGGGAGCGGGTCGTCGAAAGCCGAGATTTCGACTCCAAGACCGGCGCCCTGCCGGAAAACCGGGCTGTCGTCGTCTTAAGCGAAGCGGAGGCCGGGGCGCTGGCGAAACGCCTTAAGCAGAAGCCCTGGAAGGTAGTCTCGGTAACGGAGAAGGAGAGCGTCTCACGGCCGGCGCCCTCGTTTATCACCTCGACCCTCCAACAGGAGGGCAACCGCAAGCTCGGCCTTTCGGCCAGGGAAACGATGCGCACGGCCCAACGGCTCTACGAGCTGGGGCTGATAACCTACATGAGGACCGACTCCCCTCACCTCTCGGGGCAGGCGATTTCCGGGGCTCGGCGGACCGTCGAAGAGCTCTACGGCGAGAACTACCTCTCCGAGAGGCCCCGGCAGTACAGCTCCAAGGCCAAGGACGCCCAGGAGGCCCACGAGGCTATCCGACCCGCCGGGGACAAGTTTCTCCATCCGAAGGATACGGGGCTCCAGGGTCGGGAGCGCTCCCTCTACGAGCTTATCTGGAAGCGAACCGTGGCTACTCAGATGGCCGAGGCGAAGAAACTCTCGGTAGCGGTCCGCTTCTCCTGCGACGATACCGAGTTCGTCGCGAACGGCACCCGGATACTCTTCCCCGGCTTTTTGAGGGTCTATGTAGAGGGAAAGGACGACCCTGAGGCGGTCCTCGACGACCGGGAGGTTCTCTTGCCGAAGCTCGCCGAAGGACAGGAAGTGTTCCTCCGCGATCTCGAGCCGATCAGCCACGAAACCAAGGCGCCTCCCCGGTACACCGAGGCATCCCTCGTCCAAAACCTGGAGAAGGAGGGCATCGGTCGCCCTTCCACCTACGCGAGCATCATCAGCACCCTCTACGAACGGGGCTATGTCCGGCGCCAAGGCGCGTCTCTGGTGCCGACTTTTACCGGGTGGGCGGTTGTTCAGCTTCTGGAGAAACACTTCCACCAGCTGATCGAGTACGGTTTTACCTCGGACATGGAAAGCGCCCTGGACGAGATTGCCGCCGGCGAGCGGGACTACCTGGACTACCTAAAGAACTTCTACTTGGGGCCGGAGGGTCTCAAAGAGAAGGTCGACAGCCGAGAAGCGGAAATCGATCCGGAGAAATCCCGGACGATTAGTATGCCCCTCTCCTTAGACCACACGGAGATAAAGATCGGGCGTTACGGCCCCTATCTGGTGCATCAAGAACCGGCAAACGGCGAAGTCCACGCATCGATTCCGGAGGAAGTCGCTCCGGCGGACCTCGACGACGCCCAGATTTCCGAGCTAATCGAGATCCAGAAGAACGGCCCGGAACCGATCGGAACCGACCCGGAATCCGGCGAGAGCATCTACTGCCTCGTCGGGCGCTATGGCCCCTACGTACAGCTCGGCGAAGCGACCGAGGAGAAACCAAAACCAAAGCGGGCCGGCGTCCCGAAGGGGACGAAGGCGAGCGAGGTGGACCTTCCGACGGCGCTTAAGCTGTTGAGCCTGCCCCGAACCCTCGGGATCCACCCGGAGACGGGAAACGAAATCGTAGCAAACGTCGGTCGCTTCGGCCCCTTCGTGGTACACGACGGCGATTTCCGTTCCCTTAAGAAAGACGACGACGTCTACACGGTCGACCTTGCAAGGGCCTTAGAGCTTCTTGCCGAGGAGAAGAAGGGACGCGGCGGCCGTTCGAAGATGCTCAAAGACCTCGGGACGGTGCCGAAAACCAAGAAGAAGCTCGCGGTGTACGACGGAAAGTACGGACCCTACATAAAGGTCGGCACCAAGAACGTCGGTATTCCGAAGGACCAAAAGGAGCAGGCTGCGAACCTTTCTCTTGAAGATGCCCTCAAAATCGTAGAGGCTGCAGGGAAGAAGTAGGAGGGACTTCACATGAGCGAATCGGATGGACCACACTACCTCGAAGGACAGTTCCTCATATCCGAAACGGATTTGACGGATCCAAACTTCTTCCAAACCGTGGTCTTGATGATCTCTCATAACGAAGAAGGCGCCTTCGGTCTGGTGGTAAACCGTAGAGCGGAGGCGAACCTCGGGGACGTTGTCGACGGTTTCGACGACTCGCCGGCGAAGGACATTCCCATCTACGTCGGGGGACCGGTGCAACAGCAGTTCCTCTTCGTCCTCCACTCGGGACTTCCGGAAAACCTGCGAAGCGAGCACTCTTTGGCCCCCGTGGAGAACGTCGTATTCGAGCCGGTATTCCAGACTCTGGAGGACTATCTAAAGGTCGAATGGACCGCGCTCCCGGAGTCTCTGCGCCCCAAGATCCACCTCTTTGCCGGGTACGCCGGCTGGGCTCCGGGGCAGCTCGAGGGCGAGCTCGAGGAGAGCGCCTGGACGACCCACCCGGGCAAGGCGGAGATCGTCTTCCATCCAAAGCCTGAGGAAGGGTGGAACAAGGCGCTTCGGGACAAGGGCGGTATCTACTGGGTTGTTGCCGAGACGGGGTACAAGCCGTCGATTAACTGATTCGGCGCTGCTGCTTCCGGGCTTTCTCGATCTTCTGCATCTTGCGGTAGTAGTTGGCCTGCTTCTGAATCTCTTCGATGTCAGCTACGTGAATTCGATTCTCCATCGCCTTCAGCTTTGTGTTCCGTAAGAGCTCTTTGAGGGACTGGGTGCCCTCGTTCATCGGAAGACCGACCATGTTGATGAGCTCCTTCGTCCCGAATTCGAAGGTATAAGCCTCGCCGGGGCGTATCGGAACACGCGCCTTCTCGAGCTGAATCAGAAGCGCATCGTAGAGGCGTCCGACGTTGTCGCTCAAGAGCGTGTTTGCCAACTGCTTGTAGATAAACCAGATGCGCTCCGCGAGGAGCTGAGTAAGGCGGGCGATAATCTGCGGCTGCCTCGAGACCATCCGGGAGAAGTTCTCCTTGTTTACCGCGAGGAGAACCGAGTCCTCGTAGGCGATGGCGGAGGCCGAACGGGGCTTGTTCTCGATCAGCGACATCTCGCCGAAGATATCGCCCTGCTTTAAGACCGCCAGAAGGACCTCGTTGTCGTTGACGATCTTGGCAATCTTGACGGAGCCCTTCTGGATTATGTAGAGCTCCTGACCCGGCATGGTTTCGGCGAAGATCATGGTTTCCTTCGGGTAGGTCCGGGTAAAGACCTTCTCGTCGCCGTCCAAATAAACCGCCTTCGCGTAGGGCTTGATTTTCATCAGCCGTTCCCGGGCGGTCTGAATGTTCTGACCGTCGGGGCAGTACTTTACGTACTGATAGTAGGCGTAGTAGGCCTGGTTGTACTGGCTCTGCCGGGCATAATACTCCCCGATGTAGTACAGATGATTGACGTCCGCCTCGGCGGTATGCTTAAAGGTAAGACGCGCGAGGGCCTCGTCGAGGTAACGCATCCGCCGGGAGAACGCTTCGATAATCTTGATGGCTACCGGAGTGTTCTTCTCGATTAGGTAGGGATAATTGTCCCGACTAACCGAAATAAGGGTGACCTCGGTTAAGGCTTGGGCGGTCTCGATGTGGCTGTGGGAGGACATGGTGGAGACAACGCCGAAGAAGTCCCCGGGTCCGAGGACGTTACCCCCCTGCTCCTCCACTACCTCCACTTCCTTGCTTATTGCAACCTTGCCGGAGCGGATAATGTAGAAGTTGTCGGCGTTTGGTTTGCCTTCAACAACGATGTAAGCACCCTTGTTGAAGTTGACCATTGCTAGCTGTATGGGGTTGGCCATTCCTCTTCTCGACGAGCTATCTACCCAAAGTATAGGGAGCGCTCAAAAACTTTGTCAATGAAAGCTCTAAACTCCGGGTGTCAGGGGAAATTCCCCTGCAAAGGCCCGAACAGAGCTTTGTACTCTCTCCAGAGTATCGGCATCTCCCCGGGAAGATAGCACCTCTAGAATATAACTTCCTACTCGCTTCATATCTTCCTCTTTCATCCCGCGCGTTGTTAAGGCAGGAGTACCGATCCGAACCCCGGAAGTTACCAGAGGGCTCTTTGTATCGAAGGGGATGGCGTTCTTGTTTGCCGTTATGTTCGCCTTGTCGAGAAGCTCCTCCGCTTCCTTACCGGTCAGGTCGAAGGGGGTTACGTCCACGAGCATCAGGTGGTTGTCCGTCCCACCGGTAATCAGCCGGGCGCCGCCTTCCGAGAGGGTGGCGGCGAGGGCCTTCGCGTTGGAGAGAATCTGGGCCTGATAGTCCTTGAACTCCTGGGTAAGGGCCAGCTTAAAGGCAACCGCCTTCGCGGCGATAATGTGCATCAAGGGCCCGCCTTGTATCCCCGGCATCACCGAAGAATCGATAAGCTCGGAGTACATCTTCGTCCGGCCCGACTTGGGAGCGACTACCCCGAGGTTGTTCTCCGTGTCCTTACCGATAAGAATGAGGCCACCCCGGGGGCCCCGGAGCGTCTTATGCGTCGTCGTAGTGGTAAAGTGCGAGACCGGCACCGGGCTCGGATGTAGTCCGGCGGCAACGAGTCCGGCAATATGAGCCATATCCGAAATCAGATAGGCACCGATCTCGTCGGCGATTTCCCGAAAAGTGGCAAACTCCAAGACTCGGGGATACGCCGAAAAACCGGCGACGATCATCTTTGGACGGTGCTTCCGGGCGATGTCGCGTACCTCGTCGAAGTCCACTCGCCCCGTCTCCCGGGAAACTCCGTAGGTTACGATCTTATAGAGCTGACCCGAAAAGTTGACCGCTGCCCCATGGGTAAGGTGTCCTCCGTGATTCAGATCCATCCCCATTATGGTGTCCCCGGGCTTAAGAACGGCAAAATAGACGGCCATGTTGGCGCCGCTCCCGGAGTGGGGCTGGACGTTCGCGTAATCCGCGCCAAAGAGCTCCTTCGCCCGGTCCCGGGCGAGGTTCTCCGCCATATCGACATATTCGCAGCCGCCGTAGTAGCGCTTGCCGGGATAGCCCTCGGCGTACTTGTTCGTCAGAACCGTGCCGGCGGTTTCCAATACCGCGGCGCTGGTAAAGTTCTCGCTTGCAATAAGCTCGAGCTTTTCCCGCTGACGGGTCTCTTCGAGGCGGACTATGTCGGCGATCTCGGGATCGTGGGTCGGAAGGTACTGCAACGGCTACTCCTTCGGAGGGTACTCTCCAATGATCTCGATATCATACCAACGCGTTCGGTGAGAATCAATGTTCCCCACCAGCTCTTCGTGAAAGAGCTGCAGCGAGTAGTGTTCCTCCACCCGTTTTCGGACGCCGTCGGGGTGTATCGGCCGCGGCACGGCGATTCCCCGGCTGAATACGATCCGATGGGCGTCAATGGCTCCGAAGTAGCTCTCGAGGCGCTGCCCTTCGGGAATTCTGTCGGCGTAGAGCCCCGCCTCGAGCGTCGGATCGACCGGGACCCAGCCGATCCCGGGAACGTAGAACTCGGCCCAGTAGTGCCGAAGAGCGTCGTGCCCCTCCCGGCCGGCACTTGGAACGACGAGAACCCCTGCCTGAATGCGCGCCGGGAGCCCGGCTCCCCGGGCGAGGGCGACGAAGAGCGCCGAAAAGGCCCGGGAGTTACCGCTTCCCTCCTCGACTAAGTCCAATGCGGCGACGCTTCGCTCGGTGGCCCGGGGTGTGTAGGTGTCGGCGACGAAACGAAAGAGTCTGCGTCCCACCTCGAAAGGATGGGCTCCCGGGGCCACGAGCCTCCTGACGAGGGCGGCCACCTCCGGTGCATCCGACGGCGAAAGCTCGTCCGGCGCCCCGAACTCTTCAAGAAGCTCGTCGGGGATGTTGAGGCTTAGCGTCAATCGCTCGACGTCCGTACGAATCTCGTAACGGTCCACCAAGTACAGACGGGTAATCCTTCGGTTTTCTGCGCTATCGAGGACGAGTCGATAGGTCGACAACCCGCCGATCCCTTCAAAAAGGGGCTCGGCGCTCTGCGAAACGAGTTGAACAGGTCCCTGGGCCGGAGAGCCCTCCGGCGACGAGAGCCAAAGATAGACCTCCGGCAGCCGGTCGTCGTCGTTGGCATCCTCCTGAGGTTCCGGGAGGACAATCCGATCGACCTCGACCGTAACGAGGACGGCGTAGCTCCGGGGATTGACGTAGTCGTTCCCTCCTAAGGGCTGGGGAACTTCGAAGGCCCGTCCCGCGCTCGCACCCTGGGCCGTCCGAAGAACGAGGGGACCCGTAGCCGCTCCGTCGGGAACCCGCAGGACTACCCGCCGGTCCGACCAGGAGAGATACTCCCAGGGCGCCGGTGTAACCGTCCGATCGTTTCCCGGTCCCGCCCAGGCGAAATGGACGGTGCTGTCCCGACGGTCGCGCCCGAAGTGCCTCCCGAGGAGAGTGATTGCCTCCCCCACCTGGGCTCGAACCGGCTCGATAGAGCGGACAAGCGGCCCCACGCCTTGCCGGTCGACGAGGGCAAGGGATGGAACATCTCGCGAGAGGGTAACCATTACCCCGTTGCTCCGCCGGGAACCGCGCTGAACGTAGACAAGGCCGGATGACGCATCGTTCGGGAGACGGACGGTAATCTCTTCTTCGTTCCAGGCGACGTAGGCCCCGGACTGCAGGGGTTGGCCGGCAAGGAGTACCCGGGATCGCCCTCTGTCGGCGCCAAAATGATCACCGGTAAGGAGCAGGAGGGTCTCGCCTCCGCCGGTTTGTCGGTCGACGGCGTCGATCCGTGGCTGCCTGCCGGTTCCCCACATCAGGAGAGCCAGTGTCAGAAGAAATGCTGCGAATACGGCGACAGGGATAAAGAAGGCTCGCTGCCGAAGGGTCGACCAGAGAGAAGATAAATTCATGTGATCGCTATGCTAACCGGATGTTTCGGCGTACTGCTCGACGGTAACCTCAAGCTCGATATTGAAACTCTCCGTGGCGTCGGTGTCAAGAGTTACGCCGATGGGGCGACTACCGAGGGGGAAAAAGAGAGCGGGCTCTCCGAGAGTTACCGGTAGGGACGTGAAGGACGTCCGATACTGGACATCGGTTTCCGAGTCGTCGATGGAGATCCATGTCTGGCCCTGGGCGACGAGGAGAACCGAATCGCCCTCCTCCCGGTAGGGGGTAAAGTTGGCCACGACGACGATGTTGCTTCCTTCGAGACGGACGGTGACGGTGCGGCCGGAAATGGTAACCCGGGTAAGCTCCATGTCCCAGACCGTTTCTTCGTCGTTTTGGGTAATCCGGGCGGTAATATGTATGCTGAGGGCTTTGTCGGTCAGAAGGTCTAAGGTCTCGTCTTCGTCTTGCGCCGAGATCGGAAGAGCAAGAAAGGAAAGAAGGCCGAAGATTATTCTTCTTGCCAGCCTAAGCCGCATTAGCCGTTACCATCGGAACGCCGGGGGATTCGGCCTGCCTCCGAAGCCCTAATGAGAGCGGGTTCTCCCTGGAGTCTAAAGGTCGGGGAGGCCGGGAGCTCTATCGTCACCTGGTCGAGCATATCACGGTTGTTGAGCCAGTCCAACATCTCCTGGATGTCGAGCTGCTCTACCGATATGGTTACACCCACCTCGTGAGGCGGCGCCGTTTCGGCCACCTCAGGCGAGGTGCCGGGCACGAAGAGGCCCCGGAGAGCAAGGACGCCGACGACCACGAGGAGCGCTGCCGCTGCGGTAAGGGCAGGTAGCGGGACGTCTACCCGGCGCTGCCAGACCGTTGGATGCCGGGGGACGTGTCGCTCGAGACGGTAGAAGACCCTATTCCGGACCTCCTCCTCTCCGTCGACCGGAACCGAGAGCGCTTCCCGCAGGGCGGCGAATTGGCCATACCGCGCCGCTGCGGCGGAATCGTCCTCGAGCCGCCGTTTGACGATACCGGCGGTTACATCGTCGAGCTCATTATCTAGGTAGGACGAAAGACGCTGATCTTCATGGGACATATACGTCACTCTCCTTGAGGAGCGTTGTTAGGCGTTCGCGGGCCCGAAACACGCGAACCTTTACGTTTGCCTCGGTAATCCCGAGTGTCTCCGCAATGTCACGGTAACTAAGTTCACCATATTCTTTTAAAACGAGTACTGATTTTAATTTTTCCGGAAGTTTTTCTACGGCGGCCCGCACCATGGCGGAAGTCTCACTCTTTAGGATGGCTGTTTCGCCGCTTTCCGAGGGATGGGAGGGCTCGTAGTATGCGCGCTGGTACGCGCGTCGTTCGCGGCCGCGCCGCTTTTGGTAGTTCAAAGCCAGGTTCTTGGTCACCCGTATGAGCCAGTACTTCGCCTGGTTGGCATCGGGGAACGATCCGTCACGTTCCACGTACCGAACAAAGGCTTCATGACACAATTCTTCGGACACCAGGACATCTTCCGTTACACGAAAGGCTATCCGATATACTATCGGAAAGACTTCGTCGTAGAGAGCCCGGAAATCCGGTCCGTCTAAGTCGCGATAACGCATTTAAGTAAACAACGCACTCGAAGGAGGGTTACACCCTCTTCGCCCGTTTCCATCTGATTCCGCCGGGCAGATCCTCAAGTACTATTCCTTTCTTTAGTAGTGTGTCACGGATTTCGTCGGCTCTCTGGAAGTTCTTGCTCTTTCGAGCGTCGTTTCGCTCTTCGATTAGGGCCTGAATATCCGAATCGATAAGCCCTTCCGCATCTTTTCCGGCGGAGGCCAGCTCCAAGGCAAAGAGTTGGTCCATCCACTCGGCCAGCTCGAGGCGCTCCCGGGCTTGGACCCCCTGATCCTTTACCACCGCCCAGAGGACGGCGAGGGCCTTGGGAACGTTGAGATCCTCGGAGAGGCTCTCCATGAACTGCCGGCGGTATTCTTCGCTCCGCGACCCGCCGGCTTCCGAACCGGCGGCCTCCGTCTCCTCGACTTCCCGCCGAAGCAGATCGAGTCGATCCATCAGGTTCAGCCTGGCGTTGCGAGCCTGCTGGAGGGCGTCGAAGGAGAACTGCAGCTGGGTTCGGTAGTGGCCCCCGAGGCAAAAGTAGCGGTAGTCGAGGGGTTCGTAGCCCTCCTCTTCGAGGGAGGAGAGGGTAAGAAAGCCGCCCTTGGACTTCGACATCTTTCCGGAATCCATCACCAGAAACTCTCCGTGGAGCCAGTAGTGGACCCACTGGTGCTCGGTGACGCACTCCGCCTGGGCAATCTCGTTCGTGTGATGGACGGGGATGTGGTCGACGCCCCCGCAGTGGATATCAAACTCCTCGCCGAGGTACTTCATGCTCATGGCGCTGCACTCGATATGCCACCCCGGATAGCCCCGGCCCCAGGGGGAATCCCAGAGCATCGCCTGATGCTCGAACTTCGACTTCGTGAACCAGAGTACGAAGTCCCTCCGGTTTCGCTTGTTTTCGTCGACGTCGACCCGGGACTGCTGCTCCTCCTGCCGATCGAGGAGCGCCATCTTACCGTACTCGGGAAACTTCTGGGTGTCGAAGTAGACGTTTCCCCCGGCCTGGTAGGTGTATCCCTTGGCCTCGATTCGTTTTATCAGCTCGATCATGTCCACGACGTGGTCCGTCGCCCGGCAGGTTACCGTCGGCCGGAGGATGTTTAGGGCGTCGGTATCCTTGAAGAAAGCGGTGGTAAAGTGTTCGGCGATATCCCAGACCGTCTTCCCCATCTCCCGGGCGCTCTTGACTATTTTGTCCTCCCCCTCGTCGGCGTCGTCGGTAAGATGGCCGACGTCGGTTACGTTCATCACATGCTCCACGGTGTATCCGAAGAGCTCGAGGCAGCGGCGGAGGGTATCTTCGAAGACGTAGGAGCGCAGGTTGCCGATGTGGGCGTAGTTGTAGACCGTGGGCCCACAACAGTACATCTTCACCTCACGGTCGTGTATCGGCTTAAAGTCTTGCACGCTGCGACCTTGGGTATTATAGAGGCGAAGAGTCACGTTTCATCTCCTGTCGGTGGATTCGGGAGCGCCGGTTCTATATGATGATCTCGTGCCAAGCGTACGGAATATCCTCAAAAAGATCAACGTGAGCTCCCCGATACGCTTCGACGAGCCGATGCGGCTCCACACCAGCTTCGAAGTCGGCGGTCCGGCGGACATCTACGCTGAGCCGGAGAGCATCGAAGATTTGTGCTCCATCGTCCGGGAAGTCCGCGGCCTCGGGATGCCGCTCTTTCCCCTCGGCGGCGGGGCTAACATTCTGGTTTCCGACGCCGGCATCCGGGGCGTCGTAATCGACATGCGCCACTTCGACGAGTTGGAGATTGTCGGGTCCGGGGCGGTTGGGGGCGGGACTCTCCTCCGGGCCGGCGCGGGGCTCGCGATTAGCGACGTCGCGGCCTGGGCCGCGGACCGAGATCTTGCGGGCCTCGATTTCTTGTACGCCATGCCCGGAAGCGCCGGTGGGGCCATCTGGATGAACGCCCGGTGCTACGGCGTCTCGATCGATGAGGTTCTCCGGGAGGTCGACTACGTCGACGAGGCCGGGGAGCCGCGGACCTATCGCATAAATCGCGGCGACTTCGATTACAAGAAGTCCCCGTTCCAAGAAAACCCCTGGATTATCTGCTCCGGCGTCTTCGCCCTGCGTCCGGAAACGTCGAAGGACGTCTGGGTTCGGATGGAGGAGCATCGGGAGGACCGGACCGGAAAGGGGCACTTTGTCGCCCCGTCGGCGGGGAGCGTTTTTAAGAACAACCGCGCCTTTGGGAGTCCGACGGGGATGATTATTGACGAATTAGGCTTACGGGGATATCAGATAGGGGGAGCCCGGGTGTCGGACAGCCACGCGAACATCATCGTCAACACCGGGACGGCAACCGCCCGGGATATTCGGCGGCTGATAGAGCACGTCGAGTCTGAGGTCCTCGAGCGCAGAGGGCTCGAGCTCGAACGGGAGGTTCTCTACGCCGGGGAGTGGTCCGAAGATTGGGGCGGGGGAGAATAAGGGATGAATCCATCAAGCGCGGAGAACCTTAAAGAGTATCTCGACCTTCTCGGAGACCAGGAGCTCCGGAACGCCATAGCCGAAATCCCCGTCCACGATTTAATCGACTTTTGGGACTACTTGGAAGACGAAGAAAAGACGCGGGTGTTCTTGCTTCTAGATCTGGAGCGCAAGGTACATCTGACTACCGAGCTCTCCCAGCCGGATCAAGAGAAGCTTATCCAGAACCTCCCGATGGATAACATTCGGGCTCTCTTCGAAGAGGTCGAGCCGGACGACCTGGTCGACATTATCCAGGCGGCGAAGCCGGAGGTCCGGGAGTCGGTCTGGAA
>CAZTRQ010000055.1:0-15569 GCA_964616245.1 uncultured Spirochaetaceae bacterium | reverse complement strand
GCCACTGTAATTCTCCTCTCTCGTTACGCCGTAATAGCGCCTAATCGTCCCGCCGGAATACCGTTCAGCCGACCGTCCAGGGCGGATGCTCCGGCAGGGCGCTGCGAAAATCGTCTAAAAGGCTCTCTTGGTAAGAACCGACGAACTGTTGGTTGAGGAACGTCTCGAGTCCCTCGTTGAGAAGGCGCTCCCAGGACTCCTCCTCCCGGCCCGGGATGACCGGGAAGAAGCACGCACCGACTGCTTCCGCCGCTTTGAGGTCGCCCGGTGCGTCTCCGATCATCAGAATGCGGCTCGCCTCGTACTTCCCGCCGGCGGTACCCTGCAGGTGCTCGCCTTTCGTGCCCATCTCCTGTCCGCAAATCAGCGACGCCATCGAGTCGATATTCTGTTCTTGCCATTCCCGCTCGAGGGCCTCCAGAGGTGTCTGTGAAACGACCGCGACATCGCAGGAATCCTGCATCTTCGCCAGCGCGGCGCGGACGAAGGGGAACGGTGGGACACCGCGCACAATCTTCTCGACTGCCGCGTTGACGTCGAGGGACCAGGCCATCACTCGCTTAAGCTCCTCGTCGCCGGTTCGCTCAATCTCTGCCTGGAGAGCCGGATTTCCGAGCTTGTTCTCCCGTTCCACCCACGCCTCCAAACTGGGGAGCTTTGGAGGGGTTACACCTCGCCGCTTCGCCTCGGGGTGTTCGGCGACGAGGGAGAGGGCTCTCAGGACCGCCTTAAAACGATTGATACCCCGGGTCGTGCTGTAGAGGTTGACGAACTCCCAGACTTCTCGGGCGTACTTCGAGACGGCTTGAAGCTCGTAATGGTTGACGAAAGCAGGACAGAAGCACTCTTTGTGCTTTATCTCCATGGAATCGAAGACACACCCGTCGGAATCGATGCCGACGTAGAAGTCGTGTTTCTTGGAAAAATCGGAAAGAGACGTGGACACGGTTATGGGCTCCTCTTTCTGATGAATCTGCCACGGGGCCGCCTTGTCGTGCAACAGTCTCGGGTTGTTGATACGTCATACGGTTCTGCCGTAGTGTAAACCCATGCCAGACGCCTTGATAAACCGCGTGCAGCGAGCACGGGAAGCATCTCGACAGCTCCTCGAGGCGGATTCCGGGGCCAAGAACCGGGCCTTGGATAGCATCTCGATGGGCCTCGACGAAGAGCGGGAGACGATTCTCGAGGCCAATCGGCGGGACCTCGAAGAGGCGGAGCGCTTGGGACTCGCCGCGCCCTTGCTCAAACGGCTAAAGTTCGACGCCGGTAAGCTGCAAGCCATCCGCGACGGAATTGCCGCTACCCGGGCTCTCGAGGAACCCGCGGGACGGCTATTGAGCGCCCGGGAGCTCGACGATGGGCTTATCCTTAAGCAGGTTACTTGTCCGATCGGGGTAATCGGCATGGTCTTCGAGTCTCGGCCGGACGCCCTGGTACAAATCGCGACCCTCGCCCTCAAGAGCGGAAACGCGATCATCTTGAAGGGGGGCAGCGAAGCGGCGCACTCCAACCGCGCCCTCGCCGGAGCAATAGAACGAGCCGCCCGGAAGGCAAACATGCCGGAGGGATGGATCGTTCTTATCGAAACCAGGGAGGACGTCTCGGCGCTCCTGGGGATGGATCAATACATCGATTTGCTGATTCCCCGTGGATCGAACGAGTTCGTCCGACAGATAATGGGCTCGACGACGATTCCGGTTCTTGGGCACGCCGACGGAATCTGTCATGTGTACATCGACGAGTCCGCGGACAGGCAGGTCGCCGTGGACGTCACTGTGGACTCGAAGACGCAATACGTTGCGGTTTGCAATGCCGCGGAGACGCTCCTCGTTCATCGCGGGGTCGCTCACGAGGTTCTCCCCGAGATAGCCAAGGCGCTGACCGCGAAGAATGTGCGCCTGAAAGGATGCCCCGAAACCCGGAAGATTTTGCCGGGGATAGAGGAGGCGACGGAGGAGGATTGGCGCACGGAGTATCTCGACTACGTCCTCTCCATTCGGGTGGTTTCGAATATCGACGAAGCTATAGATCACATCAACCATTACGGCTCGCACCACACCGACGCCATCGTCACTTCGAATCCGGATAGTGGTCAATCCTTCCAACGGCGGGTGGACTCGGCGAGCGTCATGTGGAACGCTTCGACTCGTTTCGCCGACGGCTTCCGTTTCGGCCTCGGCGCCGAGGTCGGCATAAGCACCTCGAAGATTCACGCCCGGGGCCCCGTCGGTCTCGAAGGACTCGTCACCTATCAGTGGCGGCTGTCCGGGACTGGGCACGTTGTGGCCGACTATTCCGGAGACGGCCCCCGGGCGTTTACCCATCGGGACATTCCGGCGGAATAGGATGTCCCGCAGCTTTCACACTGTCCGACGAATTGTCATCAAAATAGGAACCAACGTCCTGGCCACCGAGGAAGGCATCGACGGAGAATACATCGTCGAAATCGCCCGGCAGATCCAGGAGCTCCGGGAGGCCGGCGTCCGGGTTCTCATCGTTACCTCCGGTGCCATCGGGATGGGTGCCCAAGACCTTGGCATCACCGAGCGAGTGGAATCGGTCGTTATGAGGCAGGCCTGCGCCGCTATCGGTCAACCGCTCTTGATGCAGGCCTATCGCGACGCCTTCGCGCGCTTCGGGGTAACGGTGTCACAGGTTCTTCTGACCCGGGAAGTTCTGAACGACCGGCGCAGCTACGTCAACTTGAGGAACGCCGTCGAAGCGCTCCTCGATCTCGACGTTCTTCCCATATTCAACGAGAACGACAGCATCTCGACGGCGGAGATTGGAAACGCCTTCGGCGACAACGATCAGCTGAGCGCCCTCGTCGCCAGCAAGACCGACTCGGATCTGCTGATCATCCTTACCGACATCGATTCCCTCTACAGCGGAAACCCCAAACAGAATCCGGAAGCGAAAGCGGTTCGAATCGTCGAGGCGGTCACGCCGGAAATTCTGGCCTTCGCCGGTGCCTCGGGGAGCAGGTTCGGCTCCGGAGGCATGCACACCAAGCTCAAGGCGGTCCAGATTGCCGAACGAGCGGGGTGCCGGGTGGTTCTCGCCCACGGCCGGGAGCCGAAGGTGGTGCCCCGGATTATGGCAGGCGAAGAGATCGGCACCCTGTTCTTAGCCCAAGAGAAACTAAAGAACCGAAGTCGGTGGATCCTCAACTCGGAAGCCCGGGGAGCGATCGTCATCGACGCCGGAGCCGAATCGGCTATCCGAGAACACAACAGCTTGCTTCCGCCGGGGGTGGTCGAGGTAGAAGGCTTCTTCCCCGCCGGAGCGGTGGTGGAGGTGCGCTCCGAGTCGAATCGCGATCCGATCGGAAAGATCGTTTGCTCTTTGACGAGCGACGAGCTTCGGCTGGTCGTCGGCAAACAGACGTCCGAGGTTCGAGCCGCCCTGGGCCCCGGGAGCCGGGAGATTATCGCTCGTCCGGAGGACATCGTTTTTTACCGAAATCGCTCCTAAGCCCGCGGTTTCGTTGACACCCTCTTGGGGGCGTTCTACGATGCCCGAGGAAGGAGTATAGAATCATGTCCTACATAGAAGAGAAATTTCACCTTGACGGAATAAGAGCCGTCGTTACCGGCGGTGCCGGTGTTATTCCGAGCGCCATGGCGAAAGCACTCGTCGCGAGCGGCGCCGATGTGTGTATCTGGGGCCGGGGTACGAACCATCCGGTCTCCGAGGCCGTCCTGGCGCTCGAAAATGAGACCGGGCGAAAAGGGCACATATTCGGCGTTACCGTCGACACGTCGACGGAAGAAGCGGTTGTAACGGCCCTCGAAGAAACGGAAGAGGCCATGGGCATCCCCAACCTGTTGGTCAATGGTGTCGGAGGTAACCTGGAAAAGTCCTCCTTTGTCGATCTGAACGTCGAGAAGTTCCAGAAGACCCTGGAGATCAACTTGCTCGCCGGTCTGGTCATTCCTACCAAGGTTCTCGCCTCCCGGTGGATAGAAACGGAGACCCGCGCGTCCATCATCAACATCGCATCGATGACGTCCTACATCCCCCTCTCTGGTGTCTGGGCCTACGGTGCGGCAAAGACCGGCGTTATGAACTTGACGATAGGCTCCGCAAAGGAGCTTGCGCCTCACGGTATTCGGGTCAACGGTATCGCCCCGGGTTTCTTCCTGGGCTACCAGAACAAGGCGCTCCTGGTTAAGAACGACGAGACCGGCGAGCTTACCGATCGGGGCCGGCAAATAATAAGTAGGACCCCGATGGGGCGCTTCGGGGACGTTTCGGAGCTCGAAGGTATTACCGTATTTCTGGCGAGCCCCGAGGCGAGCGGCTTTATTACCGGGGTCACGATTCCCGTGGACGGTGGCTTTCTGACGGATAACGTCTAGACGGAAGGAGAACAAGAATGTCACAGAGCCTGGCTCAACTGATTACAAGAACCGGAGTCCTCGACCTCTCGGTTGCCGATCTGGAATCCCGAAAAAAGGATGCACATGCCCAGGGCCGGCGTCTTCTCGGAGATAAAGAAGCGGGTATCTACGCGCTTTCGATCTATCCTCTCGGCGAGCAGCGCTGCTTTATGGCCCGGGTCGATGGCACGAAGAGCTTTGTCGTCGCTTCGAAGAGCGCCTTCGACGCTGTTTTCGAGGCTCCCCTTCGGGAGGAGAGTGGAGTCTTCTACCAAGCGATTCTACCGGGGCCTGCGCACCTGGGCACGCTTCAACAGCTCTTTCCCTTCACCAAGCCGGTTTCCCTCAGGGAGCGGACAACCACCGTAGGCATGGGGGATCGCCTCGGGCGCGCGAGTGCCGGGCATCTTCAATCGGCCCGAAAGTTTCAGGTTTCGCCGGTCCTCGCGCAACAGAGTATCCGAGAGCTCGATATGACGCAGCGGACCTTCGCCCACGTCGTAGCGGACGCCGCTTTTTTGGTCTTCCAGGAAGGGTTCGAGGAGGGCTGGGGGGCCGACGGTGATCATCTTAAGGATCTCCCGGCGATCGATAAGGCCCTTTCCCAACAGATGCCGATGATTACCCTCGATTTGACCGAAGTGATGCGGCCCGAGGTGGCCGACTTTACCCCGGATCAAGTCGATGCGGATTTCGCAAAGCTCTCCGAATCGGAGCAGAAGCGGATCGACGAGAATTACGCGGACAAGACATTCCGGGTCGGACGATTCTCACTAACCTTCACCAAGCTCGAGGCCCGGCGGTGCGCGGTTATGTACGGTCCGGCACTCGACTTCGGAGGCGAGGTCGATCGATACCTGCGAAAGCACCGCGGCGATCAGTACGATCTCGAGATAAGTGTCGACGAGACGACGACCCCAACTCTGCCGGAGCATCACTACTTCTTCGCCCGGGAGCTTACCCACAGAGAAGTGACGGTAAACTCCTTAGCTCCCCGTTTTATCGGTGAGTTTCAGAAGGCGATCGACTACATCGGCGACATCGGAGAATTCGAACAACAGTTCGAGATCCACTGCGAAATCGCCAAGGCCTACGGGCACTACAAGATTTCCCTCCACTCGGGGAGCGACAAGCTCTCGGTCTACCCGATAGTCGGGCGGCACACCGATCTTCGGCTTCACCTCAAGACCTCCGGCACCAGCTGGCTCGAGAGCCTTCGGGTTATCGCCCTTCACCGGCCGAAGCTCTACCGGGAGATCCATACCCGGGCGGTGGACTATGCTCCCGAAGCCCTCAGGCTCTACCACATCTCCGCCGACTTCAACGCGGTCACAGACCTCGATTCGGTCGCAGATGCCGATCTGCCGGCTTATCTCGACGATCCGAACGCCCGGCAGCTTCTCCACATAGCCTACGGCGGGATTATTCCCCACAAGGAGCTCGGGCCGAAGCTCTATCAGGCGCTCTACGATCTCGAAGAGGAGTACGACCAAGCTCTCGTCGAGCACTTCGATCGACACATAGCCCTCCTCGGTGCCAAGAAGCGTCCGTGAAGGCGAAGATCGACATAAAGGGGCTTCGGATTACCAGCCGCCTCGGCGTAGGCACCGAGGAGCGGCGGGTCCATCAGCCCCTGGAAGTCGATTTGGTTCTCGAGTACGATGTCCGAGCCGCGGTGGAGGGCGATAGCATCGAGGCAGCCGTCGACTACTCGGCAGTCGCCTCCTCGGTGGTCGCATGGGCTGCGGAGCAGGAAACAGCGCTCATAGAGACCCTCGGTGTCAACATGGCGGATCATATTTTGGCGCACTGGCGGTCTCTGGAGACTGTTTCGGTGGCCTTGAGAAAGTACCCGATCCCTCGTGCGACTGCGGTGGAGTTCCGGATTGATCGGGCGCGGAAAGAGCCCGGACTTGACAGGTAGCGTTTTTACGAATAGCTTACCGGAAAATTAGGAGTGTACTATGGCAGGACCTATTTCCAAGAACGCCCGGCGACAGGAAGCTCAAGAGCTCGTGAGTCGATGGGGCGGAAAGATCATCATGAAATCCGTGTTCGAAAACGGGAAGCTGCGGCACTACGCCGTCTGCGACAAGTCGGGGAACCAAGCCCGGCGACCCAAAGATCTCATGTAGAGAGATACGGCCCGATCGCCGATCGGGCCGATTTTGTATATGATCCTGTCGGGCCGTTACATCCAGGACCGCCTTGGGCGGGGAATCGTGATCGAGCCCTTCGATCCCGCCCGTCTCAACCCGAATAGCTACAACTTGAGTCTCCACGACGAGCTTTTGACCTACGAGAGCCGGGTACTCGACATGCGTACTCCCAACCCGACCCGGAGGCTCGTCATCCCACCCGAGGGCTTGGACCTCGAGCCCCAGCGTCTGTACCTCGGGCGCACCGTGGAATACACGGAGACCGACGGTTTCGTTCCCATGCTCGAGGGTCGCTCCTCCATCGGTCGTTTGGGGCTCTTCGTCCACATAACCGCCGGCTTCGGCGACGTCGGCTTTAAGGGGTTCTGGACCCTCGAAATCTTCTGCGTGCAGCCGATCCGAATCTACCCCGGTGTCCAAATTGCCCAGATCTTCTACCACACTATCGAAGGGGCCTACGACAGCTACGAAGGCGGGAAATACCAGAACAATACCGGCGCCCAACCGAGCCTTCTATTCCAGGAATTTGACACCACGTCGGAGCTCTGACTTTCGTCGGACCTGGCGGCGACGGCTTACGTGGGTGCCTCAAAGGCCCCGGGAACCAGGGCAAGCTCTCCGTCGACGACCCGCCTAAAGAAACAGCTGCGATTCCCGGTATGGCAGGCGACTCCTCCTACCTGTTCTACCAAAAAAAGGACCGCATCCTCGTCGCAGTCTACCCGAACCTCTTTGATGCGCTGCAGGTGGCCGGACTGCTCGCCTTTCTTCCAGATGCGGTCCTTGCTCCGGCTGTAGTAGTGGGCGTAGCCCGTCTCGAGGGTCAGCCTCCAGGCCTCCTGATCGACGAAGGCGGTCATCAAGACCTCGAGGGTCTCGGCGTCCTGGGTGATGGCCGGAACAAGGCCTCCCATCTTGTCGAAGCGGAGCCGGATTCCGTCCTTCGCGGGCGGCGTCCGGTTGTCTAAACCGGTTGCCATGTGTCACCCCTGCGCTCCATACCGTACTCATCTCTTAGGGCCCGCTCCAATCCCTGGTGTAGGAGGCCGGCGGTTCGTTTAAGATCTTCCGCAGGATCCTCGGCGGTGGGGTAGCTCGGGTCTTCGAGGCGTCGGCCGCTGGTCATCAAGGTATCGATCAACATTTTTGCCGCCAGGAAACGCCGCCACTTTTCGACGCCGTAGACAAGGTAGTTGTCGATTATGCCGAGTACTTCCCAGGTAACTTGCTCGGCTTGCGAATAACGTCCGGCGTCCTTGTTTTGATCGCTAAAGCGCACCGGCAGATCCGAAATAATCCGATCGAGGTTTGGGACCAGATAGTCGAGGTCGAAGAGCCCCGTCGCGCAGTTGAACAGAATTGGGGTCCCCGACTCTTCGACTCGGAAGACCTCCTCTTTGGAGATGGCCGGGCCGATGTCCGCACAGTTGAGGTGACCCGACTGGTCCTTGACGAGGATGCCGCCTTTTACGTCGATCGCCGTCCGAAACGAGAAGTCGAAGGCGGCGTTTTTTCCCGAGAGAGCAAGATACGCGATTCCGACGGGATCGAGGGTAAAACCGAGATTGTCGACGTTGCCAAGGTAGACGAAGCGTTTGCCCATCTTTCTCAGCTCGGTGTAGACATCCCGGAGAACGGCGAAGTTCTGCCCGTGACCTCCCGGGAGGGGGAGGGGGCGTCCCTCTTCGCCGAAGGCTCGGGTAAAGAAGCCTTTTGGGCGTCCCTCCTCGGAATGGGTGTAGGCGGCGATCATCGGTTGGACGCCGGTCGACGGTTTCGTAATGTCGAAGCCGGTTTCCTCGATTAGGTCTTTTAGGAGGGGACTCTCCCGGTACGCTCGGTAGGTTTCGGTAAGCTCGTCGTCGTTATTGACGCTGCTCATCTGGAAAAAGGGAGCCCCCCGGACCATCTCGCCGGCGCCACCGACCTCCTGTTGATAGTTTTTGACGGCTAAAAGGAGGTGTCGCATCTTGAGCTCGAGAAAGGAAGGGCCCGGAGAGCCATCCGGCTGAACGAAGGCCGGCGTCACCCCCTTCGGCTTTCCGGTAACCTGGGCCGCCAAGGCATCGAAATCGCCCCGGAGAAGCTCGAAGAGCTCGTCGCTGACGCTCCGGTTCTTCTTCTCGTCGGCGTAGCTGGTTGCCGAGCCTCCGTTGAGTACTCCGTAGGATACCGCAGGCAGTAGACGGAGTCCGATCCGGCGAAGGGTCGGCTCATCGACATCGACGTCGCCGGATTCCGGCAGAAGGTCTGCGGCACTATTGTCGATCGCCGACAGGCGGCGCCTTCCTTCGGCGGCGTCGATTCGAACTTTTGTCTCCCCACGTCTGTCGATGACGGTGGAGCCGTCGATTCCCGGAATCTCCGATGCTTCTACCGGCTCGAGGTGGTCGAAACGACCGCGGTTGTAATCCTCGAGTATCGCCGAGGCCATTTCGACGTCGATTCCGAGAGACTCCATCCGTTCCACGAGCTCCGGCGAGGCGTAGGTGTTATCTGACATTAGCTGCTCCTCATCTGTTCAGTTAACTTTTGCTCGTTGCACGGCGTCGGCCGTAATAGGCGGCTCCGTAGAGGGAAATATCGTAGTCCCGAACCAGAGCCACGGGCGTCGACTCCAGCCGTTCTCTTAGGGACGGGTGATAGTTCGCCCTAAACGCGGCGAGAAACCCCTGGGGGTCTTCGAACCATTCGGGATTACGAATCGTGACGCCCCCGGCAAGAAAGAAGCCACCCGCCGGAAGCGAGGTAACCGCGATATTGCTGCAAAACGTGCCAAGGAGGCGAACGAAAAGGCCTACCGTTCGCCCGCAGATCGGATCCCGGGAAGCCGACTTGGCGATCGCCGCAGGCTGTTCCGGCGCCTCGAGGGCTCGTATTCTTAGGGCCTCGTCTGTCGGCGAATCCTCCCGGGAGAGGAGAAAGGCAAAGACGTTCGAAAGCCCCCGGCCGGACACAAAGGGCTCCCACCCTAGGGGATAGCCCTCCCGTTTGCCGAGAAACTGCTCGAGGTCCCAGGTAATCTGATCCGTCGGCGCAAAGGTCGTGTGGCCCCCCTCGGAGGGAAGCGCCAGAAAGCGGTTGCTGCGTCTCAGAAGAAAGCCTACCCCGAGACCGGTCCCGGGACCCACTACCGCGATGACGTCTCCGGACTCCAGAGGGCGTCGGGGCGGGCTCCCTGGGAGCTCTTCGATCTTCTCCGGGGCCGTCTCCAGGAATACGGGGATGCCGTAGCAGACGGCGGTAAAGTCGTTTATGACCGACGCTCGCATCCCGAGCTGATTCGAAACGGCCTCGCCGTCGACCGGCCACGAGAGGTTCGTAAGCTCCGCCCGGTTATCCCGAACGGGCCCCGCGGCGGAAACGACGAGCTCCGTGGCTACGTCGTCGAGGGAAATCTTCCAGGAGGAAGCCGCCGCGTTCAACGCTTCGACGAGGCCGCCGATCTCTTGGGACGCCTCCCGGTGCTTTTCGACGACCCGGTATTCGGCATTTCCCGAAGTGTCTATGAGGGCGACGGTGGTGTTGGTGCCGCCTACGTCTGCAACAAGTAGCATTAGTCCGAGTATACCTCGCTTGCCGGCCCCTTGTCGCCGCCGTTTCCATCGGTTAGCATCGCAGAATCATGTCTTATTCCGAGGGTGGGAAACGCCTCCTTACCCGCGACGACTTCGACGGGGTGGTCTCCGCGGCCCTCCTCAAGAAAAAGGGTGTCATCGATTTGGTCAAATTCGTCCACCCTCGGGACATGGAAGGCGGCGTGGTTCACGTCTCTCGCCGCGATATCATTGCCGACCTGCCGCCGAATTCAAAAGCGTATCTCGCCTTCGACCATCATCCGGCTAATATAGGCGACGGCAACGGAGACCGATTCGTCGTCGATGTCGACGCTCGCTCGGCGGCCCGGGTCATCTACAATCACTACGGGGGTGCCGAGGGGTTTCCATCGGTGTCCCCGAAGCTCCTCGACGCGGTGGACAAATGGGAGTCCGCGGCCTTTTCCCGTCAGGAGGTCTTGGACCCGAAGGGCTGGGACCTTCTGGGGTTTTTCTTGGATCCCCGAACGGGACTCGGACGATTCCGTAGATTTCGTGTCTCCAATCATCAGCTTATGCTCGATCTCATGGACCAGCTCGCAGACCTCGACATAGAGGAGCTTCTGACCTTCGAGGATATTCGGGAGCGGGCCGACGTCTATCGAAGCCACAAAGAGGACTTTTCGCAGCAGATTCGACGTTGCTCGACTGTTCGGGATACGGTTCTGCTCGTCGACCTGCGGCGGGAGACAACGCTCTTCGCCGGCAACCGTTTCGTCAAGTACGCCCTCTTCCCCCACGCCGACGCCTCGGTTCAGGTTATGTGGGCTTTTAAACGGACGACGGCGGCGATTAGCGTGGGAAAATCGATATTCGACAGCGCTCTCGAGGCGGACATCGGCGGCTTGATGAGCCGTTACGGGGGAGGAGGCTACAGCTACGCCGGTGCCTGCCAAGTCGCGGCTCCGGAGGTAGACCGTACCGTCGAAGAGATCGTTGCGGCGCTCCTCGGCTAGGGCGCTGAAGGTGGAAATAATATATAGATTGTTGCACATTTAGGCCTGGAGGTAGCACGATGCGACACTACACACGGTTTGCGGTACTCCCGCTCTTTTTGACTCTCTTCCTTACTGGCCCCGGGGTTATAGAGGCCTACGAGGACAGTTTGGACTACGCCCAGGTCCGACAGGTCGTTGCCCGGGAAACCTCCCCGGGCGTCTGGCGTTTCGAGGTTACGGTCCGACACGACGATACCGGGTGGGATCACTACGCCGACGAATGGCAGGTAGTCGACTCGCAAACCGGCGAAGTACTGGGCACTCGTTCCTTGGCCCACCCCCATGTCGACGAGCAACCCTTTACCCGGAGTCAATCGGGAATCGAGATTCCGTCGGATACGTCGGTGGTTGTCGTTCGCGCCAAGTGCAACGTCCACGGCTTCGGTGGAAAAGAGGTGGAAGTCGATCTGAGGCGCTCATCCGGCGAAGGGTACGAGGTTGTTCGGCGGTAAGCCGAGTCACTGCGACGCCGAAGCGCCGGCGGCGGAGTAGTCGGCAAAGAGATAGCCTCTCGCAGCCTCCCGGACGAGAGCGGCGGGGAGCGTCGCCGCCGATTCTCCGGAGGTAAGACGTCGGTAGGCTTGTTGCTTGGCTTCTCCGAAGAGAAGCCCGACTACGCAGGGAGTCGAGGTAATGAGCGACGCGTTCGCCGTTAGGCGTACCGACGGCGGCTTCGGGGAGTCCCGGACGACGGCGAAACCGGGGGCAGCGTCGAGCGCCAAAGGGCGACCGGGGAAGAGCGAGGCGATATGACCGTCTTCCCCGACGCCGAGTATGGCGAAGTCGAATGTCCCGACTCCGGCGGTGTGCTCCTTTAGCAGCGCGTCGTAGGCGGCCGCTGCGTCGGTAGGCTCGGCCTCGCTATCATTTATCCGGTCGGCCTCCGGGGAACCGTCCCCGGCGGGAGCCGGAGGCGCCACAATCTCCGGTTTGGCTGCGGCATCGCCAAAGGCTTGCGCGAGAGAGTCGACGATAAGACGGTAATTGCTCTCCGGATGGTCCCTTTGGACCCACCGCTCGTCGACCAGAAAGAGCCGAACCCGATCCCAGGGAATCGAGATCTTCGGAAAAGCCCCAATAATTGGGAGCACCGATCTTCCTCCTGGAAGGGCGAGGACCCCGAATCCCCGGCGGCCAATGACCGGAGTCAGCTCCTTCTCGAGAAGCCCGGCGATCCGCCGGAGGATCGTTTGCTGGTCCGCGACGAGAGTTTTCACACGCTCCAGTATAGAAGAACGGGGAATTGTCGTGGAAGAGCTTTCTTAGTATGTTCACGGGGCATCTTCAAATATGCAACGCGTCTCGTCGGGAGGAGACCTCATGGCTCGGGTAGCAATCGTCTACGGTTCCACCACAGGAAACACCTACGATGTATCGGAGAAGCTCCAGAAGGAGTGGGGTGGATCCGACTGCGATCTGGTGAACGTTACCGACGCCGGCCCGGGGCTTTTTAAAAGATACGATCTCTTTGTATTCGGGGTGTCGACCTGGGGTGCCGGAGATCTGCAGGACGATTGGGAGGAGTTCTTCCCGACCTTCGACGAGATCGACCTGTCGGGGAAGATGGTTGCGATCATGGGCCTCGGGGATCAAGAGAACTACCCGGACCAGTACGCCGACTGCGTAGCTACCCTGCACGACAAGGTCGTCGAGCGGGGAGCCAAGGTCGTCGGGTATACCTCTCCGACGGGTTACAGCTACACTGCCAGTCGAGCTGAACGCGACGGAAGGCTTCTCGGGCTCCTCCTCGACGAGGATAACCAAGCCGCCCAGACCGACGGCCGAATTCGAAGTTGGGTGGCAGACTTAAAGAAGCGGTTCAGATAGCGGTTCAGATAGACTTGACAGGCCGAGGGGAGGTTGTTATTCTCTCGCCACTTCTGCCCTTGTAGCTCAGTCGGTAGAGCACATCCATGGTAAGGATGGGGTCATCGGTTCAAGTCCGATCGAGGGCTCACTCTCAAAGCCGAAAGAGGCGTTGACCCTCTTCCGGTCTTTTTTTATACTTACGCAGGCGTAGTCTTGTCCGGAGGCGGGAATGGCAAAAGCAAAAGGCAAAAACATAGAGAAAATTGCGCTCCAATGTACCGAGTGCAACCATAAAAACTATACCACGACGAAAAACCGGAAAAACATCCAGGGCAAGATGGAGTTTATGAAGTATTGCCCGAACGACCGGAAGCACACGCTCCACAAAGAAGCCAAGATTAAGTAATTCCTAGGCCAGTAGCTCCAACGGCTAGAGCGCCGGTCTCCAAAACCGGATGTTGTAGGTTCGAATCCTACCTGGCCTGTTTCGTTCCGACCGGCACCTCCGGAGGGTAGGTAATTTTAATGAAGCGAATCGTACAGTTCTTTAAAGATAGCTATGCAGAACTCAAGAAGGTGGTCTGGCCGTCCCGCGACGAGGTTACCGCCTCGACGAAGGTGGTTCTTGTTTCCGTCGCTCTTTTCGCCATCGTGCTGGGAATTGTCGATTTCTTGCTTCTTACCGGCGTCGACGCGTTATTCTAGAAGAGTAGTATGGCAAAAAGTTGGTACGTTCTGCATACCTACTCCGGGTATGAGAATAAGATAGAAAGAACCATTAGGAAACTCATCGAAGACGGCGAGCTCGACGACGCGGTAAGCGACATTAAGGTGCCCGCGGAAGAGGTCGTAGAGATAAAAGAGGGGAAGAAGAAGGTATCCACCAAGAAGTTTCTCCCGGGGTACATCCTCCTCGAGATGGATCTGCCGGATCTGAGTTGGAAGACCATTTGCTCCAAAATTCGTCGCCTGAACGGTGTCACCGGTTTCGTGGGTTCCTCCGCGGGAAACAAGCCGCAGCCCATTTCCGCCGAGGAGGCAAAGTCGATCTTTCAGAAGACCGGCGAAATAAAGGGCGACCGCTCCATGAAGCCGAAGCAGTCCTTCGTGGAAGGCGAAAGCGTTCGGATAATCGAAGGACCCTTCGAGTCCTTTACCGGCTCCGTCGAGGATGTGAACCTGGAGAAAGGTAAGCTCCGGGTTACCGTCGGAATTTTCGGTCGTTCGACACCAGTCGAAGTGGATTTTTTACAGGTAGAGAAAATATAGGCCGAGGACGCTTCGGCGCCCTCATTGACGTTGGTGCCGCCCCGAGGTGGCAGTCGGAGGGACCTCGTTACCCACTCGATACGTGGTGGGAAGGCGGGGGTTTGTACCACGAAGAGGAGTATTCACATGGCAAAAAAGAAGGTAGCCGCAATTATTAAATTGCAGGTGCCTGCCGGCAAAGCTACGCCGGCGCCCCCTGTTGGGCCGGCCTTAGGGCCCCACGGTGTAAGTGCGCCGCAGTTCGTCCAGCAGTTTAACGATGTAACCAAGAACTTCGAGCCGGGGCTTATTATTCCGGTGGTCATTACGGTTTTTGCCGATCGTTCGTTCACCTTTATCACCAAGACTCCGCCGGCGGCGGTGCTCATTAAGCGCGCCATCAGCCTGGAGAAGGGGTCGCCGGAATCGCATCGCGTAAAGGTCGGCAAGCTGCCGAAGGCTAAGCTTCAGGAGATCGCGGAGACCAAGATGCCGGACCTCAACGCTAACGACATCGAAGCTGCGATGAAGATCGTAGCCGGGACCGCCCGAAGCATGGGTGTAGAGGTGGAGGCTTAGGGTGAAGCACGGAAAAAAGTATCGTGAAGCCGTCCAGAGCTTCGACAGGGAGCAACGTTACTCTCCGGAAGAAGCGGTGGATTTGCTCAAAAAGGCCTCTTTCGCCAAGTTCGACGAAACGGTCGAGCTTTCGATGAATCTGAACCTCAAGAAGAGCTCCAACGTTCGGGATACCATGGTTCTCCCGAACCAGTTCGTAGAGGAGAAAAAAATTCTGGTCTTCGCAAAGGGAGACAAGGCCAAAGAAGCCGAGGAAGCCGGGGCAACCTACGTCGGGGACAATGACCTGATCGAAAAAATACGGGGGGGCTGGCTCGACTTCGACGTCGCGGTTGCTACTCCGGACATGATGAAGGATGTCGGGCGCCTTGGTCCAATTCTCGGGCGTCGAGGCCTGATGCCGAACCCGAAGACCCAGACCGTGACCAACGACATCAAGGCTGCGATCGACGAGCTCCGAAAGGGGCGCGTCGAGTTTCGTTCCGACAAGACCGGCGTCGTGCACCTTTCAGTCGGTAAGGTCTCGATGGAGCCGTCTCAGCTCAAGGAAAACATTCAGGCTGTCATTACCGAGGTGGTAAAGCGGAAGCCTTCGGATATCAAGGGCGACTTCGTAAAGTCGATCGCGGTTAGCTCCACGATGGGACCGGGTATTCGTATCGACGAAACGACACCGGTTGGACAGGAGGCCTAGTATGTCGAGCGTATATCAGACCAAACTAAACGACGAAAAGACCTCCGCCGTAGACGCGGTAAAGGCAAAGCTCTCGGAGAATAAGGATTACGTCTTTACCG
>CAZTRQ010000054.1:6697-15584 GCA_964616245.1 uncultured Spirochaetaceae bacterium | reverse complement strand
ACGACCTCGTAGTCGACGTCCTCGTAGGCGCCCTGGCCGCCTGCGTCCTGGCCGTTTCCGCCGGGGTGCTGGAAGTTGGCGTCCTGGAAACCGGCTCCGCCGGCACCTGGGCCCGCTCCCGGCCCGGCGCCCTGGTCGGCCCCGGCCTGCTGGTAGACCTTCTCTGCCAGGCTGTGGGATGCGGACTTGAGCTCCTCCACCTTCGCCTTGATGGCTTCGGTGTCGTCGCCCTCGAGAGCCTTCTTGACGGCGTCGACGGCGGCCTGGACCGTGGCCCGTTCGCTCTCGTCGACCTTGTCGCCGAGATCACCGAGAGTTTTCTCGGTGGTGTAGACCAGGCTGTCGGCCTCGTTCCGCGCTTCTGCGCGCTCCCGGGCCGCCTTGTCTTCCCCGGCGTGGGCTTCGGCGTCTCGCACCATCTTCTCGATCTCGCTCTCGTTGAGTCCCGAGGACGCTTCGATGCGGATCTTCTGCTCCTTGCCCGTACCGAGGTCCTTTGCCGACACGTGGACGATGCCGTTCGCGTCGATATCGAAGCCTACCTCGATCTGGGGCACGCCCCGGGGTGCCGGGGGGATTCCCATCAGCTCGAATCGGCCGAGGGTCCTGTTCTGAGAGGCCATCTCTCGTTCGCCCTGGAGAACGTGGACGCTTACCGCGTTCTGGTTGTCCTCCGCGGTGGAGAAGACCTGGCTCTTCTTCGTCGGGATGGTCGTGTTGCGCTCGATCAACTTGGTAAAGACTCCACCAAGGGTCTCGATACCCAGGGACAGGGGTGTTACGTCCAAGAGCAGGACGTCGTTTACATCACCCTGAAGAACGCCGGCCTGAATAGCGGCGCCGAGGGCGACGACCTCGTCCGGGTTTACGCCCTTGTGGGGCTCCTTCTTAAAGAGATCCTTTACCAGCTGCTGCACCATCGGGATCCGGGTGGAGCCACCGACCAAGATTACCTCGTCGACGTCCTCCGGCTTTAGACCCGCGTCTTTCAGCGCGTCGGTGCAGGGCTGCTTGGTCCGGTCGACCAGGTCCTGAATAAGCTGCTCGAACTTGGCCCGAGTAAGGTTGTAGTTAAGGTGCTTCGGACCCGAGGCATCCGCCGTAATAAAGGGCAGATTGATGTCCGTGCTCTGGCTCGAGGAGAGCTCCTTCTTCGCGGTCTCCGCCCCCTCTTTGAGGCGTTGGAGGGCCATCTTGTCCTTCGAAAGGTCGATGCCGTAGTCGTTCTTGAACTGCTCGACGAGCCACTCGATGATCCGCTGGTCGAAGTTGTCGCCACCGAGGTGGGTGTCTCCGTTGGTGGACCGAACTTCGAAGACGTTGTCACCGATCTCCAGAATGGAGATGTCGAAGGTACCGCCTCCTAAGTCGTAGACGGCGATCTTCTGCTCGACGTTCTTCTTGCCGAAGCCGTAGGCAAGGGCCGCCGCAGTCGGCTCGTTGACGATTCGCTCTACCTCGAGGCCTGCGATGCGTCCCGCATCCTTGGTGGCCTGGCGCTGGGCGTCGTTAAAGTAGGCCGGAACGGTAATGACGGCCTTGGTAACCGTTTCGCCGAGGTAGTCCTCTGCGGTGCTCTTCATCTTCTGTAAGATAGCCGCGGAAATCTCTGGGGGAGAGGACTCCTTCCCTTCGACCTTAATCCGGACGTCGCCGCCAGGGCCTTCGGTAACGTTGTAGGCCACCATCTCCATCTCTCGAGCTACTTCGCCGTACCGGCGGCCCATAAACCGCTTGATCGAGGAGATGGTGTTCAACGGGTTGGTTACCATCTGGTTCCGTGCCGGCTGACCGATCAGCCGCTCACCCTTATTTGTAAAGGCGACGACGGACGGAGTGGTCCGTTGGCCTTCCGAGTTCTGGATTACGACGGGATCCCCCGCCTCCATGACGGCGACGACCGAATTGGTCGTGCCTAAGTCAATTCCAATAGTCTTTCCTGTTGTCTTATCTGGCATAAAGCCTCCTTAGCTAGTCGCTTTTGACTTCGATTTTCCGGGGCTTGACCTCGTCCTTGAGACTCAAGGATAGGGTAAGGACGCCCCGGTTCATTCTCGCGTCGACCTTGGTTTGGTCGACAGTCTGGTCCAAGGTGAAGCGCTGATAGAAATCGCCCCTGCTTCGCTCGCGGACCAGATAACCGCCCCGGGTCTCGACCGACGGTCGATGTCCCCGGACTATCAGATGGCCGTCTTCGATGCGGATATCCACACCGTCCTTCGAAACGCCCGGCATCTCCAACCGGAGCACCACCTGGCCACTCTCTTCGCAGATGTTTCCGAGGGGTCGGACGACCCGCTCTCTTGTTGCTTGTTCTGTCGTTGTCATTTCGTTCTCCTCCCGCCCTAAACGACCTTGATGTCGATTTTTCGGGTCTTGGCTTCCGCTCGCTTTGCGAGCGTTACCGTCAAAACGCCGTCCTTCAGCCGCGCTTCGACCGAATCCGGCTCTACCGTCTTCGGAAGCGAAAGGGTCCGCTGAAAGGTTCCGGACCAATCTTCCCGTCGGTAGGTCTTTGCCTCTACCTGTCGTTCCGGGGGCCGCTTCTCGCCCTTTATGGTCAGTACGTTTGCCGCAAGCGAGATGTCCATGTCTTTTTCTTCGACACCCGGCAGATCGCAATAGACCTCGAAACCCTCTTCGGTTTCCACCACGTCGATCTCCGGAGAGATCGATCTGTCGAAAAGCCCTACGTTGGGCCGTCGCAACTGTTCCATCGTCGCCCTCCTGTTCACTTCTACACCAGGTATTGCATTTCTCGTGCCAAGAGTAGGCAGGGCCTATTTACATGTTGTATAAAGAAATAAAAATGATCGACCCGTCGGCGCGCAGGAGTAAACGTACAATGGCGCCACTTTGTACGGTAACGCCTTCAAAGATGTGTCAGAATGCTACATTTTTGGAACGATCGGTCTAGAGAGCGGTAACGATGGGAACAACCTTTGCCGAGAAGCCTTTGTCGAGGCCTTCGAAGACGTAGATATTCCCTTTGCCGATGGTGGTTATGCGGACTTGGTTCTTGCTTCCCGCGCCGAAAATCCGTTGGATAACGGAAAGATCGGGGGAATCGGCGGCTTCTATCTCGTCGATGGGAATCCGGAGACGTTCTTCGGATTCGGCGCCGGAACCTGCCGACGGGGAGACGAGGCGAGACATCCAGCTCTGCCGCGGGAAAATCCAGAGGTGGACCGCCGACGGAGAAACGAAGAAGAGGCCCCAGTTGGTGCTTCCCTTGTCCACGCAGCCGAGGCGACACCGCGCCATCGTGTGGTAGAGGGGCTTCTCTCCGATTTCCTCTTCGACGCGCTGCCAGAACTGTTCGGGGGTTTCATTCGCCATTACAACTCCAATCCGTAGGCCCGCCCCTCCTCGGGGCGGAGGTTTTCGACGCAGAGATAGGATAGCATATCTTCGTTGAAGAGAGAGACCCCAGGGACATTAGGTAAACGCGACCTCGAAATCCCGGCTTATGAGCACGTCGGCCGCTTTGCTCTGCCGGGAGATTATGCCGTGCTCGATCTCGAGAACTTCCTCGATGTAGGGATCGAACTCTTCCCGGCCCCGGCGCTGCCTTGCCTGGAGAGTGTCCTTGTAATCCCGTTGAATGAACACTCGGGTGTCGACCTGTTCGAGGGAGGTGGTATAGGTACCTTCGGCGATTACTACGTCGACCCCGGCCAGGGACAGCTCCTCTTCGGTAATCCGGTCCTCGTCGTAAACGACAAGCGGCTTCGAGATCGCCGCTGCTCCCGCCCGGGCGGAGGCCAGGTGCTCGTCCAAGAGATCCAGTCTAACCTCTCCCGGACCGACCCAACCAATATCCGCCCGGCGGCGACCGTCGTTGGTTTTCGGGGGAAATACAAAGTAGTCATCCTGCTGCAGAATCTCGGCCCTAAGGCCCCGCACTTTCAGCGCCTCTTTGATGGCGGTCGCTGTCTCCGACTTTCCGCTCCCCGACTCTCCGGCCACTGTCACGGTGTAGATGCGGTTCGCGCCCCGAATGCGGTCTAAGAGTCTCTCGGCGATTGTCTCCGCGACCCGACGATGCTGTTCCTCTACGATTATGACGTCCCCTTGCATGACCGCCATTATACGGCCGTGATAAAGTGGCGTCGATGGATATAGAAACGTATCGCCGTAAGGCGGAAGAGCAGTTTGAACAGACTAAAGCGGGGTTTCGCGGACACCTCGCGGGATTCGTCGGCGTCAACGCCGGGCTCGCCGGTATTTGGCTTGCTACGGGGGCCGAGTTTCCCTGGTTTCTCATTCCACTCTTTGCCTGGGGTATCGGAATCGCGACAAACTTCGACGAGCTTTTACGGAAGAAGACCGAAGTAAGGGAGCTGCAGAGCCTCGGCTCCGCGACCACCGAAGAGCTCGAATCCTACCAGAAACTCACGAAGGCCCGAGCCAAGTGGCGAAAAAGACTCGTGTCGACCGGCGCCACAACCGCCTTGCTGTTCGTCATCAACATGATTACCTCGCCGAGCTTCCCATGGTTTCTCTTTCCCGCCGGCGGGATGGCGATCGGACTCTTTTCCCACTATCCCCGGTACCGGGCTAAGGCGGGCAGGCACCGGGACAAGCTCGCCGGCGGAGGAACCTCATCGAATGCGGCTCCATCCTGGCAAGTCGACCCCAAAGTCGATGAGCTACGCACTTCGATCCTCGCCGAAGCCCGGGACCACCCCGGGTTCCCGGAGACAGAAGTCGCGGCGCTCCTCGACGGCTATCTGAACCGGCTGTCTGCGCTTCGCTCGCGCCGGGATCAACTCGAAGCACTACTCGACGATCTTGCACCCGAGGAAGCCCGCAAGGAGCAGGACCGACTCCAGGCACGGCTCTCGGAGATTACCGATAACGACCGCCGCCGGGAGTACGAGAATTCCCTCGAAGCGCTGGAGAAGCAACTGAAGATGGCGACGGAGCTGTCGCAAGAGACGGAGCTTATAGATCTTCGTCTTGCATCGGCTTTATCGAGTCTTCGTCAGCTTCGGGTAGAGATAGCGCGGTCGGAGGGCCGTCCAGGCTCAGAGCAGCTTGCATCGATGGAAGAGCTTCGCCGTCGCTCCGAGGAGCTTCGAGCGTACCTCGGGGATCTTCGTCGGGCGTACGACGATCTGACACCTTAAACACACCGAGTTGCTGCAGGAGCCGCTGAACACCCTCGCCGCTTTCTTGAACCAGCCCCTCAACGGTGGCCACCGACTGCCTAATCTGGCCGGCACCCGCAGCAACGCCCTCGGTGTGCTCCTCCAAGTCTTTGCTCAGGGACAGAAGACGGTCCATTTCCTCGAGGGCGCCTCGGCTGCTCTCCTTCATCTCCCCGGCGCCCTCTCGGACCTCTTCGGTAATTTCGGTTATCTGGTGTAGCGCCGTCAGCACCTCTTCGCTCCCCTGGCTTTGCTCCTGGAGGGAGTGCCGAATCTGGGTCTGGACCTCGTCCGACTCTTCGATGTGATTCTGGACCGATTCGAAACTCTCCCGGGCGTCCTCCACGGCCGCGACGACTCGCTCGACGGTGGACCGGGTTTCGGAGAGCTGTTGCTTAATCGACTTCGACTGGGCCGCGGTGTTTTCCGCGAGGTTGCGGATCTCGTCGGCGACCACCGCGAATCCCTTCCCGGCCTCCCCGGCGTGGGCAGCTTCGATCGCCGCGTTCATCGCGAGAAGGCTGGTTCTGGAAGAGATGGTCGCAATCAGGGTATTGGCTTCACCGAGGGCCTCGGACTGATCGGAGACCGTCGCCATCAATTCCGTCGCCTCCCCGATACGCTTTCGTCCCGATTCGGCGGACCCGACGAGCTCGGCAAAGGCCTTTCCGAGCCGCTCGACACTCCGGGCGGAAGATTGGAGATTCGCGATCATCTCTTCGATTGCGGCCGAAGACTCGGTTACGCTCGCCGACTGGTCTCCGATGCGGGCGTCGAGGGCCGCGATGTGACGCGAGATGCTCTGCAGAGACTCGGCGCTCGCCGTAACGCCGGATACTTGGGAGACCACCTTGCTCCTAACATCCTCCATGGCCCCGGCGATACTCTCGACGGTCTCTTTGGCTTCCTCCATATTCGTCGCCAGGGCGATGTCCGCCTTTCCCAGGTCCTGGGCCTCCCTGCTGACTTCCTGGATAAGCCCCTCGAGCTTAGCCAAGAAGCGGTTTATCTCCGCCGACAGAAAGGCCGCTTCGTCGAAGTTTACGAAGGCGATACGCTGGGAGAGGTCTCCCCCCGAGGTCGCAAGCATCCGCAGCCGGTCTTGGAGGGTCACCATTTGATAGCGGTTTTCCCGTTGAGAGAGAGCCACGAAACGGAGAAAGAAGAGCAAGAAAACAACACCGACGCCGGTAAGAACCACCCCCGGAGAGCCGAGCCCCCGGGGCGGCGAATCTACGACGTGATAGAACACCGCGGCGTAAGAGAAGTAGACGGTCGCGGTTACCACTCCGGCGGTAACTATAAGGTAATCCTTAAGTGAGATAAAGCGATCGCGCTCGTCGGCACGGATCTCCGAAATCTCTATACTCCGCTTGGCCGGGAGCAGGAGGTTGTTCAAAACGAGGGCCGTGTAGACGCCGGTCACCAGGCCGGAGGATACCGCCAGGGCCAGGGACCAGACGTAGGGAACGCCCCCGGGGGCCTCCCACCCGTAGGCGAAGGCATAGACGGCGGTGGTCCCGATAAGCCAGAGACCAACGTGTAGAATAATCAGATACCACGGAATCGCCACCGCCGCCCGGCGGGCCTTGTCCCGCATCTCGCCACGCCGCAGGAAAACGAAGAGCGGTCTTAGGTTTGCGAGGATGATGGCGTAGAGAACAAACGAAAAGAGCACGATCGCCCCGTACACCGGCACCTGAAAGGAGAACAGAAACCGCTCGCCGACTGTTCCCCGGATCCCGACGTTAAAGATGGAGATAAAGCTCTGCCGAACCGCCCCGACTCCGATGGGTATCACCAGATTGTAGAAGAAGATCTTGGCCTTTATGCCGGTTACATTATCCATACTGGTTTCAGAGTATAGCAGGAGAATCCGAATTGTTGGGCGTGATACACTCTTTTGGATGATGAGTGTAACAGAGCGCGTTGAGGCGCTTAGAGCAGCGATGGCCGAGGCAAACCTCTCGGCCTACGTTATCGAAGAGGTGGACCCACATCAAAGCGAGTACCCACCGGCCTTCTGGCGCCGCCGAAGCTGGATCTCCGGCTTTACCGGTTCCGCCGGCACCGTCGTCGTTACCGCCGACAAGGCTGCGCTGTGGACCGACTCTCGCTACTACCTCGAGGCGGAGGCTGCCCTCTCCGGAAGTGGGATTATCCTCCATCGGGAGGGCGAGACCGGCACTCCGAGCACCGAAGAGTGGCTCGTCGATCAGCTGTCCCCCGGCGCCTGCGTGGGTCTTCCGGAGGAAACCACCGCAATCTCTCGCCTTCGAAGCCTCGAGGAATCCCTTGGGAGTCACGAAATCTCGGTTCGCGGGGTGCCGGATATCCTGCTTCCCCTCTGGTCTCAGCGACCCGCACCTTCACCCTCGGAGATCTGGACGGTCTCGCCGAAGCTTACCGGCGAGAGCCGAGAAGAGCGCCTCGGAAGGCTCCGGCGGTGGCTCGCAGAGCGTGGTCTCGACGGAATCGCCATCGCCACCCTGGACGACATCGCCTGGCTTCTGAACATCCGGGGATGGGACGTCCCGTACAATCCCGTCCTCCTCGCCTTTCTCTTGGTAGAAAAGAAGGGGGCGACCCTATTCGCCACCTTCGAGGCCGGAACCAGCGGGGCAGTAGCGACGGAACTACCGGAGGCCGGAGTCCGGCTGGAGGAGTACGACCGGTTCTACGACCGTCTCCGGCGGCTCCCGGAGAGCTACCGGCTGGCCGGAGATCCGGAGCTCCTTCCCCACCGGATTCGAACGACGTTCTCCGGTCGCTTGCGGCACGCGACCCAACCGACACGGCACTGGAAGGCGGTAAAGACTCCGCAAGAGGTCGACGGTATGGCCGAGAGCGCCGTTCGCGACGGGGTCGCCCTTGCGCGTTTCTTCCGGTGGCTCGAAGAGGCTATGGATAGCGGGAAGACGATTACCGAGGGAGACTGCCGAGATCGCTTGATGGGGCTAAAGGCCGAGGACCCGGATTATCTTGGGGAGAGCTTCGAGGCCATATCCGCGGTCGGAGCCCACGGGGCGATTATCCACTACCGGGTAAGCGCCGGGAGCAACGCGGCCCTCCACTCCGGGGAGATCTACCTTATCGATCAAGGCTCCCACTACCAGTTTGGGACCACCGATTCCACCCGGGTCGAGACCCTCGGCCGTCCAGACCCACTCCAACGAGAGGACTACACGGCGGTTCTCCGGGCACACATAGCCCTTGCCAGGGTCCGTTTTCCAGTGGGCACCCGGGGGGAGCAGCTCGATACCGTCGCCCGGAACGTACTCTGGCGGAGCGGTCGTAATTACGGCCACGGCACCGGCCACGGCGTCGGGTTTCTCCTGAATGTCCACGAAGGCCCCTGCCGGATCGCCCCGAAGTGCAGCAACGTGGCCTTGGTTCCGGGGATGGTGTTGTCGAACGAGCCGGGAGTCTATCGTCCTGGGCGCCACGGCATCCGGATCGAGAACCTCGTTACCGTCGTCGAAGAAGACGGGAGCGCCCATTCCGCTGTCGACTTCGGTCCCTTTCTCGCCCTCCGCACCTTCGGGATGGCACCCCTCGACCCCCGGCTTATCGACACCGGACTGCTGTCTCCCGACGAGAGGAGCTGGGTCGCGGAGTACCAGAGATCGGTTCTCGCCGCTCTCGGTCCCCGACTCGACGCCCCGACGCGCTCCTGGTTGGAAAACCGGAGCAGGACCGCCCGAGGCTAGTTCTGCCGGCTCGCGGCGTGGCGA
>CAZTRQ010000054.1:0-6597 GCA_964616245.1 uncultured Spirochaetaceae bacterium | reverse complement strand
CCGATGTATTCTTTGAGCATGCTTGCCTTGGTGTCCTTTACCTGATCGGTGATCGAGACCCGGTAGATGTGGGGGTTGATGATGCGCCGGTAGGTCGGGTCGAGGTGCCGTAGCGCGGAAGTCGCCCGCTCTTGGATGTCGCTCAGAGTCGGCAGGGCTCCTTCGATCCTTCCTTCCCGCATAACTCTCTTAAGAAGGGGCTCCACCCGTCCCGAGGCTTTTAGTCGAAACTTACGAAGGTCCACGAGGGGGTGATTAAAGGTATGCGTCTTCTCCGGATCGATCTCCTCGTCGTCGAAGGCGATAAGGTCCGCCATCGGAGCGTCGTTCCGGTCGAAAAAGCGATACACCTGCTTTACTCCGGGATTCGTAGACTTCGCCGGGTTGTCGGAGAGCTTTAGGCGCGGCACGAATCGTCCTCCCTCCTGCTTCGCGGCCAACTTGTAGACCCCGGAGAAGGAAGAATGGCTCCCGCCGGTAACCAGATGGGTCCCCACACCCCAGAGATCGATCGGCGCCCCGTCGGCCACCAGTTGATGGATTATCTGTTCGTTTAGCTCGTTCGAGACCGCGATCTTTGCGTCTTCCAGGCCGGCATCGTCGAGCCCCCTGCGCACCCGCTCGCTGAGGTACTGAATATCGCCGCTGTCCAGGCGAACCCCGAAGGACGCTCCTCGTTCCTTCAGACGCTTCCCGACGGCTATTGCGTTTTTGAGCCCGCTCCCGAGGGTATCGAAGGTATCTACGAGAAGGACAGTGTTCTCCGGGTAGAGATCCGCGTAACGCTCGAAGGATTCGAGCTCGTTCTCGAAAGCCATTACCCAGGAATGGGCCATGGTTCCACTGACGGGAATACCGTAGATCTTACCCGCGAGGGTGTTGCTCGTCGCCCCGGCGCCACCGATGTAGGCGGCACGACTAGCCGCTAAGGCGCCGTTTATTCCCTGGGCCCGCCGGAGGCCGAACTCCAGCACCTTGCCGTAGTCCGAGGCGTGAACTACCCGGGCAGTCTTGGTGGCGATGAGACACTGGAAATTTACGATGTTTAGAAGGAGGCTTTCGACAATCTGCGCCTCGATCAGCGTACCGTGAATCCGTACCAAGGGTTCCTGGGGAAAGACGAGGGTCCCCTCGGGAACGGCGTAGACATCACCCTGAAAACGAAAGTCTTTGAGAAAGTCGAGAAAGTCTTTCCGGAACTGCCCCAGACTGTCGAGGTACTCTAAATCACTCTCGCTAAAGGCAAGATCCTCGAGGGTCTTCAGGAGGTCTTCCAACCCGGCGAAGACCGAGTATCCGCCGTCGAAGGGCTGGCGACGGAAGAACATGTCGAAGACCACCTGGGGATTGAGATCGTAGTGATGGTAGCCCTGGATCATGGTCAGCTCGTAGAGATCCGTAAGGAGTGCGGACGTAATACGCACGTCGTGGGGAGTGTTCACCAAGTGGTTCATAACTAAAAGATAGTAAGGAATCTTCTTACAATAAAACTATTGACGGCAAAGTAAGGTCGAACTATGTTGACAGAAGCACAAAAAGTTCTTGCATCGCAAGGACGTGCAGGGATGGGAGCACCTATGGCACGTCTCGACCTCAAAGAGCGGATTCTCGAACGTCTTTCCCAGGGGGAGCAGTTTATTCTTCTCTCGGCGGCTCAGCTTCTCGAGGGCCTCCCGGAGGACCAGGGACGCTATACGGCGCTATTCGAGGCCCTCTGCGACCTTAGCCTGTCGGACAACGAGGCCGCCGGCTATTTGCAGACCGTTACTCATCACCAAAACCAGTTATCCGAGAGGCTCGGCCGCCCGGTAGACTTGCGGGTTGCCCTCCTCGATCTCTGGTCTCAACACGATGCCCCCCTTAAGTCGGCGAAGCTGATCGAGGTCGAGCATTATCTCCATCACCTCCAACTCGCCTATTTGGACGGGCTTACGGGCCTGTACAATCGGCGCTATCTCGAGGATTTCTTGAATCGAGAGATAACCCGCTCGGAACGCCACGATCTGGTCTTCTCTATTATCTTCGTCGATGTAGACGACTTTAAGAGGATCAACGACTCGAATGGCCACGCCTTCGGGGATCGGGTGTTAAGGGCCATATCCGACGAGCTCAAAGAGAGCGCCCGGCGAGAAGATCTCGTTGCACGCTACGGGGGAGAAGAGTTCGTCGTCGTAATGCCGCAGACAGACACCGAGGGAGCCTCTATCTTTGCAGAGCGGCTCCTCGAAACGATACGCTCCCTCGACGGCGACGTATCGGTAACCCTCTCCGGCGGTATCGCCACCTACCCCCACCACGGATCCACCGCCGAAGAGCTGATGGACAACGCGGACAAGCGCCTCTACGAGGCGAAGCTCTCCGGCAAGAACCGAATCCAGGTTTGTGGTTCCGACCAACGGCGGGACCCGCGGTACCCCTGTTCCTTCGACCTGCTTTACTCTTTTGACGGCACAAGCTATAACGCGGGGGTAACGCGAGACGTCTCCCGCTCCGGGCTCTGCTTCGTCACCAACCGGAGCATCGAGGTCGGCGAGAAGCTGTCGCTTCTCATCCGATCCCGAAGAGACGATCGCACCTTTCTGGTAGAGACTCGGATAATGTGGGTCGACGAGCTCGAAGAGAGCCGACAGAGCCCCTCTATCCGCCTCGGGGCCCGGTACCACGTTGCCGAGGGCTCTTCCGTCGAAGAGCTTATCCACGAAGCTTTCGAAGCAGAACCGGTGCGGTAGCGCTCGACATCACACTACTTCGAGGAGTACCCACATTATGAGTCTTGAACGAACCTTCGTTATGCTAAAACCCGGCGTCCTGCAGCGACGTCTCGTCGGAGAAGTCGTCGGCCGCTTCGAGCGCAAAGGGTTGAATCTTATTGCACTTAAGCTGATGACGATCGATCGAACCCTCGCCGAACGGCACTACCAAGAGCACGTCGAAAAACCATTCTTCGCGTCCCTGGTGGAATACATTACCTCCGGCCCCGTCGTCGCGATGGTGTGGGAGGGGGAGAACGCCATCGCGACCGTTCGGACCCTCGCCGGAGCAACGAATCCGCAGAACGCCGCCCCCGGCACCATCCGGGGTGACCTCGCGCTGGTTACCCAGAACAATGTGGTCCACGCCTCGGATTCTCCCGAGAGCTCTGCCCGGGAGATGAGCCTCTTCTTCGACGACTCGGAAGTGTTGCCCTTCGTCGACGGAAACGCCGAGTGGCTGGGTTAGGGTAGCCGTGAGTGCCGAAGGCACGGCCGGGGCCCTCCCCCGGTGGTCCCTGGACACGATCTACCCCGGCTTCGATAGCCCGGAGCGTCAAAGAGACATAGCCGAGCTCCGAGACACCATCGCGGGATTCGAGGGCGCGGTGTCTGTCGGAGAGATGCTGGGTCCCCTGGAGCGGTGCCTGGACCTTGCCGAGACCCTCAAGACCCACGCCTACGTCTGTTACTCGACCGATACCACCAACGCCCGGAACCTCGAAGAGCTAAACCGCCTAGAGGGCTTCGACGTCTCGATGCACCGTCTTCGAGCGCGGTTTCGCGCCCTTCTGGCGGAAGACGGGAGCCCCGAGACGTCCGCCACCGGAGAGCAGTACGGCTACGTTCTCGACCTCGAGCGTCGCCTCGGGGGCCGTCAACTCTCCCTGGAGATGGAGGAGCTCGCGGCAGATCTCGCCCGATCCGGGGCGGAGCTCTGGTCCCGGCTTCAGGACAGTATCGGTGCGACCCTCTCGACGGAGTGGAGAGGGCCAGGAGCCTCCGGTGACGGCGCCCCGGAGCGAAAGACCGTCGTCCAGCTCCGGTCTCTGGCCCATCACCGAGACCGGGAGGTCCGCCGGAAGGCCTTCGAAGAGGAGCTTGCCCTCTGGCGGCAGATGGAGACTCCCCTGGCCCACGCCATCAACGGCGTCAAAGGGTTTGCCGTCGTCCTGGACCGGCGAAGGGGTTTCGAGGATAGCCTTCGGCGAGCAGTAATCGAGTCCCGGATGTCGGAAGACTCGTTCGGAGCTCTCATCGGGGCCTGCGAAGAGGCGCTCCCGATCTTCCACCGCTACCTCCGGGCGAAGGCCCGGGCCCTCGGACGCGAGAAGCTTGCCTTCTACGATATTTTCGCTCCGGTTTCCGGCAGTGACGCCCCGGCCGTTGGCACCGACGCCGGCGCCTCGGAGCACGACTCCCGGGGCTCTCGCTTCTCCTTCGAGGAAGCGAAGGAGTTTATCTGTGATGAGTTTTCCGCCTTTTCTCCGGAGCTCGGGACCTTCGCAAGGTCGGCGTTCGATCGAGACTGGATAGACGCGGAGCCCCGAGCCGGGAAGGTCGGAGGCGCCTACTGCGTCTCCTTTCCCACCGTCGGCGAAAGCCGCATTCTCTTAAACTTTGACGGCACGGTTTCCGGGGTTTCGACCCTCGCCCACGAGCTCGGCCATGCCTATCACCACGAGGTGCTCAAAGGGGCCCCGGCGCTCCTCCGTCAGTACCCGATGCCCCTGGCCGAGACGGCGAGCATATTCTGTGAGAATCTGGTCTACCGGGCCCTGATCCGGGAGTTGCCGGCACAACAGCGCGTCTGTGCCCTGGAGGCCTTCCTCCAGGACGCCTGCCAGGTAATTGTCGACATCCTTTCCCGGTTCCGCTTCGAGAGCGAGCTGTTTCGGCTTCGCGCCGACCACGAAGTGTCGCCGGAGGATCTCTGTCGCCTGATGAGCCGATTTCAACGAGAGACCTATGGCGACGCCCTGGATCCGGACTTTCTCCATCCCTACATGTGGGCCGTAAAAGGTCACTACTACGACCACAATCTATCCTTCTACAACTTCCCCTACGCCTTCGGCCTTCTCTTTTCCCTCGCTCTCCTGGGAGAGTATGATGCAGGAAAGCAGGACTTCTCTGCCCGGTATCGAGAGGTCCTCGCAAGAACCGGCGCCGCTTCCGTTGACGATGTCGTGCGGTCGGCAGGCCTGGACCCGACCAAGGGGGCATTCTGGCGGCGAAGCTTGGGCGTATTGGAAGCCCACGTAGCGCAGTTTGAGGAGCATTTTCAATAATGGAAGCACGACGGGTCGGGATTCTCGGTGCCGGTGCCTGGGGCACGGCCTTAGGGAAGATGCTCGCGGAGAAGGGTCACGATGTCCGACTCTGGTCCTTCGAGAAGCCGGTGGCCGAAGACATCAACCAGGAACACGTAAACCAGCGCTATCTTCCGGAGGTTCCCCTCCCCTCCTCCCTCGAAGCGGTAACAGAGCTCGCGGAAGCGGTCCGAGAGGCGGAGTTTATCATCCTCGCGATTCCCTCGCTCTTTATCCTCGACACCGTTAAAGCCATCCTTTCGATGCCGAACATCATGGAGGGGGACACCTTTATCGGAGTCGTAACCAAGGGGTTTATTACCACCGACCGGGGTACCCGTCTAATCGTCGAGACCCTCGAGGACTACCTTCCCGGCTTCTACAAGAACAACCTCGTCTACATCTCGGGCCCGAGTCACGCCGAGGAAGTCGGGCGAGGACGCCTGACGGGCCTTATCAGCGCGAGCCAGAACCCGAAGAACGCCATCCGCTTCCGGGAGCTGATGACCGTAGACACCCTCAAGCTCTTTTCGTCCCTCGACGTCGTGGGGGTGCAGGTCTGCGGCGCGATGAAGAACGTTATCGCCATCGCCTTTGGGATGATGGACGCCCTCAAAGAGCTAACCGAGGCCTTCGGCGACAATACCGAGTCTCTCCTCCTCGCGGCGGGCCTGAACGAGGTCCAGACCATGGGCGTGGCGATGGGCTCGACCCATCCCGAGACCTTTACGTCCATCGCCGGGGTGGGCGACCTCGACGTTACCTGCCGGAGCCAGTACGGCCGGAACCGCCGGTTCGGACGCTCCGTCGTTCTCGAAGACATCCTCGAGCAATTCAGCGACATCCACCACCTGATCGACTCGATCGAGACGATCGGATACCTGCCGGAAGGGGTCGTCGCCTGCCGGGCGGCTCAGGAATTGATGCAGCGGTACAACCTAAAGCTCCCGATAACCGGCGCGGTCTACCGCATCCTGAACAAGGAGGCAAACCCCTTCGACGAAATCCGGTCGGTCTTGCGGACCACCTGAGACACGCACCACGGCGGGGGGCTGACGCCATGACGAAGACCAACGCGGTTCGCCTTTTGGAGCAAGAGGGCGTCCGGTTCTCGATTACCGAATACACCGTCGACAATTCGGCCCTCGACGCCGTGTCCGTGGCGGGCCTTTTGGGCGTAGAGCCCGAGCGCGTATTCAAGACGCTGGTTACCCTCGGGGCGCCGGGAGAGCACGCGGTCTTCTGCATACCCGGCAACGCGACCCTGGACCTCAAGAAGGCCGCCGCGGCCGCCGGAGCCCGGCGGCTGTCGATGCTCCCGTTGAAGGAGCTTAAACCCCTAACCGGCTACATTCACGGCGCCTGTTCGCCCTTCGGCATGAAGAAACCGCTACCGACCTTCGTCGACGAGAGCGTCGAGCTCTTCGACACGGTCTTTGTAAGCGCCGGGGTCCGGGGAATGCAGATAGCGGTTTCGCCGGGGGATCTTCTAACCGTCGCCGGGGCGGTTTTGGCCGACCTTACGAGGGCTTAGGTCG
>CAZTRQ010000053.1:0-16401 GCA_964616245.1 uncultured Spirochaetaceae bacterium | reverse complement strand
CGGGGGCGCAACCCACGTATTGCAAAGTAGGCGCTCTTTGCTATAATTGCGCTGCGACAACCGGGGGATTAGCTCAGGCGGTAGAGCGATTGGTTCGCAATCAATAGGTCAGGGGTTCGACTCCCCTATCCTCCACAATTCCCAGCCACCAAGGAGTTTCTTCATGAACCTGAAAGAGCTCACCCAGGGGTTGCATCCCCTCGAGGTAAAGCTCCTCCTCGCTTTCGATCAGTCTACCGAGATCTCCCCGGTGGTCCTCAGCGAAAAGCTGGGGTACAACGTCGGGCAGTCGAACCAGGTTCTCAGCTGGCTTTCGGGTAAGGGGCTCATCGAAGAGGTCCGGCGGGAGAGTAGCGTCTACTACGAGCTTACCGACCTTGGCCGGCAACAGACCGAAGCAGGGACTCCGGAGGAACGCATTGTCCGGACGGTTGAGGCCGACGGCCCGACGGCGCTCCCGGAGATCGCCCGGAAGCTCGGGCTAGAAAACAAGGACGTCGGATCGGCTTACGGTAAGCTCGCCAAAGAGGGAGCCCTGACGATGGACGAGGAGAAGCGGGTTGTCTCCACCGGGAAGACCGCTCCCTCGGTAGCGATCGTGCGCAGTCTTGTCGATCGGGCCCTCGAGACCGGCTCCTTGGATGCTTCGGAGCTATCCAAAGACGAGAGCGCGGCCATCGCGGCCATAAGCAAGAAACGGGGGGCCGCTTCGGCCACCTTCCGGGAAGTCGAACGCGAAGTGGTCTTCTACCGAATGACCCAAACCGGTGTCCAGGCCAAGAAGGCTCTCCAGGATGCCGGGGTTTCCGGGGAAGAAGTCGGCGGGCTTACGGCGCAGATGCTCCGGGACGGAAGCTGGCGAGATATGGCGTTTCGACGGTTCAACATTACCGTTCCTCCGAGCCGCCAACTCCTCGGGCGACGAAACCCCTATAGCCTCTTTCTCGAGCACGTAAAGGATTCCCTGGTGGGTCTCGGTTTCGAGGAATTCGACGGGCCTCTGGTGGAAACGGAGTTCTGGAACTCCGACGCTCTGTTTATGCCTCAGTTTCATTCCGCCCGAGATATTCACGACGTCTACTACATCGACGAGCCGAGCCACGCCCGGGAGCTCCCGGAGCCCTACCTGAGCCAGGTGGCGGCTACCCACGAAGACGGCTGGCGGACCGAGAGCAAGGGCTGGCGCTACGGCTTCGACCGGGACTTTACCCGGCGGCTTATCCTGCGGAGCCAGGGAACCGTTATGTCCGCGAAGACGCTTCCCGAAGCGAAGGTTCCCGGGAAGTACTTCGGGATTCTCCGGTGCTTCCGCCACGACCAGGTCGACGCAACCCACCTCTCTGACTTCTATCAAACCGAAGGAATAGTCCTCGGGGAGGACGTCAATCTCCAGACGCTCTTAGGGTTCCTTAGGATCTTCGCCGAAGAGATAGCGGGTGCCACAGACATCCGCTACGTCCCCGGCTATTTTCCTTTTACCGAGCCCTCGGTGGAGGTGCACATAAAGCACCCGATTCTCGGTTGGTTCGAGCTCGGCGGCTCGGGCATCTTTCGCCCCGAGGTTACCCAACCCCTCGGAGTGGAGGTCCCGGTCCTCGCCTGGGGCCTTGGCATAGACCGAATGGCCTTGATGCATCTCGGACTCGACGACCTCCGGGAGCTCTTTTCCCACGACCTCGAAGCAGTCCGGCTCCGGAGAGGTGCATAGGTATGCCGAAGATAGACGTACATCAGAAGACTCTCTTTAACTTCCTTGGGCGGAGCTTTACCGACGACGAGCTGGAGGCGGTGCTGCCCGCGGCAAAGGCGGAGCTCGATGCCCCGGTCGACCAGGAGGGGATCGTCAAGATCGAGCTGAACGACACCAACCGACCGGACCTCTGGTCTACCGCCGGGCTCGCCCGGCAGCTCGGGAGCTACCTCGGTGGCCCCGCCAAGGAGTACGCCTTCGTCTCCTCTGACGTCGAGCGTCGAGACTACGGGGGCCGGGTCGTCGAAGTCGACCCGAATCTGGAGGAGATCCGCCCCTTTATCGCGGCCTTTGCCGTCGAAGGGCACGGGCTCACCGAAGCCGAGCTCGACGACCTTATCCAGACCCAGGAGAAGCTCTGCTGGAACTTTGGGCGCAAGCGGAGCTCGATCGCGATGGGAGTCTATCGCACCGACCTTATCGAGTACCCGGTTCATTACGTCGCTGCGGACCCGGACTCCACCCGCTTCGTACCTCTTGGAATGGACCGGAAGCTCTCCCTCAGAGAGATTCTTAGAGAGCATCCGAAGGGCCAGGAGTACGGCTCGATTATCTCCGACTTCGCGCGATTCCCCTATCTCGAGGAGTCCGGGGGTGCAACCTTGAGTCTTCCGCCGGTCATCAACAGCGCCACGGTCGGTGCGGTCGAGGAGGGGGATGAGCGCCTCTTTATCGAGATGACGGGTACCGATCTCCAGTCGCTGCTGGTCGCCTGCAACATCGTCGCCGCGGACCTTGCCGACGCCGGCTTTACCGTCCTGCCGGTCCTCGTTCAATATCCCTACGACACCGCCTTCGGCCGAGAGATCGTTACTCCGTACTACTTCCAGGAGCCGGTTACCGTCGATCTTTCGGGCATTCGAAAGCTTCTCGGGCGGGAGGTTTCCCTCGACGAGGCCATCGCGGCCCTTCGGCGGGTTGGTGTTACGGTTCGCCACGAGGGCGGCGAGGCCCTCGCGGTGCTGCCGCCGGTGTACCGAAACGATTTTCTCCATCCCGTCGACGTCGTCGAAGACGTCATGATCGGCCTCGGCATGGACTACTTTCAGCCCGAGTCGCCTCACGATTTTACCGTGGGACGTTTAACCCCGGCGGAAGGCCGGGGGCGGACGGTCAAGTCACTGATGGTCGGGATGGGTTTTCAGGAGATGATGTTCTCCTACCTCGGCTCCTACGCCGATTTTATCGCAAAGATGTATCCCGACGAGGAGCACGATACCGCCCGGCGAGGCATCATCAAGGTCGCGAACCCGATGTCGGAAAACTACGAGTACGTTCGAAACTCGATTCTCCCGCACCTGCTTTCCTCCGAGAGCGTTTCCGGAAACGCCGCCTACCCGCATCGATTGTTCGAGGTCGGTAAGATCGTCCTTCCGGACCCCGGGGATAGCTACGGCTCTCGTACCATCGACGCCCTCGGCTTCTTGGTGGCCGACCACGAGGCGAACTACAACGGCATCCACTCCCAGATCTCGACCCTGCTCTATTACCTCGGCAAGAGCTTCGAGGTGGCGGAGGTCGAGGACGGCCGATTCCTCCCGGGGCGGGTCGCTACGCTTCTGGTAGACGGGATCGATGTCGGCGTCTTCGGCGAGATTCATCCTCGGGTTCTCGATGCCTGGGGAATCCAGATGCCCTGCGCCGTTGGGGAGCTGTATCTAAGCCGCCTGAGTGGTGCATAATGAAGCCATGAGGGAAGGCGAGTCGTCAAAGCCGTCCGTTCTTCTTCCGTATCCCGGTCCCGAGCCCCGGGAAGACGTAAACGACATCTTCGTCTACATGCGTCCCGAGACCAACGGTGTCGTCGGCGAAAGCGCTGTTATGGGCGTCGTCGAAAACTGTTCGGCCTACCGGAGCGAAATAAAGCTAGTCTACCTGGCGAATCTCCCGGGGGCCTATCTTATGGATCGGCACGTCGTGGAGTACCACTACGCCGTTAAGCTCGTCTTTGCCACGAAGGGGAAACAGCTCTTTACCGAGGAGATGCAGCGGCGCTTCGAGGATCGGTTCCACGTTCCTTTCGAGTCGGCTCAGATCGTAGGTTCCTTCGAGGCGCTCCGGCTCCTAGGAATGAGTCCCGACGCCCTCTTTAACGCCTGGGTCGACCCGGAAGACGTCCTGATGGTGAATGGACAGTCGATCAAGAGGATCGGCAGCCTTTACGTCGTGAACTACGACGTTCCGGCCTTGATGCACAAGAACACCAGGGAAACCGACATCGCGGTTATGCTCTTTCGGACGACGACGTCCTACAGCTACTTTTCCGAGCTGGTGCGAAAGATGCGGGATCGTCTCGTTGCCGAGGGGGTAGTCAGCGAGAAGTTCGCCTCCGGCCGCGGTTTTCACTACTCCAAGAGCCCCTTCGAACAGCTCCTCGATGCCCGAGGTTACCTCGTCGGGAACGACGGGGAGCCGGTTTCGCTCTCGAACACCTCCTTCGGCCGCTTCCTCCTCGATCGGGGGATACCCCCCTCGGCCATCGAGGGCATTCTGAACCATCCGATCGGTTGTTTTCGCGACGGCGACGGCCGGGTCTCGGAGGACAGCGTCTTTAGCGCGACCTATCAGATGAGCTTTCCCAAAGCCCTCGACGTTTTCAAAACCATGACGGCGCAGTACGATTTTGGCCTTTGATAGCTCCGCACTTGTCGACCTCTACGACCGCATTACCCCCTTTCGGTTTCTCACAGAGGCGGCCAAGGGACGCGTCTGCGAAGCGAGTGTTCGTTACCCCGTTGCGGCGGGTACGACCATTATTCGTCAGGGGGACCCAGAGGACCGCTGGGTCTATTTGATCGAGAGCGGCTCGGTGGAGGTGATCCACCGTCACGGAGGATCGCCGACGATTCTCGAGCGGATCGAGCCCCTCCACTACTTCGGGGAGTGGGAGACGATCTTCGACGAGCCTCGGCAACGGGAAATCCGGGCGGACTCCGACTGTCTCCTTATCCGGTTTCCCGGCGAGGTTCTTAAGTCCCTTTTTGAGACCGAACCCCGTTTTTCCCAGGCCTTTGGCGCCATCCTACGGACCAAACAGCGCATTTTCGATGCCTTCGATCGATTCGAGGTCGAGGTTATGCGGGGAGTGGCCCAGGGCTACGTTAACGTACCCCGGCTCCTCGAGTTCTACCGCGATCTGCAACCGGCTCTTCATCCCTTCCTGGAGTCTCAGGAAATCGATCTCGCGGCGCTTCGCTACGCCGTCCGGCGACTTCCGGAGAACCTAACCCGCACCTTCGTGTTTCGCCTCGCGGACGAGCTCTCGGAGCTCTGGACCGAAGCCCCGGCCGGCGAAGAGGGCGGCTTTGGGCACCTTCGCCCGGTTGCGACGCAGGCTCGACGGCGAGAGGTCTTCGAGTCGATGCCGGGACAGAATCTCGTGATGCTCCGTGACGGCTCTTCGGACTTGCTCGACCTCGTTTCTCTCCTTTGCCTCTACGGCACCGAGGCGGCGAAGCTTCGGCGCCGGCTCCTCTCCGGCGACCTGGGCGCCACCGAAAAGAGCCGGCTGACGGAGGTCTGGGGAGACGAGGTGGACACGCGCCTCGACGAGATCGTTAAACACCGGGAACAGTTTTCGGTATACGTTCAGCCCCAGCGGAGCCGTTACCGGGAACGCCGTTCGGAGCGGTGGCTCACCCAGATTGCCGACGCCACGGAGACAGCTCTCGGATACTCGCCCTTCCGGCTCTCGCCGGAGGTCGAGGTTCACATTATCAGCAGCAACACGCATTCGGTGTCCAACTGCATCAACCCCTGGTTCGCCGAGCACCTCGGGGAAGTGGAGGCTTGGGCGGGGGGTGCCGGACCCGCCGAAGAGTCCGTCCGCCGGCGAAACAGCGGATACTCCAAACTTCGGCTTTACTTTCGGGAACACCCGGAAGCCGCGGCTGCCTTTCATGATTCGGCCCGGGATGCCGGCATTGTGACGCTTGCCGACACCGCGTCCACGGGCATACAGGTTCAGCTGATCGACAGCCGAAAGATCGATCTTTCCTGCATCGACCCGGGTATTTCGGTCTCCGGCGATGGGAAGCACAAGCTGCTCGTCAACATCGACTACGCTTTCGGGGAGCAGGCGGAGTTCGTCATGAAGCATCTGATCCTTCTCTTCGGGCGCAACATTCAAAGCATCAACTTTTTCGGAAAGGCGGGGTCCCTCCAGGGCACCCGGGGAGATCTCCTCGCTCCCACCGCCTTCCTCGAGCAAAAAAACGACCGCTATCTCCCTGCGGAGAGGCCCGAAGGTCGAATTCCGAAAACCATCGAGGGCCACCGTGTGCACTCCGGACCGATGCTGACTGTAGACGGAACTCTGCTGCAGAACCGCCGAATGATCCACTACTACCAGCGCGTTTGGGGGTGCATCGGGATAGAGATGGAGGGGGCTCACTACCTTCGGCAGGTAATCGAAGCCCGGGAGTTGGGCATCCTACCGAAGAATACGGAGGGCCGCTATCTCTACTACGTCTCCGACCTGCCCCTTCGGCACAACGACAGCCTGGCGCGACCCTTGAGCCCGGAAGAAGGCGTGCCACCCCTCTACGCGATAACCCGCCACATTCTCTCTAGGATTCTTTAAGCTCTTCGACGTTGAACACGGCGCCGTCGACCTCGCCGTATTCGTCGACGATGGGGCTGCCGTTGATCCTGAGGGTAAGCGTATCGCCGTCGGGGTGGGTTACACGGTGGACGAAGTCAGAGACCGGCTCTCCGGTTTCGGAAATCTTGGCGAAGGGAAGCTCCTCCGAGGGTATCGGATTCCCCAGCGGATCGGTAATGTTGAACGCCGGATCGTCGTAGGACATCGAGCCTTCGCCGGTTCCCTTCAGCCGTAAAATTTCGTGTGCTCGGAGGTTTGCGTAGACGATTCGTCCTTGGCCGTTCACCATAGTGACGGCCGTCGGATTAGAATCGAGAATGCGCATAAGCAGGTCGTGCTGCCGGCTCAGAGCTTCTTCCGCCAGTCGGCGCTCGGTGATGTCCAGGAGAGTGACGACGATCCCGCGAATCCGGTCTGTCTCGGTTCGGTACGGGGTTATCTTGACGAGGAACCACCGGTCCTGGTTCGATCTTACTTCGACCTCCCGGGGACGGAGCGACTTTAGCACCTCCTGAACGTCTCTATCGAGGGCGTCGTATTCCAGGTTGGTCGTTAGGTCGCTGAAGGGTCTGCCGACGTCGGACTTGATAAGGTTGATCTGCCTCGTCACGGGCGGGGTGTACTTCCGAATCGTCAGCTCGGTGTCGAGAAAGACAGTCCCGACTTCGCTGCTGGTCAGAAGGTTGGTCATGTCGTCGTTAAGCTCCGAAAGCTCTTCTATCTTCTTCTGATATTCGGAATTGACCGTTATAAGCTCTTCGTTGACCGATTGGAGCTCTTCGTTTGTGCTCTGCAACTCCTCGTTCGAAGAGAGTAGCTCCTCGTTCGTCGCCTGAAGCTCCTCGTTGGAGGTCTCGAGCTCCTCGATGGTTGCCTGAAGGTTCTCCCGGCTGTGCTGCAGCTCGCTCTCGAGATCCTGGATTCGGGTTCGTACGCTCTCCTCGATGTTGAGACGAGCCGACGGCCGACCCCCGGTATTCTGCTCGGCTTCTTCGAAGGTAATGGCGAAGAAATAGGCATCGAAACTGCCACGAATCGGTCGGACCGTAAGCCGGATACTCTTGTCGGTTTTCGTATCCGGTACCGCCACGCCTTCGACGGACACCGCAACCTTGTCCTGAGCGGCGGACTGGATCGCAGCACCGAGGGGAACGGAAAGATCGCCCTTGGTCATCCGGGAGATGTTCAGGTCGACTTTGCCCACCGGAAGCCGCAGATAGGGACTGACGTCTCCGAAGACGTGGCGTATCTCCCAGCTTTCGTCGATGATCACGCAGGGCGGCAGCGCCGCCTCGATAAGCTGCTCGTATACCTGCTCGAACCGGGGATGTGACTGCTGAGTAATCTCCACCCGGCGGCTGGTGTCGTGGAGGCGACTGCGCCACCCGGCTTCCGCGGATCCCAGGTCGAAGCGGGGCCCGGTTCCCCCGCCGTGGAACCGAAAGATCTTCCACTTTACGTCGATGTTGTCAAAGTACCTGGAAAAATCCGCGAGGGTCTCGCTCGAACCGAGAAAGAGGAATCCCCCCTCGCCGAGGCTAAACTGAAAGTTAGAAAGTACCCGTTTCTGGAGCACCGGTTGAAGGTAAATCAAGAGATTTCGACAGCTTATCAGGTCGATCCGGCGAAACGGAGGGTCCTTGAAGATGTTGTGATAGGCGAAGATTACCATCTCCCGGATGCTCTGGATAACCTGGTAGCTCTCCCCCTTCCGGACGAAGTAGCGTTGCAGATGTTCCAGGTCGGCGTCGGCGGCGATACTCTCGGGGTAGATTCCGTAGGACGCGAAATCGATCGCCCCCTTGTCGATATCGGTCGCGAAGATCTTGACGTCGTTGGTCAGTTTGTTTTCTTCGACGTGCTCCGCTAAGAGGATGGCCATGGTGTAGGCTTCCTCTCCGGTAGAGCACCCCGCGACCCACACTCTAACCTCCTCGTCCGCGGTCTTGCTCGCAAAGAGGGCCGGGATAACCTGCTCCCGAAGGACGCGAAAGGCGTCTTGATCCCGGAAAAACTTCGTAACGCCGATTAGTATCTCTTTGAAAAGCGTCTGAACCTCGCCGGGGCTCCGCTCCATTAACTCGACGTACCTTCGGATGTCGCCGATCTGGTTGATGCCCATTCTCCGCTCGACTCGGCGAAGAATGGTCGACTCCTTGTAGAAGGAGAGATCGACTCCCGTCTTTCGCTTGATAAGCAAGAACATTTTCGAGAGGCTATTGCTCGCCGTCAGCTCCCGGGCCGGATCGTCCTGTTTGAGGGTGATGATTCCTTTGACGAAATTCTGCAGCTCCTCGGCGAGGTCCTGGGGGGGGAGAACGTAGTCGACGATGCCGGTGGCAATGGCGCTCCGGGGCATTCCGTCGAACTTTGCCGACTCCTCGTCCTGTACCATAACAATGCCGCCGGCTTCCTTAACGGCTCTGACACCCCGGGTGCCATCGCTCCCTGTTCCCGAGAGGATGATGCCGACCGACTTTTCTCCGGCGTCCTCTGCGAGGGACTGGAGAAAGATGTCGATTGGCAGGTTGAGACCCTGTTCCTGCTGCGTAAGGAAGAGTCTGCCGCGGAAAACGGTCATGTTTTTCTTCCGGGGAATAAGGTAGATGGCGCCGGGAGCGATCTCCATTCCGTCTTCCGCTTGGTAAATAGTCATCACGGTGTGTTTCGACAAGAGCTCCCCCATCAGGCTCTTGTAGTCCGGGGAGAGGTGCTGGACGATGACAAAGGCCATGTTGAGGCCACCGGGCATGTTGTCGAAAAAGGTCTCTATGGCTTCGAGGCCACCGGCGGAAGCGCCGATCCCCACGATATGGAAGTCGCCGGGGCTGTTGTTCTGATGGCTATTGTTATCCGGCACCAGGCGCTTCCTTAATCGGTTTGTTCGAGAATCCGGCCTACGGCGGCGAGGACGGCGCTCCGGGTAAAGGGTTTGCCGATGTAGTCGTTCATTCCGGCCGCCAAGAAGGCCTCCCGGTCACCTTTCATCGCGTGGGCCGTAATCGCGACCACCGGGACCGAGGCATCGACTCCGCCGACGGTTCCTCCGCGTATCTTTTTCGTCGCCTCGATGCCATCCATCCCCGGCATGGAGATGTCCATAAGGACGAGGTCGTAGCTATCGGCCCTGAGGGCATCCAAAGCGTCGCGGCCGTTGGAGACGCAGGTTACCTCCGCTCCGGCTTTCTCGAGGATGGTACGCAGAACCAGCACGTTTACGGCGTTGTCCTCCGCCACAAGGACGCGGGCCCGGAACGTCTCCTTCCCCGGGTCCCGGCGTTCGCCGGGGTGTACCGCTGTTCCGGTCTCGAGGCTTTCCGCCGTGACGTCGGCGACGGGGAGGGGGATGGAGAAAAAAAAGTGGCTCCCCGCACCGGGGGAACTGTCGAAATAGACCTGTCCGCCCAGAAGCTTCGCAAGCTGCCGAGAAATTGTCAGGCCGAGGCCCGTTCCCCGGAACTCCTTTGTGTAAGCGCTGTTTCCCTGGGTAAAGCTTTCGAAGATCTTCTGCCGTTCTTCGGAGGATATACCGATACCCGTGTCCGCAACCTCGAAGGTTACGTCGAGGGTCTGGTCGGACAGCGGCTTTGCCGCGGCCCGGAGGGCGATGTGGCCCCGGTCGGTAAACTTTACTGCGTTGCCGATAAGGTTTACCAGAATCTGACGAATGCGGTTCTCATCCCCTAGGAGGTACTCCGGGAGACGCGGGTCCACGTCCACGAAGAGCCGAAGCCCCTTCTCCGTGACCAAGGGACGGAAGAGGGCCCCCACCGACGCACAAAGCTCCTTCACGCTAAAGGGTCTGTGCTCCAGGGGAAGCTTGTCGGCCTCGATTCGGGAAAGGTCGAGGACGTCGTCGATTATGGTTAAAAGCGACTTGCCGGATTCGTATACAGCTTCTAGGTAGCTTCTCTGTTCTTCGGTAAGCTCCGTCGAGAGGGCGAGCTCCGCCATCCCCAGAATGCCGTTCATCGGGGTTCGAATTTCGTGGCTCATGTTCGCCAAGAATGTTCCCTTCGCCCGGTCTGCGGTTACAGCCTCTTCTTTGGCCACGATCAAGTCGTCTTCCGCCTTTTTTCGATCGGTAATGTTGGTTACCGTCATAAAGCACTCCTCGCCTCCATCGGGCCGACGGTTTAGTACGCTTTCGAACCGGCCCCACAGTTGTCGCCCCGAGCGGGTGACGATGCGCATCTCGGCACCCTGGGAGTTCCCCTGACGGAAGACAGTGTGTACATGCTGAAAGAAGGCGGCGTGGTAGTCCCGGTGCAAGTAGATGACGAAGGGTTTGTTGGACAGTCGATCTTGATCCGCCTCGAGCATCGCCGCACCATGGCGGTTGACCGTCTGAACGAGGCCTTCGGCGTTTACGACGAAGTATCCCACCGGGGCGTTTTCGAAGAGAATCTCGAGACGGTGACGGGCCTGCTCGAGCTCGGCTTCGCTCTTCTGCAGCTCGTCGTTTTGCATTTCGAGCTCGACCTGGTGGATCCGAAGCTCGTAGAGGAGCTTCTCCCGGTCCTCCGCCGGTTCGAGCTCTTTCCAGTCTCGGGCTACTTCCTCGGCCTTTCGCCGGATGTCCTGCCCTTCATCTCTATTTTCCTGCGACACTACATGTCCTAAAGCGGATACTATCTGAAATTAGTTCTGAAATAAGTATAGATACGCAGAGAGAGGATTTCCAACCTCTTCGCAGTATCTATGCCTTGTCGTCGAGAGACAGAAAGAAATCGAGGAGCGCGGGGTGGTCGTCGAAACGGGGGAGCGTCGGATGACGCTCGACGATGGTGTCCGGGGAGCGAAAGAGCACCCCTTGGTCTGCCTTTAGGATCATAGCCAGGTCGTTGAACGAGTCCCCGACCGCGCAGACCCGGAAGCCGAGCCCTTGGAAGGCCGTTACCGCTTTGCGTTTGCCGTCCTCCTGTCGGAGCCGATACCCCGTTATACGCCCATCATCGTCGACGACGAGGTTATTGCAGAACATGGTGGGGTAGCCGAATTTCGGTTTGATCGCCTGCCAGTACTGAGCGAAGGTATCCGAGAGGAGAACGACCTCCCGGTGCCGCCTCAGCGACGACAGAAACTCGATAGCCCCCGGGAGCGGCTCCAACCCGTCGATGACCCTTTGAATATCGCCGATGGTAATGCCGTGTTTCTCGAGGATGCCGAGACGGTAGGTCATGAGCTCGTCGTAGTCTTCCAGATCTCGGGTCGTTAGACGCAGTTCCGGAATCGAGGTCCGTTCCGCGACGGCAATCCACATCTCTGGAAAAAGAACCCCCTCGAAATCGAGGCAAAAGAGCCACATGCGCTATTCCTCCGGTGCCCCAGTTATACCACTCGAAAACCGAAATGGCTACTCGCTGCGCCCTGTAGCCGAGCTCACGGGGATGAGCGCCGCGGCCTGCTCCAGGGACGCGCCCTCGAGCTCGGCGTGGCGATCGACCTCCGGAGCCCGCATCATAACCGCAAGGCGTTGAATCGACGACAGAATGAGCGTCTTTTCCCACTCCTCGAGGGCCTCGAACTTCTGGACGAACTCCTCCTGGAGAAAGGTCGGGTTGGCTGCGAGAAGCTTCTCGCCCTCTCCGGTTACCTGGAGAATAACCTTCCTCTTGTCGACTTCGCTCCGATAGCGGGTAACCAGCTTCTTGACCTCGAGGCGGTCGATAATCGTCGTCACGGTGGCCTGGCTCAGGCTGACACGCCGGGCGAGCTCCCCAATGGTGATGTAGGGGTCCAGGGCGATCTCTCGCATGGCGACTAGCTGGGGTCCGGTTAATCCGAAGTTCTTCGACAGATACTTCGACTGGATGTCGATGGCCCGGATAATTTGTCTGAGGGTGTTGAGTACCTGCTCGCTTACGTTGTTGCTGCTCTGCATTGACGGCTCCGGAGGGAGGGTATCACTTTGGCCGCGTTTGGTGCGAGGTATGGATCTCTTCCTCGGGATCCATCAGCGCCGCGACGTACTGGAGGGTCGAGAGTAGCTCCGTTCTCTGCCAGGGGTCCATCTCCCCGAGGCGGCGGACGAAGCAGTCGTGGAAGGGTTGGGGTCCCCGAAGCAAAACGTCCCTGCCTCGGTCCGTCAGTCCGACAAGCACCTGACGCTTGTCACTCTCGGAGCGCTCTCGCAGGACCAAACCGTGGTCTTCGAGGCGATCGACTATCGTGGTAACCGTTGCGCTCGTTAAGTGTATTCTGGCGGCTACCTGCCCTATCGGGACGTGCCCGGAGGGCCCGACGGAGGCGAGGACGTTCAACTGGGGCACGGTAAGACCAAATTCCTTCTCGAGATCCCGGGAATGGAGGTCCAGGTTTCGGCCGATTTTCCTTATTGTAGAAAAGAACATCCAACTGAGTTGCTCGAGGTGGAGGTTTTGCAGTTTCGCTTTGTCTTCCATTGGTTTTGTTCTTTGCAGCACGGCTATTTCGTGTTGAATCTTTTAGAAATGTAAGTAATTTTTGGCTTCGAGGAAAGTTCCGGTAGGCGAACTTGGGCTAACACGAGCCGGGTATCAACATAAAACTCTACCTTGGATGGATTTATAGTATTCTCTCTGGAAAACAAGTCCGAGCGCCTTGCTTTATATATACATAGATTTCCCACCGAAAAAGCGAAATATACCCGAAAATCCTTTGACTCCAATGGAATTATTGCGTAACCTAACCGTGGCATGTACAGCTAATCCTTCTAAGGACGCTGTGTCTGCGGAAACCACATTAATAAGGAGTTTTTATGCGTAACTTAATACGAAGCGGTACGTTAGTAGCTGCGGTGCTCTTGGCATCGGTACTCTTCCTCGTCGGGTGTGCCCCGGAAGAAGAAGCGCCTGCCGAACCTCAGGAAGTAAGCCTGGCTTACGTTAACTGGGAAGAAGGCGTTGCCTGGACCCATTTTCTGGCCACCGTCCTCGAGGATGAGATGGGCTACGAGGTCAACCTGACCGCCGCAGACGTCGGTCCGGCCTACGCTTCGGTAGCCTCCGGAGACCAGGATTACTTTATGGAAGCGTGGCTTCCGAACCTCCACTCGACCTACGTCGAGGGAACCGACCTGGTCGAAGTTTCGACAATCTACGAAGACGCGGTCGTCGGACTGATCGTTCCCAAGTACATGGCGGAAGAGGGTGTAACCGCTCTTTCCGACCTTCGGGATCCCGAAGTCGTCGAGAAGCTCGACGGTCAGTTGACCGGAATCGACGCCGGCGCCGGTATGATGATCAAGACCGAAGAGGAATTGATCCCCGAATACGGTCTCTCCGAGGCCGGTATGGAGCTCGTTCCTTCCTCGAGCCCCGCGATGCTCGCCGCCCTGGACGCCGCCTACAACAACGAAGAGTACTTCGTCGGAATGGGATGGCAGCCGCACTCGATGTTCGGTCGGTACGACCTGGTCATTCTCGAGCAGGATGAAACGGAAATCTGGGACGTGGATAACGTCTTCATTATGGGACGCCCCAATGTCCTCGAAGATCTTCCTACGGTATCGGCTTTCTTCGAAAACGTTATGTTTACGAACGAGACGATCGGCCCGTTGATGGTTCATATCGCCGATTCGGATCTCGACACCCTCGAGGCTGCTCGGGAGTGGAAGAACGAGAACACCGACGTCTGGGAAAGCTGGATTCCGTCCAACTAAATACAGATGTCACAAGAAAGGGGTGCGATCCCGCACCCCTTTTTTTGTTCGACGAATATCGATTCGCAAGGAATAAACGATGGCAATAATCCAAGTAAATGATCTGTACAAGATCTTCGGCTCCAATCCGAAGCGCGCCATTCCCATGATCAAGAACGGGATGTCGAAGGGCGAGATTCTCAAGAAGACCGGGTGCACCATAGCCATTAACGGCGCGACATTCGCGATCGAAAAGCAAGAAACCTTCGTTGTTATGGGACTTTCCGGGAGTGGCAAATCTACGTTTATTCGTTGCCTGAATCGTCTAATCGAGCCGACGGCCGGAGAGATTCTAATCGACGGAAACGACGTCATGAAGCTCGATAGCGAAAAGCTTCGTGAGGTTCGCCGGTACAAGATGTCGATGGTTTTTCAGAACTTCGGCCTCTTGCCCCAGCGAAACGTCATAAACAACGTCGAATTCGGCCTCGAAATAAGCGGCATGGACAAAGAACAACGACGGCAGAAGGCGGCGGACGCTATCAAGCTCGTCGGGCTCGAGGGCTACGAGCTAAGCCTTACCTCCGAGCTCTCCGGCGGTATGCAGCAACGGGTAGGACTCGCCCGGGCACTCGCCAACGACCCCGAAGTGCTCCTAATGGACGAGGCCTTTAGCGCCCTCGACCCGCTTATTCGAACGCAGATGCAGGACGAGCTTCTCGAGCTGCAAGCCAAGATGCACAAGACGATTGTCTTTATTACCCACGACCTCGACGAGGCCCTCAAGTTAGGGGACCGGATCGCGATCCTTGGGCCCGACGGCCGGGTTCGACAGATCGGGACACCGGAAGAGATCCTTGCCAAGCCGGCGGACGACTACGTTCGGAAGTTCGTCCAGAACGTAGACCGGACTAAGGTTATCACCGCCGGTACCGTCGGCGGGCACGCGGCTACCATTACCTATCCCCGGGAGGATCTTAACGCCGCCTTACGGACGATGGAGCGGCACGGAACCTCTTCGGTCTTTGTTACCGATTCGGAACGCCGCCTTAAAGGCATCGTTACCGTCGACGCCGCCATCGAGCTTCAGAAGAAGGGCGAGCAGGACTTAGCGCCGGCAATTATCGATGATGTCTACACGACGTCACCGACGACGCCGATTTCCGACCTGCTGACCACCGCCATCAAGACCCGATATCCGATCGCCCTCATCGACGAAGAAGGGCGCTTCCACGGAGCCGTCAGCCGGGCAGCGATTATTACCGAAGTGGCGAAGGGCTACGAAGGCTCGGAGGTCGAGATGCCACAGACTGTGGGCCAGCTGCAAGAGAACAGCCGAAAGGAAGAGGAGTAAGATATGGACATTAGATCTTGGGTAGATATCGGCGGCGGCTTCGAGGGCATCGTCGATTGGTTGACAAATAACATGGCTTGGCTCTTTGACATCATTGCCTCGGTCATAAACGCCGTCCTCGACGCGTCCAAGTGGGCTTTGAACTTTCCGCCGTCTATTGTCATCATCGTCATCTTTGCCGCGATAGCCTGGTACTTTGTCGGCCTCGGCGTCGCCGTCTTTACCTTCGTTGGCTTCGGCCTCATCTGGTACATGGGGCTCTGGACTCTGACGATGAGCACCCTGGCCTTGGTCTTGTCCTCGGTCATCATCGCTCTGTTAATCGGCATTCCCCTTGGAATCTGGTCCTCGAAGAATGACGGTGTCTGGAACGTGATGCGACCGGTTCTCGACTTTATGCAGACCCTCCCCGCCTTCGTCTATCTTATTCCGGCGGTTCTCTTTTTCCGCCTCGGAGCGGTTCCCGGTGTCGTCGCTACGCTGGTTTTCTCCCTTCCCCCGGCGGTCCGCCTGACGAACCTCGGTATCCGCCAGGTTCCGAAGGAAATAAAGGAAGCCGCGCTCTCCTTCGGCTCGACCAACAAACAGATGCTTCTTAAAGCGGAGCTCCCGGTTGCCCTCCCGACCATGATGGCGGGGGTCAATCAGACCATTATGCTGGCGCTTTCGATGGTCGTTATCGCCGGAATGATCGGCGCCGGGGGGCTCGGGAACGAGGTCCTTCGGGGCATCACCCAGCTTCGCATCGACGTGGGTTTCGAGGGCGGAATCGCCATCGTTATCCTCGCCATCTTCCTCGACCGGGTAACCCAGGCCCTCGGAACCCGAACGCAGAAGCAGACCTAAAGCCCTAAAGCATTGACTCGCTCCGGCGCATCAAGGCCACCCCGGCGGGGTGGCCTTTTTCGCGGTAGACAGTCCCAGCCGATCGCGTTAGATTGACCCACACGCAGATTGAACCACAAACAGTGAATATTATTGCACACAACGTTGCGCACAAAACAAGGAGAACTAAAATCATGAAGTCACGAACCATCTTGGTGGTTGGGGCAGCCCTGATCGCGCTGCTCTTC
>CAZTRQ010000052.1:1368-16566 GCA_964616245.1 uncultured Spirochaetaceae bacterium | reverse complement strand
CGGAGAAGGGGCTCCTCAAAGTCGTTCTCGACCCGGCCCTGTAGAGGGCGATGGAGGACGGTAGCCGGCGATGGGCGTCGGCAAAAGGCAATAGAAGGTAGCGGGGGAGTGCATCGTGTTTGACTTAACCGACCAGGTGGCCATCGTAACCGGTTCGAGCCGGGGATTGGGACGGTACTTCGCCCGGGCTCTCGCCCGTGCAGGAGCGGACCTGGTGGTGACCAGCCGAAGCCTTGAGAGTCTCGACCAGACGGTACGAGACATCGAGGCGATCGGCCGGAAGGCGCTCCCCTTGGAGCTCGACGTTCGAAAAGAAAAGAGCATTCAGTCGATGGTCGCCGCGGCGGAAGCCCACTACGGCAAGATCGACATCTTGGTGAACAACGCTGGGGGCAACGTCCGCAAGGCCTCGGTGGATGTGACCTGGGAGGATTGGGACGCCGTCGTCGATACCAACCTAAAGGGGGAGTTCTTCGTTGCAACAGAAGTCGCCAAACGCATGATCCCCCGGGGCTACGGACGAATTATCAACATCGGATCGGCGACGACGGTCTTCGCCTTTGGCGGCATCGTTCCTTATTCGGCGAGTAGGGGTGGCGTCCGACAGATGACTATGGGACTCGCCGACGAGTGGGGCGGAAAGGGAATAACGGTAAACTGCCTCTCCCCCGGCTGGTTTCGAACGCAGCAGACCGAGGTTCTCTACGGCAACGAAGAGTGGCTATCCTATATTACCGATCGGATCCCGGCTAACCGCCCCGGAGAGCCGTCGGATCTCGACAGCGCGGTGGTCTTTCTCGCCGCAAAAGAGTCGGGTTACGTAAACGGCCACAACCTGGTGGTCGACGGCGGATTCACGACCGGGTCGACCAAGGCCACGGTTTCCAAGGAGTAGACGATGGTACACGGAATGGGGTCACCCGACGCAGTACTTACGAGAGACGACGTGGTTCGGATTATCGGTGAGGGCACCCCGGCGGAGCTCTACAGGGGCAAGCGCGTATTGGTCCTTACCCCGGACGCGACCCGGACCTGCCCTCTCCCAATGATGGTCTCCGCCGTCCAACAGACCATCGCCCCGGAAGCCTCACGCCTCGACTACATGGTGGCGCTTGGCTCTCATCATCCGATGAGCCAGGAGCAGATTATGAAGCTTTACGGGGTGACTCCCGCCGACCGGAAGGCCCTCTTCGCCGGGTCGCAATTTCTCAACCACGAATGGAATAAGCCGGAAACCTTGGTGGAGCTCGGGACGTTTTCCGAGGATGAAATAGCCGAGACTACCGGCGGCCTCTTCCGGGAATCGGTCGTGGTCGACATCAATAGGGCTATCTACGACTACGACGCCATCATCATTCTGGGGCCGGTCTTCCCCCACGAAGTCGTCGGTTTCTCCGGGGGCAACAAGTACTTCTTTCCCGGGATATCGGGAGGGGAGTTTCTGCAGTTTTTCCACTGGCTTAGCGGGGTCATCACCACGCCGAAGGTCATCGGGATAAAGGACACCCCGACCCGGGCTCTCGTGGAAGCCGCGGCCAAGATGATAAACATTCCGACCCACACCTACGCGATGGTCGTCAAATCGGCGAGTCAGCTCGCGGGGCTCTTCGCCGGCGGCGTAACCGAGGCTTGGAGCGACGCCGCCGATCTCTCGGCGAAGGTGCACATTCGCTACACGCCCCGGAAGTATCACACCGTCTTCGGCGTGGCGCCGGAGATGTACGACGAGATGTGGGTCGGTGGTAAGGTGATGTACAAGTTGAATGAGGTCGTCGAGGACGGCGGGAAGCTCATCATCTACGCCCCTCATATCAAAGAGTTTTCCTCGACCTGGGGGGAATACCTCGAGCGGGTCGGCTACCACACCCGCGACTATCTTCTCGAGCATATGGACGAGTTCTCCGATGTTCCGCGAGGCGTCCTGGCCCATAGCTGCCACGTCCGGGGAACCGGAACCATGGAGGACGGCGTCGAAAAGCCCCGGATAGACGTGGTCCTCGCGAGTAGCATTCCCCGGGAACAGACCGAGGCGATGAACTTAAGCTACCTTGACCCGAGCTCCGTCGACGTCGACTCCTACCGGAACCGGGAGGAGGAGGGCGTTCTCCTCGTGGACCACGCCGGAGAGGTGCTCCATAAACCGGCTCGTTAGCCTGACCGAGGCGGCGGTCGACGCGTCGTCTATCATTTATATGCTCAAGGCGGGGTTTCTCGGGCTTCTCGGGCATACCATCCGCCTGGTTACCATAGAGGTGATTCGGGCTGAAACCGGGTGGCAGCCTCCCGAGGTGGAGGTCCGCCGGGAGCCGCCCCAGGAGCACGGGGGCGCGGACCCCGGTGCGGATCCCGGAACGGGAGCGCCCTCCAACGACGATCGGCTCCTGCGGTTTGCCGCGAACTCTCACCTTCCCGTCGTTTCTGAGGACCGCAGGCTCTTGGAAGAGGCTGGGCGACGGGGCCTCGATCACTACAACAGCTTGATGATGCTCCTTTTGCTCCGCTACCGCAGCCGCATCGACGACGAATGGTACGCAGAAGCTCGGGACCGACTCCTGGAGCTCGGCCGTTACAGCGAGGCGGTGCTCCGGCGATTCGACGGATACAGCCGACAGTTGGGCCTGGCGTCAGAAGTGGGCGGCGATGCCTGCCGAAAACGCGAGGAACCCGGGGTACTGCGACTCTTCGAAGGCGATGACGTCTAAAGCCACTCCCGACTCGAACGACAGAATCTCGGTCACTGCTAGTTTCAGGAGCAGGGCGGTGCTTCCGGCTACGCGGAGGTAGCGGGAGGTCGACCAAGATCTCTCGAAGGGAGGCCCTTCGTCTTCTTCGAGGTTCCGAATCTTGAGCCACACGGCGCCGCCGAGCAGTTGGGCAACGGCGGAGATTCGTCCCTCACGGAGCAGGGTGTACTCGACTCCGACGAGGAAGGGTGCCAGGGTAGCAACGGTATCTTCCGGCTCGTCCTCGGTAAGGTATGAAACGCCCCCCCGGCCGAGGAATCTGAGGCGGGAGGTTTCCGGTGCGACGGAGACCGAGACGAAGGGGGCGAAGCCGGGATCGAGATCTCGGGCTGGTCCCATTACCGGCACATAGCGGTGCCAGCCAAGGGCTACCGTTACGTCGTACTCCTGGGCCGCCGCCCTTGGAACCCCGGCGCCGCAGAGCGCCACCCAGACCAGTAAAAGGAGAAGGGCGGGTTTCGTCGCTATTTTCCGTTGGAATCCAGGGTCTCTCATCATTTCGTGGGCTATCTTAGCACCATTTCGCATCGCAGTGCTCTTCCAGCCGTGCCTTAGTATATTCGAAACGTGATGCTTTTCTCGGGGAAAGGCAGATTCTATCTGCCGATCCTCTTCGCGACCGCCATTCTGCTTCTTCCTTACGCACTCCGCAACGTCCTTATCGCTCCCCTGGCCCTCCGCGTTGCCGAGAACGCCGCCTCCCGGAGTTTCGAGCGGCGGGTATCCCTCGATGTCCGAGGGTTCTCCGGGAGCTGGATCTGGGATATCTCTTTAGAGGCTGTTTCCTTCGACTATGGCGAGGGCCCTTTCCCGGTCAACTCGGCATCCGTCGAAGGCCTATCGCTTCGTTACGATCCCTTCGAGCTTTTCGAGGTCGACCCGGTCGCCGTCGTGTCTTCGGTTAGCGTTTCGGGGCTCCGCGTTCTCCTCAACCGCGAGCCGACGGTGGAGAAAATCGAAGAGGAGATCGAGGAAGAACCGGAGATTGCCATCCGGGATCTTCGGCGGCTTCTTCGGCGCGACGCACGAACGCCGAGCGTATCAATTGATGGTGAGGTGTTCTTCGCGGATTCGGAGGAGCAAGACCCGATCGGCGTTTCGATCGACGGTAATCTCGAGGATGTCCTGAGGGTGGAGCTCTCCGGGAGCGATGATGTCGTCGCCCTGGATTTCTCTCAGTTGAAAAACGGAGTTCGCGTCCTCACGGACCGGCGTGCTACGAGCCTCGAGATCGACCTCTCTGCAGAGGTCGTGGCGCCGGTGTCTCCGGCGAGCTCTATCGCCGGAAGTGTACGTATCGACTCCGCCCCCCTCTCTATCGAGGTGGTTACCTGGGGGCGTCGTCTGGAGTTTTCCGCCCGGGTTACCGAGGAGCTCGCCGACAGGCTGGAGCAATGGTCGCGACGGTTCTCCCGGGATTTGACCCTACTGCCGCCGTCCATCGAGCCCGGTACGGCGGTCGTCGAGGGTGTCCTGACACTTAAGCAGGGGTTTCCGCCGGACTTTCTCTCCCTTGCTCTTTCCTCCACCGTCTCGCCGCAAGAGGCGGTGACGGGTCAGGTAAGCCTCTCAGCCTCGGGCTGGAGCTACCGGGGGAGTCCCGAAACGGCGGTGGAGCTGGACGCTTCCTGGGACGATCCGGCAGTGGCGTTTCGCGTTGGCCATCTTGCCGTCGACGCAGGATCGATCGGAAGTATCACCGTCGAGGACGCCGAGATCCGACCAACCCGCTTGCTTCCGGTAACACAGCTCTCCTCCCTTCGCGTTACGGTTTCGAACCTCGAAGCGGCCTTACGCCTCGCCGGCGTCGAGGATTTCGGCGGCATAGCCGCGGGAGTGTCCGGAACCTTCGACGCCTCGGCGGATGGCTTCGAGCTCGAAGTCTCCGGTTCCGAGGCCGACCAAGCCATAGCGCTTTCCCTGAGCGCCTGGGGGGAAGGCTTTCTCCAGGGACGAGTCGATTCGGGGAGTTTCGACATTTCTCTCCCTGATGAGAGCTCCGGCGAAACCTTGGGACCCGTGACCGCTTCCGGCAGTTTCTCCGGTCATCTATTCGGCGCCGAGGGCGAGGTGGCCCCGGAGGTACGTTTGCGGATAGAAAACCTTTCCATGCCGCCCGTCGTGGCTTCGGGGGCCGAAGGCCGCCTGGATTCCCTTACCGGCGACCTCTCGGTTACCGGACCGCCGGAGCATCCGCGAATCGACCTGGAGTTCGCAGCCGGGCGGCTGCGCCTGGGAGATGAACGCATCGCTGTCGAAGGCCGTATCATCCAGGACGAGAGGAGCGTGGTGGTTCGCTCCCTCGACGCCGAGGATGACCAAGGTGGGCAAGCGGTCTCTTTGATGGTCGCCGGCCGGCTTCCGATCGCCGTCGGAAGCGGCGGCGTTTCGCTGCGGAACCTTAGAAGTAGCTCTCTGACGATAGACGGACGCGTCGTCGACCTTGGGCGTTTCGTTCCCGAGGAGGCGCGGCTCTTCCTTCCCAGAGGTACTACCGAGATCGAAGGGCGTCTCCTCGAAGACTCGGGGGACCTGGCGTTTCGCCTTGCCGCCGAAGGAGAGCGGACCGAAGACGAAAGGGAAGAAGCGCCCCTCGGCTACTCCAACGTGACGGCCTCGCTCCGGGTGGTTGAAGGGGCACAAGACCGAATCGATACCGAGGTGGTGCTCAGACTCGACGACCGGGACGTCCTTCGGCAAACCGGTAGCCTGACGATGCCTGGTCTGGTTGATGCCGAACCCTCCTGGACCCCCGACGAGGTTCGGCTTGCGTCCGATGTTGAGATAGACCTTCCCCTCTCCATCGTTCCTACCCTGATGTCTTCATTTGTCTACTCCGAGGGGCGTCTTCAGGGAAAACTGACAACCCAGGGTGCCCCGGGCTCCCTCGAGCACGAGGGGCGCCTCGAGGTCGTCGACGGCGGGGCTCGGTTTGCCGGACCGTTGCCGGTTCTCACTGCAGTCAACGGAGAGATTCGGCTCCGCGGATTGGAGATCGTTGCCGAATCGATTACCGGGGAGCTCGGCCGATCCCCCTTCGCCGCCTCGGGGGCCTTCGACCTCGACGACAAGAGCCTCGAGGTAACCCTCGAGGGGGAGAACCTGCTGATCGTATCTCAACAGGGAATACGCATCCGAAGCGACGTCGACCTTGCCGCATCGGGCACCCTTTCGAATCTCGAGATAACCGGCGCCCTGCGCCTCACCGAGGGGCAATACACGCAAAACGTGCCTCTTGTCCGATTCGATACCGTACCGACCGTAAACGAGGAGGCAATTCAACTCTTCAGTGTTCCCGGCGATTTTGGGGCCTCTACCTCCCTAAACGTCGAAGCGACGGCGGAAAACTCCTTCTTGGTGGCGAACAACGTCTACCGGGGAAGCCTTTCCGCCGACGTCCGCCTGTCAGGGAACCTTCAGGTTCCTATCGTGACAGGGCGTGTATTCGCGGACTCCGGGACGGTTCGACTCCCGGTAACCGACCTCGGGTTGACGAACATTTCTTTCGAGTTCCCGGAGGAACAGCCGTTTTCTCCCCGGCTCCAGGCCCAGGGGGAGACCCAAATCCGGGACTATACTGTCTTCGTCAACGCATACGGCACCATTCCCGCGATCGAAGTACAGGTGAGCTCCAGTCCTCCGCTCCCTCAGGAACAGGCCATCCTGCTTCTAACGACCGGACACGCCGACCTCGACGCCCTTGGAGAGGGGCAGAGGAGTGTGGTGACCGCGGGACGATTCGTGGGCCGACAACTGGCTTCGTTTCTCTTCGGGCCGGACCAGGCGGGAGACGCGGCAGGCTTCGACCGTGTCGAGATAGCCGTAGGGCGCCGTCTGTCCCAAGAGGGCAACGAGGTTGTCGAGGTCGATTTTCGACTTGGATCCGGGGAGAGGTGGTACCTCGAGTTTGAACGAGACGAGTTCGACCATTACAACCTCGGCCTCGCATGGAGGTTTTCGTTCCGGTGATTACTCCTCGGAGGCTTCTCCTCTCGTGCTCCCTCTTGATTCTCCTCGGAATGCCCCTCTTCCCCGGAGGGAGCAGAGAAACAGCCCCGGCGGGGGAAGAGGCTCCCCGGGCAGACGACGCCCCGGAAATCGTCTTTCCGGAGGTCCGAGACTATTCGCCCTCCGAGCTCCGGAGAGCTGCTCGGCAAGACATACGGGCGGTTCGCCGGGGAACCGGTGGACCGGCGGATCTCGCCGACGCCGCCTATACTATAGAGAACATGCTCCGTCGGGACGGGTATCCCGACGCATTGGTCACCTTTGCCATGTTCGATACCTCCAAAGGCGAAGAAACCGAAGTCCGACGTGCGGACGAGTGGAATCGCGTCGACCGAGTCGAATACACGATTCGACCCGGAGATCGCTTTTTGGTCGGCACGATCGCGTTCGAAGGCGTGTCCGTCTTTGACGAGGAGAGACTCAAGAGGTTCTTTCCCGAGGGGGACGAGGAGGACGCAACGGCTTTTCGGCGACAGGATATCGAGACGGCGATGGGGCAGGTGGCGCGACTCTACGAGCTCGAGGGATACGCCGACGTATCCGTCGGACCGATCGATCTCTCTGATCGAGTCGTCGATGACGAGAGCTACTACGACATAACCGTGCCGGTCGAGGAAGGAAGCTTCTACACGATTACGGAGATAATCATCGAGGCTCCGGGGCTGCCGGGAGAACGCAGGCAAGCGCTCGAGGGCGAGGTCGGACTTCGAGGAGAAGTCTTCTATCCCCGTCGCGCGGCCGAGGGGGCGATTCGGATTCGAAACATCCTCGGGCGAGAGGGATACCTTGCGGAGGTCGATTACAATATCGAGCGGAGGCCCCGGGAGGGACCGGAGAGTGAATCTGGAGTCGTTATATCCTACCGTGTCGATTCCGGTCCCCCGATGGTGGTCGAGGAGCTGCGAGTGGTTCCCCGCCAGCAAGAGGATCTCCGTACGCGGTGGTGGTTTCTTCACTCTTTTATCCCCGTCGAAGAGGGCGACATGCTCGACCTCGAGGTGCTCAACCGGTCGGAGGACCGACTCTACGGGCTCGGTCTCTTTCGGTTGGTGGACATCGAAGCGCGACCACTTTCGCCCCCCGAGGGGTCGCCGGGGGAAGAAGAGGCGCAACGGGACACCGAAGATCGTGCCTTGGAAGACCCTGTCCCCGCTGAGGTACTGGTGCGTCTCACGGAGACTGAGAGCCGGGAAGTGCAGCTTTCCGCCGGGTGGGGTAGTTACGAGATCGCAAAAGCCTCCGCCTCTTTTACCGACCGCAACATTTTTGGTATCGGCCGCTACTGGTCCACCGCCGTTCACGGCAGCTTCAAGTCCTACGGGGCGGAAACGTCCCTGAGTGACAGCATTCTCCTCGGTACCAACAGCACTATCTCCTTGACCGGTGCCTTCGACTATCGGGACGCGCCGTCCTACGACATAACGACGACGGAGGCGCGTCTCGATTTTCTGTACCGGCTCTCCTCGCCCTGGAGGCTCGAGGCTGGGTACTCCTACGGCCTGGATCGCGTGTCGAACGCTGTGGAGGAAGAGGGGATACCCGCGGCTCGAGAGTTCCGAACCTCCCGAGTCTCGGCCGGCGCAGTCCGAGACGATCGCGACAGCGTAATCCTTCCCACCGACGGAACCGAGGTCGGCGGCCGAGTGCGCTATTCCTCGTCCATTATCGGTTCGGATCTCGAGTACTTCGAGACCTCTTTCTTTGGAAACTACCACGAGAGGCTCTTTGGGCCCCTGGTCTTTACCTTTGTCTGGGCCGGGACCGCACGGCTGCCGCTACGGGGGGAAGAGACCCTGCCGATCCAAGAGCGGCTCTTTCTCGGCGGCGCGAGCTCGGTGCGCTCCTACACCCTGGATCAGCTCGGTCCGGTCTCCGAATCCGGGGAGGTCGTCGGCGGGCTATCGAGCGTCGAGGCGACGACGGAGCTTCGGGTGCAAGTCGTCGGTTCTTTCCACCTCGCCGGCTTCTACGACGTCGGGATCGTTAGTCGAGAGCGGCTCTCCATAGACGGAACGCTGGGACAGGCCGTAGGTATCGGCGCCCGGTACCACCTGCCCATCGGACCGATTCGAGCGGATCTGGCCTACAATCCCGTCGAAACCGAGGTTACCGATGGCCGATGGCTCTTCCACTTCGCCGTCGGTTTCGGTTACTAGGGCGCGGTGCGATTCCTGATCCCGACCAACTGTGTTAAACTGAGAATCCCATGGAACAACAGAACTTTCTTCAATGGCTCGCTACAACGGACGACGAATGGTGGAACGACTCGGCGGCAACGTCGGAGATCGAGGCGGCAATCGCAAACGGCGCCGTCGGCGCGACGACCAACCCGATCCTCGCAAGCCGGGTTGCCGGAGGGGGACTCTACGACCCAACCGGCAACGAGGTTAACGAATGCGGTGGAAAGGCCGAGGCCCGGGTGCGAAAGGTAGTCCTCGACGCCTGCAGCCTCTTCAAGCCGATCTGGGATTCCTCCGGCGGTACCTCGGGGTACGTCTGCGCACAGGTGAATCCCGGGAAGGCATACGACCGGTACGCGATGCTCAAGACCGCGAGGACCTACCACTCCTGGAGTCCCCAGATTACCGTTAAGCTTCCTGCAAGTGCCGCGGGTCTCGATGTCCTCGAAGAGTGCACCGCCGAAGGCATCCCCACGACGATGACCGTGAGCTTCTGTGTGCCGCAGATGGTTGCCTCAGCCGAACGCCACCTCAAGGGCTGTAAGCGGGCCGAGGACGCGGGGATTACTCCACCTCCGAGCTGGGCGGTCATCATGATTGGGCGACTCGACGACTACCTCCGGGATCTAATCGCCGACAACACCGCCGGAATATCCGAAGAGGATCTGAACTGGGCCGGTGTCGCAGCGACCAAGGAAGCCTACCGTGTCTTTAAGGAGATGGGCGCCCGGGCCACCATTATGGTGGCCGCGCTCCGAGGGCCGCACCACGTCAGCACTCTCCTCGGTGGGGGTATCGTCTTCTCCGCTGCTCCGGGTGCTCAAAAACAGCTCCTCGAGGCGGATATCCCGCGGGAATCGACTATCTTGGATCCGGTGGATAAGGGTGTCCTCGATCGCCTTCTTGCTTTTCCGGCGTTCCGCAAGTCCTACGAGGCCCGGGGAATGAAGCCCGAAGAGTTCTTCGAGTACGGCCCTTTTCAGAGAACGGCGACTCAGTTCTACTACACCGGTTGGCTCAGCCTCGATTCTTAGGCCCGATTACTGTCGGTCATCACCCGGTTTCGGCCGGTGTGTTTCGCCTGGTAAAGGCCGCGGTCTGCCGCGGCCACCAGCTCCAGCGCCGACTGCGCGTTTCCGGGCTGTAGCGCCGCTACTCCGATGCTGATGGTAACCTCGAGGCTCTGCGATTCGACCGCACGACGGAGCCGCTCACCAACGGCAATTGCCCCCGGTAGATCGGTTCCGTAGAGCAGGATCGCGAACTCCTCGCCCCCATACCGGGCAACCGCGTCGGTGGCCCGAACGAGTTGACCCTCCATAATTTCGCAGACCGCCACCAAGCAGTTGTCCCCGGCTATGTGCCCCCGCGTGTCGTTGTACCGCTTAAAGAAATCCACGTCCGCCATCAGAAGGGCGATCCAATCGCCGGAGCGGCGGGCCCTGCTCCACTCTTCGGAGAGCTTCGCGTCGAAGTAGCGGCGGTTGAAAGCGCTGGTAAGCGAATCGCGAATGCTCAACCGTTCGAGCTCGGCGTTCGCCTGCGCCAGTTTGGCGTTGGACTCTTCGAGATCTCGGTTCTTCGCCGAGAGAAGGTGCGCTTCTCGAACACGCAAGAGTCCCCGGAGGAGAGCCACCAAACCGACGGCGTAGCCGAGGAAGGCCCACCAGGTGAGATACCACGGACCCTTGACCCGGAGGGAAAGCTCCGCCGCTTCGGTGCTCCAGACGGCGTCTGCGTTCGCCGCCCGGACTTTCAAACGATAGCGCCCCGGCGGGAGGTTGGTGTAGGTTGCGTAGTTCCGGTTTCCGGGAAAGACCCAGTCCTCATCGAAGCCCTCCAGCTTATAGGCGTACTGATTGCTCTGGGGCGACTCGTAGTCGATGCCGACGAACTCGAATCCAACGAAGGTGTCGCTCGGCGCGAGGGAAATCTCCGCGCCGTTAAAGGTCGGTCGATTGGCGTCGATAGACTCCTGAAACACCTTAACGTCGGTAATCTGGACCCGGGGCACGTGGAAGTTGACCCCGGCGGTCGCCGAATCGATTCGTGTTATCCCGTGGCCTGCGCCGAAGAAGAGGGTTCCATCGGAATCTCGATGGTGACCGCTGTTGAACTCGCTGCCGTAGAGGCCGTCGCGCTCGTCGAGGACGTCTATCATCCCGGTTTCCGGGTTGTACGAAGAGATGCCCTGTTGCGAGGAGAGCCAGAGACGGCCGTCTGCCCCTTCGAGAATTCCGAGAATCGTGTTGTTCGAGAGCCCGTCTTCTACCGTAACGTGCCGGAAGGTTTCGGTGTCTCGGCGGAAGCGGTTAAGCCCTCCGCTGACGGTACCGATCCAGAGCCGCTGCTGCGAATCCTCGTAGAGCACCCGGACCGTGTTCCCGCTGGGTCCACTTCGATCGTCGACATCGTAGAGAAAGCGCTGAAAGTCGTCGGTCTCCGGTCGGTAGCGGTTCAATCCGCCGTTCGTCGCGACCCAAATGGTCCCGTCACTATCCGCCAGGAGGTCGTAGATGAGGTTATTCGAAAGGCTTCCCGGTTCTTCAGGGTCGTTGGCATAGTGCACCAGTCTCCCGGTCTGCCGGTCGTAGCGCTCGACTCCGTGTCGGTAGCTGCCTATCCAGTAGTCGCCCCCTTCGTCTTCGAGAAAGGCGTAGATAATCTCTCCCGCCAGGGGCGCCTCGGGATAGATGTGGAGGCCCCATCGAAGAAAACGGTCGCGCTCCGGGTCGTGGCGCTGGAGTCCTCCGTGGGTCAAGACCCAGAGGTTACCGTCGGTGTCTTCGCATATATCGGTCACGATGTCGTTTGCCAGGGCGTAGGGGTCCTTCGGATCGTGGCGATACGGGATCCAGCGCCCGGAGGCTTCGTCGTACCGAGCGAGGCCTCCACCGTAGGTCCCGACCCAGAGCGTCCCGTCGACATCCCGGTGGATCGCGTTGACCTTTCCCGGTGGCAGGCTTCCGGGGCGCTCGGGATCGTGGTAGAAGGCACGGTAGTTTCTTTGTCGGGGGCTCAATCGGTAGAGGCCGCCGCCGTTGGTCCCGATCCAGATAAGGCCCGCATCGTCTTCGTAGAAGGAGTAGATGATCGGAGAGCGCAGGCCGTCGTCGTCCTCGCCGAAACTGTACTCCTTTCCGTCGGGAGCGACGGCGAAAAGACCGCCTCCCCAGCTGCCGGCCCAGAGCGTCTGATCGCTGCCCGAATGCACCGCGTAGAGTCGGTCGTCGGCGAAGGTACGGGTTTCCGTCGTCGCCGTGGCGGTATGGTACTCCACGACGCCACCCCCCCAGCAGGCCAACAGCAGGACCCCGGGGCGAAGCTCTTCGATATCCATTACGTAGTTAGTCGGTAGCTCCGCGTCGACGCTCTCGAGTGTCTCGGAATCGGAGTTCCACCGGCTGAGTCCGCCGTAGCTTCCGACCCAGAGGGTCCCCGAGGTATCGAGGAAAATGTCTCGGATTACTTCGCTCTCGGTGTCGATGCGCTCGAAAACGCCTTCGGAAACCATACGGTTGAGACCGTCCTGGGTGCCGACCCAGAGCGTTCCTTCGGCATCGTGAGAAATCGCGATGACGATGTCGTTGCTCAGCGAGCTCGGGTCTTGGACGTCGTGGCTAAAGCTCGCGAACCCCGCTTCCCCGATCCGATGGCGAGCGAGGCCTCGGTAGGTACCAATCCAGAGGGTGTCCTCCTCTTTATGATAGTAGAGGGTCTGCACCAGATCGTGGGGGAGCGAGTCCCTCTCGAAGGGGAGGTTGCGATAGTACTCGAATTTTTTTCCATCGTACTTTGCCAAGCCACCCTGGGTGCCGATCCACATAAAGCCCCGTTTGTCCTGCTGAATCGAGGACACGGAGTTGTTCGGCAACCCATCGATGCGGCTTATTAGGTTAAATCGAGGTACCTGGCCCGATTCGAAGAAATGCTGACCCTCCGCCGGTGGAGGTACGACCAGACAACCGACGAACAGAATCAAACAGACAATAGCGGGCCGACGCAAGAATCGATTTTTACCTATGGCAAAGCGTTCCGAACGCTTTTTCATGTCGTGTGATAGCCTCTAGAGAAGATATCACTATCGCACGGGAGTAACTGCGTATCAAGCGCGATTTTCGGAGTCTCTACACAGATAGTGACGGTAGCGGTCCCGGGTTTCTTCGGCGTAGTTTGGGGCCAGCTCGATAAGGTGAGCGTTCACCCAGAGAAGGGGATGATGGGTGGCCATAATAACCTGAACCCCCAACTCCCGGGAGATGTCGACGAGGCCCTCTCGGATGTTCTCGATCCAGGATAGATCCTGCCCCGCCTCCGGCTCGTCCAAGAGAAGGGTGTCGTTTTCTCCGAAGGGGAGGGTGGCCAGCACGTCTCGCATTATCTGGCCGTGGGAGGCAAAGAGCCCCCGGGTCCGAAGGAGCGTTTCCAGGAGGCTTTGGGCTCGATAGCCGGAGGCCTGCGGGTTGTCCCCTTCGGAATCGAACCAAACCGGCTCTGCATCGGCCGTCTTCTCGATACGGCAGTCCGGGCAGCCCCGAAGCACCCGCAAGATCGTGCTCTTTCCCGTGCCGTTGGGTCCGATAACGGCGTTGAGCCCCGGGGCGAAGGCTATCTCTCTCGGATGCCGCACACGGTAGCGGTGGGTTGCACAGAGACGCAGGGCTGATATCATGAGGCTATAGTGACAAAGCTCGCGACAGGACACAAGCGAAGGAGAATAGATGGCACCAGATGAGTTTACTGTGCGGTTCGAGACGACGAAGGGCGACTTTGAGGTTGCGGTCCACCGGGAATGGGCTCCGAAGGGAGCCGATAGGGTGTCCGAGCTCGTCGAGTCCGGTTTCTATAATGGAGTAGTCTTTTTTCGGGTGCTCGCCGGGTTCGTAGCCCAGTTCGGAATAAGCGGGGCACCGGAGGTCGGAGCCGAATGGCGGAACAAGCCGATAGAAGACGACCCCGTCAAAGCGTCGAACACCAAGGGGACCCTCACTTTCGCGATGGCGGGGCCCAACACCCGGACCACCCAGCTCTTTATCAATCTGGCGGACAACAAGGGCCTCGACGACATGGGCTTTGCACCGGTCGGAGAAGTTACCGACGGAATGGATGTGGTCCAATCGCTCTACAGCGAATACGGCGAGGGCGCTCCCCGGGGCAACGGACCGGACCAGAGCGAGATTCATCAGTCGGGAAACGCATACCTCGAAAAGAATTTTCCGGCCCTCGACAAAATCAAGAAGGCCGAGATAAAGAAGTAGCGCCTAAGGGCTCAGAGGCGCTCGATCTCCGCCTGAAGACTCTTGTGGATAAAGTGACGAATCTGGCCCCGCTGCTTCTGCGCCGCCTCCCCTCGAAAGAGAAGAACGTGGACCCCGGGGTCGTCGCTTCGGCTTCCCAACACCGCAGCGTCGAGGTGAACCAGTCGACTTCGAAGGCGTAGTTGAATTGCTCGCACAAGGCTTTTCGGGGGCAGGGTCTTGCCGGGCTCTAAGCGAATCGCCGCCCCAACGGAGCTGATGTCGAGGATCGGTCCCGACAGCTTCTGCCCGGCGTACTCCAGGTTGAATCCGGTATTCTGCGCCTTTTCGCATCGTGCGCGAACGTAGCGACGGCGTCCCTTGGCCTCGTTCGCCTCGAGCACGTTGATGATGATCCGGGCGCTTTCCTGGGCACCGAGGCTCAGGCGGACGACACCGCACTGCACGCCGACGTCCATCAGGTATTTCTGACTCAACTCCGGAGAAGGGCTGTAGGAGACAACGCCGATCTTGAGGCCCCGATACTTTGGATCCTCCCTCAATTTGCGGATGTACTTCTCCCACTGCTCTTCTTTGAGGCCGCTGTCTATGTTGATAAAGACGACCGAATCAGGGTGCTTCGCAAAAACGCGCAGGGCGGCTCCTGTGTCGTGGAGCAAATAGATTTCGTACTCGTGCTTGAGGACCTCTTGAAGAAGCTCCTCCTCGAAGACGCTCGGAGGATTGAGGACAAACACCTTCTTCCCGAGGGCCTCGGTCGTCTGACTCCCAGGCATATCTCTAGGGTACTGCCTTCCGCCGGCGGGGGCAATCTATCCCCGGTCGTGTACCACCGTTACAATACGGCGAAAAGGAGACACCCAGTGGCAAAACACCGATTCGAGCCCTCCCGGTACCACCCGACCCTTGGCTCCCGCGAGCCTGTTTTGGCCGTCGGCAACGCGCGGCCCCTGGATCAGGCTACCCGTCACGCCACCACCGAAATGACGCGGTGGCTCGTCGAGGGGT
>CAZTRQ010000052.1:0-1268 GCA_964616245.1 uncultured Spirochaetaceae bacterium | reverse complement strand
GATCAGGCTACCCGTCACGCCACCACCGAAATGACGCGGTGGCTCGTCGAGGGGTTCGGATTCGACCCGATCGGCGCCCGGATTCTCCTGGGCCAGGTGGTGGAGTACGAGATCGGCAACTTCTACAACCCGGCTTACACCGTGGTGTGTAAGGTGCCCAAGCGATACCTTGGATAGCCGGTAACTCGTTCCTTAGAGCTTCGGTATACTGGAGGCAGGAGAGAGATATGGACATCACAACAATTTTGGGCCTCGAGGTTCTCGGGCGTACAATCACCGACTACGCCATCTCTTTTGGGTTGGCGGTCGTCGCTCTCTTCGTTTTGGGCGTGATCGGAGCTCTCGTCCGGCGGGGTCAGAGCCGCCACCTCCAAGGCGAGACCCAGGCTCCCCGTTCACTTTTTCTGTTCCGGTTGGCGCTTCGAACCTTGCTCCCGGCGTTGAGAATCGGGGCTCTCTATCTGGCGGCAATGCTACTCGATCCTTCGGCCCGGGTGATGATCGTTCTCCGGATTGTCGTCATTATCCTGGTTACCTGGTACGTGGTCAGGTTGATAGACAGCTCGATCGACGCGGCTTTTTCGGCCTACGCGGAAAAGCGCGGGGAAAGTGGCACCAAGCGAGTTCGGCCGCTTATTGCGGTGATCAATCTTCTGGTTTGGGTTATCGCGCTTGTCTTTCTTCTGGATAACCTCGGCGTCGAAATCTCGGCCATCGTCGCAGGACTCGGTATCGGGGGTATCGCGATTGCCCTGGCGGCCCAGGCGCTCCTCGGCGATCTCTTTAGTTACTTCGTCATTTTCTTTGATAGGCCCTTCGAGCTCGGGGATTTCTTGATCTTCGACGATATTCTCGGAACCGTGGAGCACATCGGCCTCAAGACGACTCACATTCGCTCCCTCGGCGGCGAGCTTATCGTCGTATCCAACTCCGTCCTGACCGGGAGCCGGCTTCGGAACTACAAACACATGTCCGAACGACGAATCGTCTTCTCCTTCGGCGTAACCTACGACACCGGATCAGAGCGTCTTCGGGAAATACCCGCTGTCGTGCGGAGCGTCGTGGAGGCCGAACCGCAGACACGATTCGACCGAGCGCACTTTAAGGCTTACGGCGCGTCGAGCCTGGATTTCGAAGTGGTCTACTACGTTCTGAGCCCGGACTACAACATCTATATGGATATCCAGGAACGCATAAACCTTGGAATCTACGAGGCCTTCGAAGAACGAAAGATCGAGTTTGCCTTTCCGACGAGGACCGTCTATCTG
>CAZTRQ010000051.1:15440-16907 GCA_964616245.1 uncultured Spirochaetaceae bacterium | reverse complement strand
GAATCGGAAGGCCACCTCCCGAAATAGCGGCCGGAATTAGCGGCCTGAAAACACGGGCCGGGTCCGGCCGGGCCCTCTTGGGCCGGCGGTCAGAAGGCCTCCCCGAAGCCGAAGTAGACAGCCAAATTCCGCCCGTTGTGGGCAAAGTCGAGACGCAGGTTGATATCCTGCTCCGGGTTGAGGGCAAACCGAATTCCCCCGCCTCCCGCCGGCTGAAACCGGTCCCATTGAATCCCTCCGAAATCCTGTCCCGAAGTCCCGATACCGAAGAAGGCCACGGCACCGAGGCGCCAGAAGAGAGGAAAACGAAACTCCGCCTGGGTAAGGAGCGTCACGTTGTCCCGGATCTCCCCCTCGATAAAGCCACGAAGCTCGTTCTGCCCTCCGAGGAAGGGCAAGAACTGGAACGGTGTGTCTCCGTATGCGGTAGCAAGGCGCGCCTGGCCGGCGAGGACTGCGTCAGGGAGGACCTCTCGATAGGCCCGGCCGTCGAGGGCAGTCCGGCCGAAGGTGGAGCTTGCACCGAGGGCGGTGGTGCTAACGGAGCTGTCGAGGGTAAGGAGCACTCCCCGACGTGGGAAAAAGGTCGAGCTTCTCGTGTCGTAGGCGGCTCGCACCCCGGGTCCCGAGACGACCGCCCAATCGGAGCCTTCGACGCCGTCCTGATCCAACTCTCCGGCAGTCTCCTTTTCGAGAACCTTGACGTAGCCGATCCGGTAGCTCGGACCGAGGCGAATATCCGGAGTGAGCCGATAGAGAAAGGCCCCTTCGGAGTCGAATTGGAACTGCGTGAACTTCTCGACGCCGTCGTTGTCGAGACCGAGACCGAAGTACTCCTCGTTAGCCCGGTTTATTCCAGCGCCCCCCTCAAAGTAGAAACGCTCTCCGTCGAGGGGCGCCTCCACGGAGACCCCCACATTGAAAAACCCGACGGTGCCGTAGAGGAGGTTTAATCCGATGTTCGTCGTCTGGAGGGCGTCCTCGGTATCCGGCGGCACCGAGAAGTAGATAGCGGCTATACCAAGGAGGAACCCGGTTTCCGGAGTGTAGCCGAGGGCCGGTATCGGAATAATCCCTCGGTCCGGCTCTGCGGACTCTAAAGTGGCGGCCTCTTCCTGAGGCCAGAGAAACGGTGCCAGAAGAAGTATCGCCGGAAGTAAGAGCAGTCTTCTCATGTACCGGTATCCCCCGTTGTCTATTCCTTCGATTTGCGTAAGCATCCACCTGACCAGGAGGCAGAATCAATGACCCTCGACACCCAAGGGGCAACCAACCTAGCGTCCTTTAGCTACAACCCGAATCGGGAGGACCACCGGAAAGATACACTAAGAAACATCCTTGCGACAGGAGAATTCGTCGTAAACACCGTCGGCGAGTGTGCGCCCTCCCCGGCTCGCGCAATCGAGCGTAGCCTTCGAGCTCGGACCTCGACCGCGCCCGGAGTAGAACGATGCGTTTTTCCCGAAT
>CAZTRQ010000051.1:0-15340 GCA_964616245.1 uncultured Spirochaetaceae bacterium | reverse complement strand
CTTCGAGCTCGGACCTCGACCGCGCCCGGAGTAGAACGATGCGTTTTTCCCGAATAGGCCCTGCGGTAACCCTGGTCCTGGTATTTCTTATGAACTTCCTCGGTCGGTGGATCTATTCGCCCCTGCTGCTCCCGATTCGGGAGGACCTCGGGTTTTCCTACGGGCAGATGGGGTCTCTGTTCTTCTTTATTACCCTCGGATACGCAGCCACCGTTCTTTTCTCCGGTTACTTCGCCCGAGCCTTCCGGAACCGGGGTGCCATTCTCACCTCGGCCTTCGGTGCCGCTCTGGCGACGCTCATAGTATCCCTGTCGGGGTCGATTTGGTCCCTGCGGCTGGGACTGCTGCTCCTCGGTTCTTTCAGCGGCCTCTACATGGCGTCGGCGATGGCCACGCTGACCGACCTTATACCCGAGGAGCACTGGGGAAAGGCGATGGCTCTTCACGAGGTCGCGCCGATTGTGGCCCTCCTCGGCGCTCCCTTGGTCGTCAACCTCCTAATGTCCACGATGGGCTGGCGATGGATTCTGCGGATTCTCACCTTGGCGTCCGTCGCCGTGGCGGCCCTTCTTCTGCCCTGGAAGGGCCTGGGGCAAACCCGGGGCCAAGCGCCGAACTTCCAATTCTTCCGGGAGATTCTTCCGAATCCGAGCTTCTGGCTCATCCTCCTGGGATTTGCAACCGCCGTCGGAGCCGAAGTAGGGACCTACGCGATTCTGCCTGCGTTTCTTTCGATTGAGCGGGGCATTCCGATTGAAGAGGTCAACCGTCTCGTCGGGTTTTCTCGACTGACGGCCCTGGGGGTGGTTCTGGTTTCCGGGCACCTGCGGGACCTCTTCGGCGATCGCGTGGTTATGGTCGGCGCCCTCGGCCTTGCCGGGGTTGCGACCCTCGGACTCGGTTTGGCTACCGGGAGCCTCTTGATAGCAACGGTGTGGATACAGCCCGGCGTCGTCGCCGCCTTCTTTCCCTCGGCTCTTGCCGCCCTTGCCGGAGCGGGTCCCGTCGGCGCCCGGAACCTCGCTTTTAGCTTCGTGTTTCCGCCGGCTTACATCCTCGGAGCCGGGGTGGTTCCGACGGTTCTCGGCCACCTCGGGCAGAGCGGAGGGTTCGGTCTGGGGCTCGTAGCTCTGGGCGGATGGAGTCTTCTGGTGGCGACCCTTAATCTCCTCGGTTATCGCGGAGCCCAAAAGGGCAAGACACCCTCGGCGACGACCTGAGGTGCCCCGACTCCGGTCGCCGGCACCACGTAGATGCCCGGACGGTCCTCCCGCGTCATCGCATTGATTACCACGAAGCGAGAGTCCGGAGACCAAATAGTACCGGAGCGCTCGTACTGGTCGAAGTAGGGGACGAGTTGTCGTGCGAAGGCGGGTGTCGGCAGGAAGGGACCGATGGTAACGGTCCGCTCTTCTTCGACGTAGTAGATCTTCATCCGGAAGACCAACTGAGGACGCCCATTACGGGCCTGGGCGAAGACGGGCTCGAAGTAGGCAATCTTTTCGCCGTCAGGGGACCAGAAGAAGGCGCCGACAGTCGGGGCGTCGAGGGCGCTCCCAAAACCGTTCCAAGAAATGGTCTGAGCGAAGGCGGATACGCCGGCTACGTGTAAACGACCGGCGACGCCTCCGTAGGGTGCCGCGAGCCCGTCGATGTAAGCTATCCGCGACCCGTCGGGGGACCAGGAGAAGGCAACCTGCCCCCGAAGAGTCGCCAGCGCCCGAATCGGCTGTCCGTTGGACGTCAGAAGCATCAACCTTCTTCCACCGCCGAAGTCCTCGACCGCTGCGGCAATGTACTCGCCGTTCGGTGAGTACTCCGGGGCCTGGAAGGCGATGGTTTCCAATTGAAGCGTTTCCGCGGCGACAGCACCGTTATTGACGCTTAGCAACCGGAGAATGCTTCCCGGTTCTCCCCGACGGTCGACGCCGCCTACGTGGGCAAAGATCGTCTCCCCGGTGGGGGACCAGTCCCAGTAGTACGGGCTACCGGTACCGAGAACCGAGTAGTTCTCCCCTGCGTCGCCGACAATCTGCAGCGCGAGGGATTCGGAGTCCCCGTCGGCGGTCAAGAAGCTGATCCGCTGCGAACCCGGCGCCCAGTAGAGGTAGAACGGTGGGTAGGCGCCGGCTTCGTGGACCAAGGATATGCTCCCGGCTTCCGAGTCGGCGATGTAGAGGTTGCTCGTTGCCTCCTCGCCCTCCCGCCGGAGGGTCGCCACAAAGGCAATGCGGCGGCCGTCCGGAGACCAGGTCGCGTGGCTAAAGCGAGCCCCGTCAACCGGGCCGAGTAAAGACGCCCGAGCCACAGGTACGTCGGTGGTCCCGTCGCGGTCGACGGTTCGAATGTCCCCGTCGAGGGCTATGTAGACAATTTCCTCGAAGGGAGCAAGCTCTCCGCCGAGGTTGGGAAGGGGCGATTCGTCGTAGGTCGCGCAGGCCGTTATGAGGGGGAGGAGCAGGAGAAGAGAGAGGAGCCGAGGCGCGGCGAACCGTCGGAGCACACTATTTCCGACCATCACTCTCAGAGTATACTACTCAGAAATGCCGCTTCCAATGAATTCCCAGAGAATGCGGTGGTCTTAATAGAGTACAGTTTATATAGTTAAAGCATAATGATATCCAGAAAACAACTGACCGACGAAGAGGCCCAGGAGTTTATGACGAAGGGAGAGCTCTCCGAGGAGCTCCGGGGGGCGGCGGAGAACGTCGCTCTGGTCTTGACCCAGGCCTGGTGCCCCCAATGGATCTCGATGCAGGTGTGGCTGAAGAACTTCGAGCGCAAGGGGAAGCCCGAGGATAAGGAGCTCGTGGTCTACGAGTACCTCTACGACCGGAGCCCATTCTTTCCGGATTTTCTCCGGTTCAAAGAGGGCCGCCTGGGGAACGATCTTATACCGTACATCCGATACTACAAGAACGGCGAGTTTATCGGGGAGAGTAACTACGTCCCCTCCCGGGTATTCATCAAGAGCTTCGACGCCGCGTATAATCGGTAAATCGTGACCCATAAAACCATCTTCGGAACCATCCTCCCGTACAAGGGTCTGACCCCGACTATCGGTAGGGACGTCTTTGTCGCGGCAGGCTCCTCGATTATCGGGGCCGTAACCCTCGGGGATCGGGCGAACGTCTGGTACAACTGCGTCCTCCGGGGGGACATCAACGAGATTCGTGTAGGCGCCGACACCAATATCCAGGACGGAAGCGTTATCCACGTCGGCCGGGACAAGGCATACCCCGCCATTATCGGGGATGCGGTTACCGTCGGCCACGCCGCCACGGTCCACGGATGTACCGTGGAATCGAACAGCCTTATCGGGATCGGTTCCGTCGTCCTCGACGGGGCCGTCGTAGAACACCATTCGATGGTCGCCGCCGGAGCCGTGGTATCGCCGCACACCCGCGTCAAGACCGGTTGGGTCTACGCCGGGGTTCCCGCGAAACCGATGCGGGAGCTCAAACCCGAAGAGCTCGCGGATCTCGATGTCGCCGGGGAGCGGTACGTCAAATACGCCCGGGAGAGCTACCTCTCCCTCAACTCGCCGACCGACGGGTAGCCGGCCGCGGCTCTCGGGAGCCGCCCCGGGGGCCCTTTTCTTGCAATTACCCTTTTCTTGCAATTAACTGAGGGCCCAACTAAGATTGGGCGAAAACAAGCGTCAAGGAGACAGATTTGGCTGATAAAAAGACCCCGATTACCGTTGCCCGGGGCGACGGGATCGGACCGGAGATTATGGATGCGACCCTTCACGTTCTCAAGGAAGCCGGGGCAGCAATAGACATCGAGGAAATTGAGATCGGCGAGCAGGTCTACCTTCGAGGCAACAGCTCCGGGATCGAGGACTCGTCGTGGAAGAGCCTCGAGCGGACGAAGGTCTTTCTGAAAGCTCCGATTACGACCCCCCAGGGGGGCGGCGTCAAAAGCTTAAACGTAACCACCCGAAAGACCCTCGGCCTCTTTGCGAACGTTCGTCCCTGCGTAGCCTACCACCCCTTCGTAAGGACGAAGCACCCGGGAATGAACGTTGTGGTAATCCGGGAAAACGAGGAAGACACCTACGCCGGCATAGAGCATCAGCAGACTCCGGAGGTTACCCAGTGCCTCAAGCTGATCTCCCGCCCCGGGTCGGAGAAGATTATCCGGTACGCCTTCGACTACGCGAGGATGAATAAGCGCAAGAAGGTTACCTGCTTTACCAAAGACAACATCATGAAGCTGACCGACGGGCTCTTTCACAAGGTCTTCGACGAGATTCGCGTCGAGTACCCCGAAATCGAGAGCGAGCACTGGATCGTCGACATCGGCGCCGCGAAGCTCGCCGACACCCCGGAGAACTTCGACGTCATCGTCATGCCCAACCTCTACGGGGACATTCTTTCGGATGTGGCGGCCCAGATCGCAGGCTCCGTCGGTATCGCCGGGTCGGCGAACATCGGTGAGAATTACGCGATGTTCGAAGCCATCCACGGCTCCGCTCCTCGACGAGCGGGGCAGAACATGGCCAACCCCTCGGGGCTCCTCCTTGGGGCCGTGATGATGATGGCCCACATCAAACAACCCGACGTCGCGGAAAAGGTCCATAACGCCTGGCTTCGAACCCTCGAAGACGGAATCCACACCTACGACATCTACAAAGAGGACGTTAGCAAGGAGAAGGTCGGAACCCGGGAGTTTGCCGAAGCGGTGGTCGCCCGCCTCGGTCAGAAGCCGCAACAGCTCGACCCCGTGAGCTACCAGGCCTGGGAGCGGCAGAAGATTACCTACACCAGGGCGCCAAAAGCCGCGGCGAAGAAGGAGATCGTCGGTGTCGACGTCTTTATCGACGACGCGGACACGACCCCGGACAAGCTCGGGGCGGCCCTCCAGGAAGCGAGCACCGACCACTTGCAAATATCGATGATAAGCAACCGCGGGACCAAGGTGTGGCCCCAGGGAAACCCGGAGACATTCTGTACGGACCACTGGCGCTGCCGGTTCTACGCCCAGAGCGGGACCGCCCAGCACGCCGATATCGTCGCCCTTTTGGCGAAAATCGGCGAGAAGGGCCACGACTTTATCAAGACCGAGCACCTTATCGCCTTCGACGGGGAGAAAGCCTTCGCCCTCGGACAGGGGGAGAAGGTAAAGACGGGCTAATCGAAAAGATATTCAACTTGCGGTCGAAGAAGCCTATCGAAGTGCCTCTGCTTTGCCGATAGGATCGATGTGTGGACAACTCTATGGATCCGCACAGAATCGGGGTCTCGGAAGGAAGGATTGCCCATCGATCCAAGGCCTCGACGCAGGAGGACCTATGAAAGCTTTATCACGGAGCCTCGTTTTGGCGGCGCTTTTCTTGCTCGCTCTAACGCCGGTTTGGGCTCAGCAAAACCAAGAGCAGGTGGACGAGTCGACGCTACCGGACATGTCCGGGGAGTGGCAGGCGTTTCGGGTCGACGTCCTTTCGACCTACTCCATCTCGGAGCACCGGTTGTCCCAGGATGCAGACACCCAGCCCTCCGGCATGCTTACCCTCAACCAGGACGGAGAGGTCGAGACCGATATCGAAGGTGTAAACTTTCGGAACTGGGGTACCCACAAGGACTTCTTGCTCTTCGAGACCCCCGGTGGCAACGTGTTCTATCGTCCCCGACAGCTCTCCGAGACCGCGTTCTTCTTAGTTCAAGTCGACGTCGTCGAGCGCAACTCTCAGATTATCTCGATTACGGCTCGGCCCCGGGGCAACCTGATCGTCATTCGACCCTAGACGGCAGGGCATAGACGGCAGGGAGACTAGGCCCCAATTTCTGCCGCGAGACGGTCGATGGCGTCCTCGTCGATCCTCCGGACGTTTTCCTGGACCTTGGCGAAGTTTCGGATGATCAACCGATCGAGAAACCGGAGCTTCTCGAGGATAATCTCGCCTCCGACGTTGTGAGCCCCCGTGGCGTGCGCCTGGAGCCACCCCGGGAAGGCCTCGCGAAGCTGCTCGAGCCCCTTCTCCCCTTCGTAAAGGCACGAAACGAAGAGCAGGACTCGTTTTCGGAGGAGCTCTTCGCGATGGCGCTCCACGAAACGGGGCACCGCCGGCAGAATGCGGCCGGCGTAGATAGAGCCCCCGATAACCACTGTATCGTAGGACGTTAGCTCCGGCGCGGCGCTCACCCGAAGGTTTACCATCGTCGGGGGAGTATCGATCTTCTGATGAAGCATCTCACATACCCGCTGAACCGCTCCGTACTTCGACGCGTAGGCAATAAGTACGTTCATCTCTGTTCCGACTCCAGGCTCTTTCGAATCTGATAAAGACGGTTTCGCATGGTCAATGCGATATCGATCGAAACCATCGTCCCGTTCAAGATGTAGAGAAAAATGACCGGATCGTAGAGATAGAAGAGCTTGTGTAGGACCCCGGAGATGTATCCGATCAGAAGCGCGAAGAGGAAGACCAGGCTCTTCGACCCGACTTCCCGGGTCGTTGCCGATTTGTAGATTGAAAAGGGCCATGCCATGCCGAAGCAGATAAGCATGACAATTTCGAAGGGGCTCATGTCCATTTCTGCCTACCATACATACGCGTCGGGCCTCCCTTCGATGTCGGTTTCCAATCCCCCGAGGGCAGCTTCGATGGCCCGGGCCACCGCCTGGCCCCGGGTCGATCCCTGGCCGGTTTCCCTCGGACCCACCACTTGGCGCAGAAGACGGCGGTCTTCGGTCCGAAGCACCCGGTAGGCGGTGGCGACTTCGGCGCTCCAGATGTCGAAGACTCTCTCTCCAAGGGTCACCTGCTCGGCTTCCACCACCTCGACAACGACAACGACCGTGACGTCCTCCGCCGAACCCTGCCCTTCGGCTGTTCCCAGGAGCGCCTCCGGGGGAGGAAGCGGACTCTGGGAAACAAAGGTCAGTTCTTCGCCCCCGAGGGCAGCCGCGATTCGATCCGTGTCGCGATCCTGGTAGCGAACCTCGGAGCCGTCGACGACGACCACCGCGAGAGAGGCTCGGCGCCCGAGGGGTTGGAAGGCGAAGTCCCGGGACAGCGCTTCAAAGACGTAGGGCCTGTCGTCGATCTGAAAGACAACCTGCGCCCGGATCACCAGAGATTCGTAGGGATCCGAAACCGAAAGGACCCGGCTATTGGCTAAGCCGTAGTCGGTCGTGGTAACGGGGCTTACGACTTCCGCGGCGCCGCGGACCGCCTCGAATACGACCGGCAGGTCGCCGACGGCGGCCTGCCCGGAACCGAGGTTGATGGTAGCCTGTACCGCGGGATCGAGCCCCCCGGTGGCCTCGAAATCGATCAGCCGCCCTTCGACTTGCTTTCCAGATGCATCGAGCCAGGAGGCGGCAGGCTGGAGACTCATCGCGGCCTCGAGCTCTTCGAGCCGGGCTTGCGCCGCTTCCGAGCCCCTCCGCTGGGCCCGGATGAGGAGCTCGATGGCCTCGACATACTGTCCGTAGTCGAGGGCGCGGGATGCTCTTGCAACGGCGTCGTTCTGAGCCAGAAGGGAGACGCAAACGAAGAGAAAAATGACCGAAAGACGAAAGGCCGTCATGCTATATCGACGATACTTCATCGCTCGACGGCTGTCGAGTCGCTTCGAGTCCACCGGGTGTTCACCGGGTTGCCCCGGAGCGTGAATCCTTGGAGAATAGCTGAGAGGCCGCATCATCAAAAGGAGATAGACGCCTTGGGACTAATGTGTAAAATTTGCGCCATTGTTTATCAGGAATTATACTAATGACGGCCACCGTGTTCGAAAAACCATTCTGAGGAGCAACTATTGATTCACGAGTTCGACGCTGTAATCGTCGGCGCCGGAGGTGCCGGGTTGTACGCGGCGCTAGAGGCGAGTAGCGCGGTTAAGACCGCCGTAATTTCGAAGCTTTTTCCGACCCGAAGCCATACCGGGGCGGCTCAGGGGGGCATCGGCGCAGCCCTGGGAAACGTAGAAGACGATAGCCCGGAGTGGCACGCCTTCGACACGGTCAAGGGTGGGGACTACCTGGTGGACCAACAGGCTGCCAAGATCCTCGCGGAGGACGCCGTCCGGGCGGTATACGACCTGGAGAACCGGGGCCTCCCCTTCTCCCGGACCGACGACGGCAAGATAGCCCAACGACGATTCGGGGGACACACCCGGAACTTCGGAGAGGCACCGGTGCACCGCAGCTGTTTTGCGGCGGACCGTACGGGTCACATGATCCTTCAGACCCTCTATCAGCAGTGCATCAAGAACGAGGTGGAGTTCTTCGACGAGTTCCAGGTTGTCGACGTTATTATGGACGGTACCAAAGTTGCCGGCCTGGTAACCTTCGAACTGGCCACCGGCGAGCTCCACCTCTTTAAGGCGAAGGCCGTGCTCTTTGCCACCGGGGGATTCGGACGGATCTTCAAGATTACCTCCAACGCCCACGCGAACACCGGCGACGGTGTGGCCCTCTTAGCTCGAGTCGGTATCCCGATGGAGGACATGGAGTTCTACCAGTTCCATCCTACGGGCATCCGGGGAATGGGAATCCTTATTACCGAAGGAGTTCGGGGAGAAGGGGGAATTCTGAAGAACGCGAAGGGCGAGCGCTTTATGGAGCACTACGCCCCGAACCTCCTCGACCTAGCGCCCCGGGACATGGTCTCCCGGGCTATTATGACCGAGATCGCCGCCGGCCGGGGTATGCGGGGGGATAAGCAGATCGACGACTACGTGATGCTCGACGCGAGCCATCTCGGCCGGGACGTCGTCTACTCGAAGATTCCCGACATTGCCGACTTCTGCAAGACCTACCTCGCGGTGGATCCCGCGGAGGCTCCGATGCCGGTGCAGCCGACGGCTCACTACGGCATGGGGGGCATTCCCACCGACGTCGACGGCAAGGTACGGACGAACAAGGGCACCTTCGAGGGACTCTACGCCGCCGGCGAAGCCGCCTGCGTGTCCGTCCACGGGGCAAACCGCTTAGGGACCAACAGCCTGGTCGACCTCGTCGTCTACGGCCGCCGGTCGGGTAACGACATGGCGGCTTACTGCAAGGGCGCGGATTTCGCCGCTTTTCCCAGCGACGCCGCCGACGCCGCCCGGGACAAGATAGCCAAGCTCAAGGACGAGAAGGGAAAGCACCCGGGACCGCTCTACGAGCGGATGCAGCGGGTCATGATGGAAAAGGTCGGTGTCTATCGCGAAGAGGCCCAGATGAAGGAAGCCGTCGCGGAGATACGGAGCCTCAAAGAGGAGTTCAAGGAGGTCCGGGTTCAGGACAAGAACGCCGGGTACAACCAAGAGGTCCTCGGGATCCTGGAGTTGGAAAACCTTCTCGACCTTGCCCTGGTTACCGCAGAGTCGGCCCTGAACCGTCAGGAGAGCCGGGGTGCCCACTCCCGGAAGGACTTCCCGGAACGGGACGACGACAAGTGGCTAAAGCATACCCTCGCCTACCTCGACGGTACCGAGGTGTCCATCGACACCATGGATGTCGACACCAGCATCTGGGAACCGAAGCCCAGAAAGTACTAAGGAAAAAGGAAGAGATGAACGTAACCCTACATGTGCAACGATATAACCCCGAGACGGACAAGGAGCCCTGGTTCAAGGACTACTCCGTCGAGGTGGAGCCAACCGACCGGGTCCTCGATGCCCTTATGGACATCGCCCGGAACCAAGACGGCACCCTTGTCTTTCGCCGCAGCTGCGCCCACGGTGTCTGCGGCTCCGACGCAATGCTGATAAACGGCCGAGAGCGCCTGGCGTGTAAGACCCTTATTCGCGACGTCGTAGAGGGCCCCGACTTCGTAAAGAAGGAGAACGCCCCGGCGGAAGAGGTCGCCCGGGGTAAGGGCGGCGGCGTTATCAACATCGCCCCCCTAAACCACCTTCCGGTGGAGCGGGATCTAATGGTCAGCCAGAATACCTTCTTCGACAAGTACCGCTCGGTAAAGCCCTACTTTATCGCCGAGCACGAGACAGCCGGAGCCCAGGAAATTCTCCAGAGCCAGGAAGACCGGGAGAAGTTCGACGACGGGACGAAGTGCATAAAGTGCGCGGCCTGTTACTCCGCCTGCCCGGTCCTCAAAAAGAACCCGAACTTTCTCGGTCCCGCAGCCATCGTCCAGGCGGCGCGGTTTGTCTTCGACAGCCGGGACCAGGGCGTCGAGCCGCGGCTCGATGTCCTCGACAGCGCCGACGGCGTCTGGCCCTGCGAAAACCACTTCGAGTGCACCCGGGTCTGCCCCCGGGACATCAAGGTGACCAAGCTTATCAACCTGACCAAGCGGGAGATAAAGAAATACCGCGAGAGTCGTGGCGAGAACACAGCCGAACCGGAGAAGGCATAATGAAAATCCATGAGTATCAGGCGAAGGAGCTCTTCGCGCAGTACGACATCCCCGTTCAGAAACAGGTGGTCATCACCAAGCCGGAAGAGGCGGCGGACGCGGTAGCCCGGGTCGGAGCGCCGGTGGTCGTCAAGGCCCAGGTTCTCGTCGGCGGCCGGGGAAAGGCCGGGGGCGTAAAGCTCGCCGACACCGCCGATGAGGCGATTCAGGCGTCGAAGAAGATTCTCGGCCTCCAGATAAAGACCGAGATCGTGGAGAAGCTTCTTATCGCCCCGGCGGTGGACATCAAGAAGGAATACTACCTCGGCGTTACCCTCGACCGGACGGCCAACAAGCTGATCCTGATGATAAGCAAGGCCGGAGGGGTCGATATCGAAGAGCTCGCCGTCGAGCGGCCGGAGGAGATCCTCCGGTATCACATGGGGACCACCTTGGATCCGAAGGACCCGGGGCTCCGGAAGGTTCTCCAGGAGACCTTCGACAACGACTCGGCTCTCGTGGACCAGGCCACGGATGTCGTCGTCAAGCTCCACAAGCTGATGGTCGAGAAGGACTGCTCTTTGGTAGAGATAAACCCCTACGCCTTGGTGGAGGACAACAAGCTTCTCGCCCTCGATGCGAAGGTAAACTTCGACGACAACGCACTCTACAAGCACCCCGACGTCGAAGAGATGAAGAACCCGGAAGAGTACTCCCAGGACGAGATCGACGCGAAAGAAGCGGGTCTTAGCTTCGTCAGCATGGACGGGGACATCGGCTGTATCGTAAACGGCGCAGGGCTCGCCATGGCGACGATGGACATCATCAAGCTCTATGGGGGAAACCCGGCGAACTTCCTCGATGTCGGGGGTAGCTCGAACCCGGAGAAGGTCGTAAGCGCCTTGAGAATTATCACCCAGAACCCGAAGGTCAAAGCCATCCTCATCAATATCTTTGGGGGGATAACCCGATGCGACGATATTGCTAACGGAATTTTGATGGCGATGGAACGGATCGATATCAAACTGCCGATGGTTATTCGGCTTATCGGCACCAACGACAAAGAGGGCGTAGAGATTCTTTCGAAGGCCGGGTTCGACGCGAAGCAACAGCTCAGCGAAGCGGTCCAAGAAGTCGTAACCAAGGCATAAGGGAAGGAACAGCATCATGAGCATCTTGATCGACGAAAACACCAACGTAATCGTCCAGGGCATTACCGGACGGGACGGCTCCTTCCACGCCAAAACGATGAAGGCGGACGGAACCAAGGTTGTCGCCGGGGTAACCCCGGGAAAAGGCGGCCAGGAAATGGAAGGCATCCCGGTCTACAACAGCATAGGCGACTGCCAAAAGGAGCACCGGGTCGACGCCACGGTTATTTTTGTTCCGGCGAAGTTCAGCAGTGCGGCAATCCGGGAGGCGGCGGATGCCGGAGTGCCCCTTATTATCTGCATTACCGAAGGGGTCCCCGTCCTGGAAATGGTGGACAACTACGACTACGTAAAAAAGAAGGGACTGCGCCTGATTGGCCCTAACTGTCCGGGGCTTATCTCTCCGGGGAAGTGCAAGATCGGCATTATGCCCTGGAAGATCCATCTTCCGGGGGATATCGGCGTTATCTCTCGGAGCGGTACCCTTACCTACGAGGTGGTCTACAACCTAACGACGAACGACTTAGGTCAGAGCACCTGCGTCGGAATCGGAGGCGACCCGGTTATCGGCTCCACCTTCGTCGATATTCTCGAGCTCTTCGAAAAGGACCCGGACACCGCCGCGGTGGTGGTTATCGGGGAGATCGGGGGCGAGGACGAAGAGGCCGCCGCGGAGTTTATCAAAACCAAGATGAACAAGCCCGTCGTCGGCTTTATTTCCGGCCGCACCGCCCCTCCGGGTAAGCGGATGGGCCACGCCGGGGCGATCATTTCCGGCGGTAAGGGAACCCCCGCCGGCAAGATCCAGGCCTTCAAGGACGCCGGCGTCCCGGTGGCCGACAAGCCGGACGAGATCCCCGACTTGATTCGTAAGAAGCTGGGACGGCTGTGACACACCTCGTACCGGACCTTGCGACCTCCCGGGTTATCGAAGAGCTCTACGAGCAGTGGCTCGAGGCCCCGGGGTCCGTGCCTCCCGAATGGAACAGCTATTTCGGCGATCTCCGGTCTGCCCTGGCGACCAACGGTCACGCACCGGCCGCCGTCTCGGGAACCGCTGCGGAGGTGGACGGGGCGCACCCCAGGGCCCTGGCGATCCCTGCGGACCAAGCCCAGGTCGAAGGTCGGGTAAAGAGCCTTATTTGGGGGTACCGGGACGTCGGCTATGTCTACGCCGACGTGAATCCCCTCGGTAGCTACATGACGCCGGAGTTGCGCTACATGTACTACACCATGGAGGGAAACTACGAGAAGCTGACCCTCGAAGAGTTCGGCCTTTCGGAAAAGGACCTCGACAGAGAGGTCCCCACGGGGGGCTACTTCGAGCCGAAGCGAACCACGCTTCGGGAGCTTCTCCGGTTGCTCCAGCAAACCTACTGCTCCCACATGGGGGCGGAAATTCTTCACATCCAGAACAAGCCGATGCGCCGGTGGCTCATCGAGAAGATCGAAAGTCCATCGGAACAGCCGGAATGGAGCCAGGAACAGCGGATTCGGTTCCAGAAGGACCTGATAAAGGCCGAGGAGCTCGAGCATTTCGTCCACTCGAACTTCATCGGCCAGAAGCGCTTCTCCCTCGAAGGGGGCGAGGTGCTTATACCGGCGCTCCGCTATCTCCTCGACGCCGCGGGGGCCCACGGGCTCCAGGAGATGGTTCTGGGGATGGCCCACCGGGGCCGGCTGAACGTCTTTACCAACGCCCTGCGGAAACCCGCGGTTGAGACGTTTTCGAAGTTTATCGACAACTATCAGCCCCATATCTACGGCGGAACCGGGGATGTGAAGTATCATCTCGGGCACAACATCGACTACAAGACCCCGACGGGAAAGACGGTTCACGTTAGCCTGGTGGCTAACCCGAGCCACCTCGAGTCGGTGGACCCGGTAGTCGAGGGGAAGTGTCGCGGCATCCAACGACGCCGGGGGGACAAAAACCGGAAGAAGGTACTTCCGGTACTCATCCACGGCGACGCCGCCTTCTCCGGCCAGGGAGTCGTGGCGGAGACCCTCAACCTTATGCAGCTTAAGGGCTACCGAACCGGTGGGACGGTCCACATCATTCTAAACAACCAGATCGGCTTTACCACCGCCTCCCGGGACGCCCGGTCTTCCTTCTTCGCCACCGACATTGCCAAGTCGATGCCGGTGCCCATCTTCCACGTGAACGGCGACGATCCCGACGCCGTAGTCCGGGCGATCGACTTAGCGATGCGCTACCGCCAGAAGTTCGGCTACGACGCCGTCGTCGACATCTTCTGCTACCGGCGGCTGGGACACAACGAGGCGGACGAGCCGACCTTTACCCATCCCATCATGTACTCCAAGATTGAAGAGCACGAGAGCACTCCGGTCCTCTACGGCAGGTATCTCGATTCCCAGGGAGTCTTTTCGACGACGGACCAGGACGCCTTCAAAAAGCGCTACCGCGACGTCCTTAAATCGGAGCTCCAAAAAGCCAAAGAGGGCTACAAGCCGAACATGGACGACGCCTTCGAGCAGGGGGAATGGCAGGCCTATCGCAGGGGGTACGAGATCGAGCCCGTCGAGACGGGGGTCGAGAAAAAAACTCTCGAATCCGTGGCGGAGACACTAACCACCATCCCGGAGAACTTCTCGCCCCACCCGAAGCTCGAGCGCTTCGTAGGGGACCGGAAGAAGCGTCTCGACGAAGGCGCACGCTTCGACTGGGCCCTGGCGGAAAGCCTCGCCTTCGGTTCCCTGCTCCTCGATGGATACTCCATCCGCTTGAGCGGCGAAGACTCGGGTCGCGGGACCTTTTCCCAGCGCCACGCGGTCTGGTGGGACTCGGGTGCCGACCGCCCGAAAACCTACACGCCGTTGCAGCACGTCGGTGAGGGGGCCAAGAAGGAGCAGGGCACCTTTTCGGTCTACGACAGCCCCCTCTCGGAGTTCGCCGTTCTCGGCTTCGACTACGGCTACTCCCTCGCCCAGCCCAGAGTCCTGGTCGCCTGGGAGGCGCAGTTTGGCGATTTCGTCAACGGCGCCCAGGTAATCATCGATCAGTTTATAGCCGCCGGAGAATCCAAATGGTTTCGCAACAGCGGTCTGGTCATGCTCCTACCCCACGGCTACGAAGGCCAGGGGCCGGAACACTCGAGCGCCCATTTCGAGCGCTTCCTCCAGCTTTGTGCCGACGACAACATGCAGGTCTGTTATCCGTCGACTCCGGCGCAGTACTACCACATGCTCCGGCGTCAGATGGTCCAGCCCTTCCGGAAACCGCTTATCGTCATGACACCCAAGAGCCTCCTGCGGAACAAGCGATGCGTATCGACTATGGAGGACTTTACCTCCGGCGCCTTTCGGTTGGTTCTTGACGACCCGGAGAAGCCGAAGAAGGCCAGACGGCTGCTCTTGTGCACCGGGAAGGTCTACTACGACCTTTTGGAGCGAAGGGAGCGCGAGGGCGCCGACGATATAGCGATTATTCGGGTCGAGCAACTCTACCCCTTCCCCCACGCCCGCCTCACCGAGGCGATGGGGCGGTACCCGGAGACCGCCGAGGTATACTGGGTACAGGAGGAGTCGGAGAATCGCGGGGCGTATCGCTTTATCCAAAACCGCATCGACGGGCTCCTGGAGGCCTCCGGCCGCCGCCTGCGCTACGTTGGTCGACAGGAGAGCCCGAGTCCGGCAGCCGGTTCCTTTAAGCAGCACCAGGAAGAGCTCGACGCATTCCTGACCGCCGCCTTTGCAGATCCGGCTACGCAGTCTAAAAGGAGTTAGTTCTGATGGACATTACTGTTCCCGCGGTCGGTGAATCGATAACCGACGGCGTACTCGCCAGCTGGCTGAAGGAGGACGGCAGCCAGGTCGCCGAAGGCGACGACCTCTTCGAGCTCGAGACCGACAAGGCCACCCTGGCGGTACCCGCCCC
>CAZTRQ010000050.1:0-17105 GCA_964616245.1 uncultured Spirochaetaceae bacterium | reverse complement strand
CGAACCGGCACCCCGGGTCCGCCAACGCCGTTCGGCGGAAAGCCTGCGGCGTATAACACTCCCTCGGCTACGTCGGTGGTGTAACCGCCGTAATCATTGAGGGATCGAATGGGAACTACTCGGAGGCGGTTCCATCCGACCCCGGCGATTCCACTACCGTTGTCCGTCAGCGCTGCGATGGTACCGGCTACGTGAGTACCATGCCAGGAGTTGTTGGGGGTCGGCGGAGCATCCGAACCCGGCGTCGGATCCGGCGTGTCTTCGGGGTCCTGGTCGTCACCGTCAAGGTCGTAGTCGTCTTTGCGGAAATCATCCGGCGTTCCGATAAAGTCGTAGCCCTCCTGGTCGGATCCCGGGTCGTAGAGGACGTTGGCACCGAGGTCCGGATGGTTGCCAACGCCGATTCGCACAATCCCCGTATCAACCACCGCCACGTAAGTGATTGCGAATGCCCCCAACATCTCTGGATCTTCAAGTATCCCCCAGGCCCGTGGCAGATCCACCATGTCGTAGTGCCAGTGGTAGCCGGCAACGTAAAAGGTGTCATTTGGCGTTACCGCCCCCGGCGAGGTGTAGGCCCCCGCCAGGTAGGCCTCTAAGGAGTCGGTTTCGGCGAAGAAGAGGCGGCAGCCGGAGAGGGATAGCAAGGCCAGGGCCGCGGCGGCGGTCAGGAGGGCTCGGGCGGCGGAAAGGCGTGGCCCGGCTGGGGGTGGCGCCGGCGGTTGCTCGGCCTGGGGCCGGACACCGGTCGGTCGCCCGAATATCACATTAGTTTTCAAGGATCGTTATCTCCACCCGGCGGTTTTTGCGCATACCTTCCGGCGTCGAGTTGTCGGCGACCGGCTCCCGGGCGCCGAAGCCCCGGTAGAGGATGCGGTCCGGTTCCCGGACGCCCTCGTCTATCAGGAACTCCCCGACCGCGGCGGCCCGCTGCTCAGAGAGGCGTTGTCGCCCTTCCGCGGTTCCGGCGAGGGCCGTGTGCCCCGACACCAAGATATCGTTTTCCGGGTAGTTTCGGAGAATCTCGCCGATCTGCCGGAGCTTCCCCTGCTCCGCGGGGACCAGGAACGCCGAGTCCGGGGGAAACTGGACATTGTCCAGGGTGATGGTAACCCCCCGGTCGTCGGAGGTTACCTCCGCGTCCTCGACGCCGCGTTCCTTCAGGTCGTCTTCGATCCGGCGGCGGACATTTTCCCGGTCTAAGGGCCGGGAGTCGATGACCTCCGACCGGCTCGTCCCCTGAAAGACCACTATGTCACCCGTTGCCATAGAGAACGCGAAGACGTAGGTGCCGTCGCTTTCCACCAGGCGCCCCCTCTCGAGGTTCCAGTAGATTCGCTGACGAATCTCCCCGGAGATCAACACCGGGTACCAGAGATCCGGCGATACACCCGAAGGACGGTGATGGAGGGCGTAGTCCACGTCGATGACCGCAACCGGTTCTCCATCCCGCTCCTCGACGGCCTCGAAGCGATACCCGACCGGAAAGCTTATCCGTGCCAGAATCGGGCCCCGGTAGTTCGCGCTTACATCGAGGCTTTCTTGGAGATTGATAATCTCCCTCCCCTCGAAGCTCCAGCTATCCCCGACGCTTACCGGCGCTTCCGGGAAGATGGGAACGTTCTGCGTCGGAGGCACCTCGAACGAGGGGTCGATCTCGTAGTAACCCCGAGCATCCCGGCGGAACTCCGACTCGTACTCCCGGCCGTACTGCAGAATATCCGCGGCAAATTGGGCCCGGTAGAGAACGGCGGCGGTCATCTCGTGGAGGCCCGAGTCGCCGTCGGCGTCGGTAACCTCGATAGCGATGCGGTTGGTAATCTGGTTCTCCTGATGAACCTCGCCGTTGATGGTAACCACCTGGTCCGTCGTGGAGAGGATACGGTACTTGTCCTCTTCGGAGTAGCGAAACCGGAGCAGCTCTTGGGCCCCCGGCGCCTCCGGGGCGGCGGTCGCTGCGGCGGCCAGAAGAAGAAGAGCGGTAATCCACCGCCGGGGTAACAGGTTCATAGTCTAAAGGTATCAATGTTTTCGTGCATTTTCAGCAACCTTGACAGGGTATCGACCCCTCTGTAGGCTGCGTAGCAGTCAAGATTGTCGATACCGAGGTGAAGCCCTGGTGGGCGATATACAGAACAGAGAAGTGGAGTTTCTCCGCAGATTGACGCAGAAACGCGGTCAGCGAGAGTTTCCGGCCATCCGGAGAGCCGTTTTGCGGGTACTCCAGCATAGACGCAACGTAATCATCGAAACCGGCTCCGCGGAGAATCACCCCGTAGACCTGGCTATTCCTACGGTTCTGCGGGTGCGTCGCGGCAAGCCGGGGCCCCAGGCGGTTGTCGTGACGCCGATTCCGGAGCACATCGCCCAAGCGACGAGACTCTTGCAGGAACACTGGAAGGGCCTCAAGGGTCCAACGCCCTCGGTGCTCCCCTTGAGCACCTCCGGATCGGCCCGGCAGGAAGCCACGGAGGTCTCCAAGAAGCCGACCGTGGTAGTCTCGACGACGGAGCGGCTTATCGATCACATCCGTCGAGACAATATCGATTTGAGCAGGGTCCATCTCTGTGTTATCGAAGAGCCGGAAGATGCCGGCGAAGCGGCCCCCTTTAACGCAGACGTCGAGTACATTCTTTCGAAGCTTCCGACGCCGCAGACCGTCGTGTTCTCTAAAGAGCACCACGAGGGTGTCCAGGAGTTGGCGAGCATTATGCGGCGCCCGGCTCTGGTTCCGGCGGATAGTTGGCAGGGAGCCGACCGGTACGGAGATGGAAACAAACAGAAACCTAAGCAGCGTCAGGAGCGGTTAACCGTGAGCAATGCACACCTCAAGCGACTGAGCAAGAACGAAGCGTTGAAGCAGCAGATCGATTCCATCCTCAAGGACATCCACGAAGATGAGAATCCGGATGAGCTCAACGCGTATCGGAAGTTTATTATGAAGAACGTCCCCTTTTTCCGTCGGGGATACTTCGCCGCCTACCTCTTGAAGTACTCCGACACGACGAAACAGGCGGACCGGGATCAGCGAAAGAGCACCTTTACCTCCGTTTTTGTCGGAATCGGAAAGAACCGGCGGGTCTTCCCCCGGGATATCGTAGGAATGATGACCGACCTCGACGGAGTGGGTGCCGACGATATCGGGCAGATCAAAATTCTCGACAACTACTCCTTCGTCGAAGTCGCGAACGACAAGGTGGACAAGGTTATCGGAGCTCTGAACGGAATGGACTACCGGGGCCGTCGCCTCAACGTCAACTACGCCCGCAAAAGGGATTAGCTTGTAGAAAGGCGACGTTTAGGCTACCCTGGCAAGCCATGATCGAAAGAATCATCGTCGGCCCGGAGCATACGAACACCTTTGTGGTTTCCGTCGGAAAGAAGGAATGCCTGCTAATCGACCCGGGCGCCGACGGGAAAGAGATTGTGCACCGGCTCGATATCGTCAACTTCCGTCCGGTCATGATCGTTTTTACCCACGGTCACCTCGATCACGTCGCGGCGACTGCGGCGATTGTCGAGCACTACGAACACCACATCGAGATCGGCGTGCATCCCGAAGACGCCCATTTTCTCGGAAACGGCGCCTACAAAGAGCACAAAAGGGTATACGACAGCCTTGGGGTTTCCGAGGTAGATTTCGAGGAAACCTATCGGGCGATTCCGGAAGCCTCTTTTACCTTCGAAGACGGTGATCCAATCGGCGAATCCGACCTGTCGGTAATTCACACTCCGGGACACACACCCGGGAGTGTCTGTTTCTACAGTGAGGAGCGAAACGCCCTCTTTTCTGGGGATACCTTGCTTTTTAAGCTCGTCGGAACGACCGACGTGCCCGAGGGGGACCAGGAGCAGCTCTTCGCCAGCATTCGGGAGAAGCTCTTTATCCTTCCCCCGGAGACCCGGCTTTTTCCAGGTCACGGCCCTCTTTCCTCGTTGGAACGAGAAATCCGAAACAACCCGGATATCCGTTAGAAACCTCGAGGACTTTTAAGCGACCATATCTAAGAGCGTTCCCATTTCGTTGGCCCCGGAGCCGTATCCAAGGGGATATCCACCTGCCTCTGCGTTCTCGACGGCTCGATGCAGACGGGCCGCGAACTCGTTAATGAGCCCGTCGACACTCGCACCGCCCGTCGGCTGCACCCATTCGCCTTCGCTTCCCTGAAGCCGTGTTAAACGATCGATAAGGTTGTCGAGCATTCGCAAACGCGCGATGCTAAAGCCCTGTCCCTCCGCGTTGGCCGGGACGCCTTGGACGTGCTTGAAACGGGCGTAGATGGCTTGATTCTGCACCGGCAAAGCGATTCTGCCGGGGGCGAATTGTGCCCGGAGCAGGTTCGTAATCGGAACCGTTCGATGTACGTAGTTCTGTACGCTTGTATCGATCATGCCGTTGCCTCTACCTAATCTATCGGCGGAGGCAACGAGCGGTTTAGCGGTTTCGGCGCTCTATTTCGTTCTGGTATTCGATGCGGTACAAGGCGTAGGGGATTGCCTCGAGGCGCTCCTTCGGTATCATCTTTCCACTCTTCATGCAGATTCCGTAGCGGCCATTCTCTATTCTTGCCAGGGCGGATTCTATAAGCCGTAGACGTTTCATGTCCTGGGCGCCGAGGGCGTCCAGGGTCTTTTTGTCGATATCGGAACTCGCGATATCCACCAGGTCCTTCGAGTCGTCGGCATTGACCAACTCCTGAAAGTCTTCGTTCTCCGCCATAAGGTTCTTGAGGATATCTTCTTTCATCGTGACGAGCTTTTGTCTCATGCGCTCGACAAATTCTTTGTCCATCCGGTTGCTCCGATGTCCCGAGGGATAAATATGGCTGCCTACAATGGGGTAAGCCCTAAAAAAAGTCAAGCGTCGGCCGGCGGCAAAACCTCAGCTTGACAAGCCTTCGTCCCCGCCGCATATTCAACAAAATCACACAGCTGGAGTAACAGTGGCAAAAGAAGAAGCGATAGAAGTAGAAGGTATAGTCAAGGAATCACTGCCCAATACGATGTTTCGCGTAGAGCTCAAGAACGGGCATCTGATCCTCGCACACCTTTCGGGGAAAATGCGCAAGTACTATATCCGTATCGTCCCCGGAGACAAAGTCAAGGTTGCCCTCTCCCCCTACGACCTCACCCGAGGCCGCATAATCTACCGCGAGCGATAACGGACGATAAACCACGTTGCGCCACGGCCACCTAGGGATCGCTCGGGGTGACCGAAGGTGCCTACTCTGCTATCGGTCTCCAGAAGATCCCGGACTGCTTTCGAAAGCACCGGCTCGTCCTCGGAGTGGTTTCCCTTGCCGTGAACGACCAAGAGCTTCGTGTGGCCCTCTTTTAGCCCCTTGTCGATAAAGGCGTCGAGAAGAAGGGTTGCTTCTTCCGTGGTTAGTCCATGGACGTCGAGGGTGTCATCCACCGGAAGGCGCCGTGGGTGGACACGAATCGTTTGCGTTTCTTCCTCATCCTTCTCTAAGGGTACCGGAGGCACCCCGATGCGCTCCCACTGGTCAAGTATCTTTCCGAAATCGCTCATCGCTTATCACCTATGTCGATCAGAAGTTGATCCGAATGGATCCAGCCCGTAATCTCGCTACCCGTCTCTACCAAAAAATACTCCTGATGTTGGTCCTGGGCAATGAGAGCCGTACCTTCCGGCAGCTCGACCCATGGTTCCGCGATGTCTTGCGGAATTCGCCGCAACTCGCCGACACCGGAGGAGACAACGGCGGTGGCTTCTCTCCTATGGAGGATCGACAGCCCGATACCGCTCAAGGTAACCAAGAGTACGAAGATTAGAAGGACGACGACCACGGTATAGAGACCGGAGCGGTACCGAAGCGGGAGTACCGCGAATCCGCCCAAGACGTAGGATAGGACGATAAAGACGATAAGGTAGCGATCCGGGTGAATCCGCCGTGACGGCGGCACCTGGTTCTCGAGGCCCGCCGCCTCTTCGATGTAGCCCAGGGCGTCCCGGGCGAGGGGAAAGCTCGGCTGAAGCCGGAGGGCTTCCCGAAGGTGGAATATCGCTTCCCCGGTGTTTCCTGTTTGGAAGGATAGAAGAGCGAAGTTGTACCTCGTGCCCGGGTCCGTCGACTCTTCGGCGGTAGGCTTGAGGACCTCGTAGGCGTTGCCGAAAGAGCCATCCTGGTAGAGTTGTCGGGCAAGCTCCGCCGGCGATGTGGTGGACTGGGCGCCCGGTGGTGGAGAGAGCGCCGCGAGGGCCAAGAGGGCGACAATGCCGCTCGTCCGTAGCGCCGGCAGAAGAATCGATAGCAAGGCGGGGGGCAGAAGCAAGAGATAGAACCAGGGGTTTAGATACAAATTCTTCGGAGCGAGCGACTCCCGTTCCTCCGCCGAAAGGAGGCGGTAGGGAAAGGCCTCTGAGGAAACCACGGCTCCTTCGACATCGAGCACCTCGACGCGATGGCTTCCCGGGTTCCGGGTTCGCAGAGACCTGGAGAACGGGTCGTAGAAAACGAAGGGGGCAACCGTGATCCCGTGAGTCCCGGAGCCCTCGGTAGGCTGAAGGCGGACCTCTAATGACCGTCTGCCTCGGTATCCTCGGGCGGTCGGCTCGGCGTCGAATGCCTCCTGGCGGTCGGTCACGAGGAAATCCGGGGCTTCGATCTCGGGAAACTCCAGGTACGAGAGATTCCCTTCGCCGGATATAGAGACGGAGAGTGTTAGCTGCTCTCCGACGGCGACACTTTCGGAGGACACCGCCGTGTCTATCTGAAAGCGCCCGACGGCGCCGCTTCCGGCGTCAGATTCGGGAAACGGCCCGACGGGAAGCGACACGGCCTCGGTAATTCGAGAAACGCCGCGAACCTCGGCCACGGCGGGTGGAATAACGAGGGATCCTTCGGAGGTGGGGGTAACGAGGTAGGTTGCCACCGGATAGCTGAGCAATCGCTGCCCCAAGACGTCGACCTCGACCACGTTTCCGACACCTGTCACTTCTTCGAAGACTGCGTTCTCGGGAGATTCGACGTCGATGCGCTCGGGAAACTCGAAGTCGGCACTTCGGGTCAGATTAAGGCTGAGCAGCGTAGTCTGCCCGACAACCAACTCTTCTTCGCTTATCTCCCAGGCCGGGGCAGGTGGCACCCACCAGGCGCCGGTCTGAGCGCCTACCGCCAGCAGGTAGGGCTCCGTCGATACAACTTCTCCCCCGCTGCGGATCTGAAAGCCGGGGAGCACGGCGAAACCGGCGTCGACGCATTCGAAATCGAAGGCGATAATTTGGGTAGCCTCGTTCCGGGGGCCGAAGGGTCCGCGAACGACCGATTGCACGACGGGCCCTCGGGTCTTGCGAACAGTCTCGGGGTAGACCGGCTCTTCGATCTCGATGTCCGGCCCGAGGAGCCGATCGAGGGATATGGTAAAACGGATGGTATCGCCGACTCGAGGCGTCGTGTTGGACACCTCGATTTCGGCGGACTGACCGAAGAGAGACGACGCCTGGAGCGCGACGATTAGTGCTACCAGTAGCGATACGTAGCGTCGTCGTCCGGGAGTTGATCCTGGGAGCGCCAACGGTTTACCTCTTTTCGGCGAATAAAGTTCAAGACTCGCAGGGTCTCCGCGGAGGGTTCGCCGTCCCCTCCACCGTTCGCCGTCGTCGACCGCCCGCTCTCGGCGGCGGTGCCTGCCCGGATCTTCTGCACGGTCAGTTCAAGATTCACCTTAGCCGCGATACTGGAGGGGTTAATGACCAAGGCGTAGCGAAACTCGTTATATGCCTCGTCGAAACGTCCCTGCTCGTAGAACAGCACGCCTCTGTTGAACCCCGCCCGATACATCACTTCGGGATCCTTGGAGGAGAGAGCTGCATTCCACATCTCCAGCGCCGCCTCGTGTTCCCCAAGACTATGGTAGGAGTTCCCGAGATTGTAGAGAATCCACGGGATGTGCTGGGCCTGTTCCAGCGCCCCGAGATACTCGACGGTGGCCCGCTGGAACCTCCCCTGCCCGTAGGCGTAGTTGCCCTGGAGCACGGAGATGTGCGGCTCCCCGAAGCTGCAGGATGTCATTAGGACTACCGCCAAGAGCGTCCCGGCTTTTAGAAGTACACGTTCCATCTGATTATCCGTAGCGAAACATAAAGCGCCAGGCAGAGTAACGCAAGAGCCAGAAACAACTGGTAGCGCTGAACGGGCTCCAGGCGAAATCCCTGCCCCTCGAGGGTGCCGTAGTATGTTCTGATATCCCGGAGAAGGTCGGAAAAGAGCTCCGCCTCTCCGACTTCGTAGTACGTACCGCCGGTTATCCCGGCAACCTGGCGCAGCACGTCTGCCTCCAGGCGGGTAACAACCGGGCGCCCCCGGTTGTCTCTGACGACGTCCCCCGAGGGGAGAGGAATCGAAGCCCCGGACCTCGAGCCAATTCCGACGGCGAAGAGGGGGATACCGGCCTCCGAGAGCGACTGGGCAGCTGCGCCTACGTTGCCCGTGAGCGCCTCGCCGTCGGTAAGCAGGACGACGACCCGATGACGGTTCGACCCCTCGGGGAAGGCCTCCAACGCCTCGGATAACCCCGCCTCGAGGTCGCTCCCAGGCGTCGTTATGCCCCCTGCCCCGGAGACACCCAGGAGGGACTCCACCGCCGTCAGATCTTGCGTCATCGGGACGACTCGACTCGCCGCTCCTCGAAAACCGACCACGGCAAAACGACTGCCCTCGAGCTCGCTCACCAGGGCCCGGAGCAGATTCTGCGCCCGTCGGAGCCGGTTTGGTTCGACATCTTCGGCCAGCATACTGGTGGACAAATCGAGAACAAAGGCAATCTCGATACCCCGGCGGTTTTCCTCTACCGGTCGTACACCCCAGGAGATATCCGCAAGAGCGAAAACGGCAAAAATCCAGAAGAGACCGAAGGCCACCGAAGAGAAGAACCAGCGGACGAAGAAGAGCCGGCGCCGCTGCTCCGGGTCGCCGGACGAGAGAAGGCCGAGGTCTCTCCGGCCTTCGATAAGATGGCGTAGCTGAAGAAACCCGAGGAGGACGAGGCCGAAGAGAAGCCAGAGCGCTTGGGGATTACCAATCGTCATACGACCTCCCGGATCAGGAGTCGCCGTATCAGGTAGTCTGCCAGTATAAGAATTATCCCGAGGAAAACGACCCAGAGATAGCGCTGAGTCCGGTGTACCTGTATCCGGACCCGACGCTCGACCGTTTCTAGGGAGTCGATTGCGTCGAAGATGGCACCGAGGGTGCCGCCGCTGCCGGCGTAGAAGTAGAGACCTCCTGCACTCTCGGAGATGCGTTGCAAAAGCGCCTCGTCGAAGCCGCCTTCGAAGGTTCCGCGGTAGACCCTTCCGGATTCGGGGTCGACGAACTCGAGAGGGGCGGCCTCCTCGCTTCCAATCCCAATCGCGTAAATTCGGATGCCCATTTCCGCGGCGACTCGGGCCGCGGTTTCCGGCGAAATCTCGCCGGCGTTATTCTCGCCGTCGGTAAGAAGAATAATGACCCGCTCGTCGGCGGTAGAGTTCTCGAGGTGGAGAGCCGCGATGGCGATCCCCATACCGATGGCGGTTCCGTCGCCGAGATCCATAATCCTAAGCTCGTCGAGACGCTCGAGCAGAGCCTGGTAGTCGAGGGTCGGGGGAACGCGGAGGGCAGCCTCCTGACCGAAACTGACCAAGCCGATGGCGTCGTTTTCCCGGCTTCGGACGAATCGGGCGATGACATCTCGAGCCGTCTCAAACCGGTTGACCGGAACGAAATCCTGGGCGGCCATGCTCGGCGACTCGTCCAAGACGATCATCATGTCGATTCCCTGGTTTAGAAAGACGCGTTCCCGGGTAACCCGGGAGGGGCCGGCAAGCCCGACGATAAGGAGCAGGGCACCGAGCCAGAAACCGACCGTACCCACGCGATAGAGAAGACCGAGCCCGAGGGGCCCGGGAGAGAAGCCCCTATCGGGCCAGATGCCGATGGCGAAAGGCATGCGGCTTCCGCGTCTCGGCCAAAAGTGGCGAAGGTAGACGGCGATCGGAAGAAGAAGGATGAGGCCGAGGTAGGCCGGCTGGTCAAAGAGCCACACGGCGGCGCCTCCGCGTTTCGATGGTCTTAACGACCTCCCTCATCACCTCGACGTGCTCCCGTCGGGTGTTGTCGCTGGACTGTCGGTCGGCAAATTTTACCAAGTCGCCGTAGTGCAACAGTTCCACGAGCTGTCGCCGCTTTAGCGAATCGTCGACGAGCTCCGATAGACGGTCGCTGACCTCCCCGGTGGTAGCGGCGAGGCAGTCGGCCCCGGTTTTCCGCGTCAGATAGCTCCGAAAGCTCTCCCCGAGGACGATGTAAAAGCGACGGCCGTCGATCTCCCCGGAGCGCTGGTTAAGGCTCTTCAGGTCTCGAATCAAGCGGCGGTAGGGTTGCCCTTCCCGATAGCGCCGGTGGAGTCCGCGGATCCAATTGACACCACGACGAAGAACGAGAATCCAGAGAAGCGGCGTACCGAAGAGAACCGCGAGGAGGAGGACGAGGGAGAGTCGGGTACCAGGGAGCACGACGGGGCCCCGGGGTGGCGCAAGCTCCGCCTCTTCTTGAGTCAGAATGGATTGGACGAAAACATCGGTCCGGCCAAGGGTAATGCTACCGAGTTGAAGCGGCGGGATGGACTGCGTTCCGGGCGTAAAGGGGGTAAAGGAGAGGCGGACCTCGCCGACCCCGTTGTCGAAGGAAGCGGTTACCTCGTGGATGTCGCCCCAATCTACCGTCGGCATGGCAGCCGGTCTTGCGGGCTCCTCCTCCGGGGAGTAACGCACAAGCAGCCGGAGCTCTACTCGGTCGCCGACGTAGAATATCCGGGGTAGAAAGACCACGTCGGTCACCGAGTACTCGGCAGAAAGGGGGCCTACGACGAAGACCAAAGAGGCGAGGACCAAAGAGGCAATCGCCGCCCGGCGACCGAGTAGAGACCTCATCGTCTCTTCCGCCGCTTAAAGAACTGGATAAGCCGCGCCGCCGGATCGTCCTGGGTCGACATCTCGAGGGGGGAAACCCCGAGACGTCTGCAGTCACGAAGCCACTGCAGTCGCTCTCGCTCCCAATAGTCGCGGTACTGCTTCCGAAACCCCGCATTCTGCCCGGTCGCGAGAATGGTCCGTCCGGTCTCCGGGTCCTGGAGAAAGGTCCCCCCGGAGACGGGGTAGTCGTAGTCGGTGGGCTGCGAAACCCGTAGCGCGATGACGTCGTGGCGCCGGGCCAAGAGGCTTAGCTCCCGGAGGTAGCCCCGGGTCTTGAAATCCGAGATGACTACACAGATTCCCCGGCGGGTTAGGCTTTCGCCGACGGTCCGTAGGGCGCCGGAGAGATTGGAGCCCCGGCTCTTCGGAGAGAAGGTCATGATGTCCTGGAGAAGACGCAAGACGTGATGCTTGCCCTTTCGGGGCGGTATCCATTTTTCGATCCGCTCGGCGAAAAAGGCGGCGCCGACCTTGTCGTTATTGCGCAAGGCGGCGAGAGAGAGAAGCGCGACCAGAAAGTTTTCCAGCTCCTTCCGTATTCCGCCGTCGGCGGAAACGACCACCGAACCGGAGACGTCGACGAGGAGAAAGAGCGTCATCTCCCGCTCTTCCCGAAAGGTCTTGGTGTAGGCGCTCCCGAGACGGGAACTGACGTTCCAGTCGATAAGCCGGGCATCATCCCCCTGGACGTACTCCCGGACCTCGTCGAACTCGATACCGGGCCCTCGGAAGACGCTCCGGTAGTTGCCTGCCAAGAGACTCTGCACCAGCTTCTCGGAGACGAGCTCGAGACGGCGAATACGACTGAGTGATTTCCGGGGCCGCATACTATCCTTAAGGAACAGGGATCGCCGAGAGAAGGTTGTAGATTACGTCCTCCGGCGTCAACTCTTCGGACTCCGCCTCGTAGGAGAGAACGATGCGATGCCGGAGGACGTTCGTCGCCGCGGCCTTAACGTCCTCCGGGATAACGTAGGAGCGTCCGTCGAGAAGGGCCCGGGCCTTGGCGGCGCGGTAGAGGTAGATTGTTCCCCGGGGGGAGGCGCCGTAGTCGATATACCGCGAATAGGCGTGGGTCGCCCGGTTGTGCTCCCGAGATGCGGTAATCAGGGCGACAATGTACTCCTCGATTCGCTCGTCCACCCGAATATGTGCGGCAACGTCTCGAAGCCGCCGGATATCCGAGGGAAAAAGAATGGGTCGCAGCGGTATGCGTTCCTCGACCCCGACGAGGCGCAGGATCGAAAGCTCCTCTTCCTTGGTCGGGTAACCCACCGTCAATTTCAGAAGAAACCGGTCGAGCTGAGCCTCGGGAAGCGGATAGGTTCCTTCTTGCTCGATGGGGTTTTGGGTAGCCAAGACAAAGAAGGGGTCGGCCAAGGGAAAGGTCGTATCCCCGATGGTTACCTGACGCTCCTCCATCGCCTCGAGAAGCGCCGACTGGACCTTCGCAGGGGCGCGGTTTATCTCGTCGGCGAGGATGATGTTGGAAAAGATCGGGCCCTTTCGGGGCACGAAATCCCCAGTCTGCTGCCGAAATATCATCGTGCCGGTTAGATCCGCCGGAAGCAGATCCGGGGTAAACTGAATGCGCTTAAAGCCGGTGTCGATAACCTCGGCGAGGGCCTTGACCGCGAGGGTCTTGGCAAGCCCCGGCACCCCCTCGAGGAGCACGTGCCCCCCGGAGAGGAGACCGACGAGAAGACCGTCTATCATCTCGGCTTGGCCCACCACGCGTCGCGCTATCTCTTGTCGGCAGGCGTCCAAGGACCTTCCTGCTTCTCGTACTTGGCTGTCGAAATCGTCGGACATATTGATCGTTTTAACTCCGGTAGTCCGCGTTCTCGCGGATGTATTCGTTGGTCAGGTCGCACCCGATGACGGTAGCCGAAGCATCGCCGCGGTGCATCGTAACCGCAATCTCGACGGCGAGATCGTGCTGCGGGAACCCCTTTATCCGAGGGTTCATCGCCGTTGTCTGAAGGTAGGATGAGAGCGCGAGCTCTCGTTCCTTGTTCAAGTCGAAGGCTCCGTGGTGGTAGACCGCCTCTTCTCCGACCCGAATCTCGAGGTCTTCGGGATCGAGGTCGAGGCCGGCGTTTCCGGCGTAGTCGCCGAGTGCGGACAGAATCCTTCCCACGTTAGGATCATTACCGTAAATGGCCGTCTTAACAAGGGGAGAGTTTATCACCGCTTTTCCGAAGGCCCCGGCTTCCACGGCGTCTTTGGCACCCGAAACGGAAACCCGAATGACGTGTCCCGCCCCTTCGCCGTTGCGAACGATATCCTCCGCCAGGGCTTGGCAGAGGGTGGTGAGCGCTTCGGCGAACTCCCCGGGGGACACCGCCGGACGCCGGCGAGAGCTTACGATGGCCACGAGGTCGCTCGTACTCTGGTCGCCGTCGACCGAGATACGGTTAAAGCTCTCCCCCACGGCGGCGGAGAGGGCCTCCCGGATGCTTACCCGGTCCAGGTCTACGTCCGTCAAAATAAAGACCAACATCGTCGCCAGGTTGGGCTCGATCATACCGGCGCCTTTTGCGATGGCAGTTATGGTGCCACCGCCGACTTCGACGGTCCGGCACTTGGGGTAGGAGTCGGTGGTCATGATGCTCTCGGCGATTTCCCCGGGGCGAAAGCTGCCCAGAGCGTCGGCGAGGGGGTCCAACGCGGCGACCATATCCGAGACCGGTAAACGCCACCCGATAATGCCGGTCGACACCGAAAGCAGCTGCTCCGGAGGCACGCCGAGGCGCTTCCCGAGAGCGGAAACCAGCGCCTCGGCGTCGGAGAGCCCCTGGCGGACGGCGACGTTGGCGATACGATTGTTGACCAGTATTCCCCGCAACAGCGGTTCCTGGGCTCTCCGCCGGGCCAACTGCACCGAGGCCCCGGCGACCCGGTTGCTGGTACACAGGAAGGCGAAGGAGTCCGTCGGTTTGTCGGCGAGAATAAGCGAGAGGTTCATCGCGTAGGGTTCTTGGGTAGGTCGCTCGGTCGGCGTAAAGCTAATGCGGGTTCTGGAGAGGGAAAAGCCCATCGGCAGCGTGGTGGACTCCGAGAGGGCCAGGAGGTATTGGCCGGGAGAGGTAAAGGTCGCCATTGCCAGGGATCATACCGGTTTTGCCTCCCTTTGTGACCCGCCCCTGTGACGCCGCCCCCGGGGCAATCGCTGCGGCGTCGCTCCGGCGTTGAAGAGCGGCGAGGCTGCCGGATAGACTGCCTCGTGTCCTCTTCAACGTTCCTTACCCGAGAAATCCTCTCGGCGTACCGAAAACTCTCGAATGAGCTCCAGAGTCTCTCCTTTGCCGCGCCGGTTGTGACGGTCTATAACCCGCTGGCCTACGCCTGGGGTCCCTTCGAGGAGTACCACCGGACCTACGCCCACTCTTCTCCCAAGGTCCTCTTCCTCGGAATGAATCCGGGACCCTTTGGGATGGTCCAGACGGGCATCCCCTTCGGCGATCCGGTCTACGTTCGCGACTGGCTGGGAATCTCCACCGACGTCGAGGAGCCGGCGCTCTCTCATCCGAAGCGGCCGGTCATCGGACTCTCGAGCGAGCGTCGGGAGGTAAGCGGAAAACGTCTCTGGGGGCTCTTCGAGGAGCGCTTCGAGACGCCGAAGCGGTTTTTCGCCGATCACTATCTGGCCAACTACTGCCCCCTGGCCTTTGTCGGAGAAACCGGTAGAAACATTACTCCGGACAAGCTTCCGGCGGCGGAGCGACGCGGACTCTTCGAGGCTTGTGACCGTGGGCTCCGGCGAGTCGTCGAGCTTCTCGACCCACGGTTTCTGGTCGGAATCGGACGGTTTGCCGAGGACCGACTCCGGGCCGTCGCGGACTCCTGCGCCGGATTGGGCGAGACCCAGATTCTTCGCGTACTGCATCCGAGCCCCGCGAGCCCGGCGGCAAACCGGGGGTGGGCCGAAGCGGTTATCGCGACCCTCGAAGACGCCGGGGTCTGGTAGACAGTCCCGGAGACCGGCCGGCGCCCGTCGGCGAGAAGCGCGCGACCAGGGGCAGGTGGTCCGACACGCCACCGTGCCGGGGAAGCCACCGCCGCGGATGGCCTTCGGGGGTAAGAAACCCCGGAGCGGCAACGACCTCGAAGGAGTCGAGTCTGTACGCGGGCTCTTGGTCCCCCTCGGATCCGTTGCGAATGCCCTTCCCATAGAGGATGTGGTCTATTCGCTCCCACGCCCCCTGGTAGAAGTAGCTTCCCGGGAATATCGCGCCTTCCCAAGGCTGCGCCAAGGCGGGTAAGCCCGGAGAATCCGTGTTTAGGTCTCCGACCACAAGAAATAGATCCGCCTCGGCCACCGAGAGCCGATACTCGACCGCCGCGGCGGCGAGGCGGCGTTGCGGCTCCGTTGCCTCCGGACTCGGGCGCCGCGACTTCCAGTGGTTGGCGAAGAGGACGATCTCCCCGGTCCCGAGCCGCGCTTCGAGAATCGTCCGCCCGGCTCTTCCTCGATACACGCTTCGATGGCTGCGAAGGTCTACCACCGGCAACCGGGAAGCCACCGCGACTCCGTTGCTTCCCACCGGCGCCGGATCGAAGAGGACGTGTTGATAGAGGTGGGTCCACCCGACGGCCTCGAGGAGGTCCGTCGCGACGCCGCGGTTCTCGACTTCTTGGAAAACGAGCATCGACGGCGCCGAAGGGAAGGTCTCGGAAAGAAGGTCCCCGAAGGTCGCCAGGCGCCGGCGGTAGTCCTCCGAAGAGTAGCTTCCCCGGTCCGGGTCGAAGGCCGGGTACTCGGTGCCGTCGGAGACACCGTCGAAGAGATTTTGAAGGTTGTAGCTGACGACGCTTATTCCGTCGTCGCCTCGAAAGAGTTCGCCGCACCCGGCAACCGATCCGACAACCGACGCGATACAGCAGACACGCAGGAAAAACGAGAAGTGATTCATGTAAGACGCTCCTGATAGAGGGTTAGCTGTTCTCTACCAAGTAAGACAGGATTTCCGCGCGTTCTACTTCAAAGTTCTTGGATTTTGGGTCGAAAGATTTCCCGATAATGGCTTCGTAGGCTCGAATGTAGCGTTTGGACACCTCTCGGAGCACCTCGTCGGGGATCTCGGGTGCATCACCGTCGCCTGAGAAGCCCTGCTCCATCAACCATTGCCGGAAGTACTCCTTGTCGATTTTCCGCTGCTTCTCCCCCTGGGCGAAGAGCTCTTCGTAGCTGTCGGCGTACCAGAACCGGGAGGAGTCGGGGGTGTGGAGCTCGTCGATAAGCACGATCCTGCCGTCGAGGAGTCCGAACTCGTACTTGGTGTCTACCAGAATCAGACCCCGGTGAGCGCAGATTTCGCTACCCCGGCCGTAGAGGGCCAGGGCAACGGAGCTCAGTGTTTCCCACTGCTGTGTCGTCGCGAGCCCCCGGGACACGACCTCTTCTGCGGATATCGGGGCGTCGTGGGTTCCTCGTTCCGCTTTGGTAGAAGGCGTTACCAGCGGCTCCTGTAGTCGCTCGTTCATCCGCATTCCCGAGGGGAGCTCGATCCCGGAAACCGAGCGGCCTGCAGAATAGTCCCGCCAGGCAGACCCGGTAAGGTAGCCCCGGACAACCACCTCGACGGGTACAACCTCGCACTTCTTTACCAGGACACTCCGGGGTGTAATCGCCTTTATTATGTGATTTGGAACGATGTCCGAGGTGTGGCGGAACCAGTATAGGGAGAGGGCGTTGAGGACCTCCCCCTTATGGGGGACGAGACCGAGCACGCGGTCGAAGGCCGATATGCGGTCCGAGGTATAGATTAGAAGCGTCTCGCCTAGATCGAAGATATCTCGCACTTTGCCCTGCACGAAGAATTCGCGGTTGGCAAGTTGCTCGCCCGAGAAGCCCTCGAACGCTTTGGCACCGTAGGGGTCGTTGAGTGAAGATACCATTGATCGTCAGCCTAGGGGGCTATCTGCTTCTCCAAGTCTTTTCGAGTCGAAACGACCGCCGAGAGAAGCCCGTATTCCACCGCTTCCTCGGCTCCCATCCAGAAGTCGCGGTCGGTGTCCTTTTCGACCTGCTCCATCGGCTTACCGGTCTCGTCGCTGATAAGCTGATTGATGCGAACCCGCATCTTTTCGATTTCCCGGGCGTGTATCTCGATGTCCGTCGCGA
>CAZTRQ010000049.1:11509-17142 GCA_964616245.1 uncultured Spirochaetaceae bacterium | reverse complement strand
CCTTTTGGGTAAAGGCGATGCCCTCGAGCTTCTCCGCGAAGAACTCGACCATGTCCGTGCGCTCCGCCTCGCCGTGGACGAGAACGTCGAGGTCGAGCTTTTCTTGGCGTTCGACGACGTCGGCGATGGTTCCCTCGACGAAGGCCCGATACTGCTTCTCGCCCATGGTTCCCTTCCGAAAGTTCGCCCGGGCCTTTCGGATTTCGGTCGTCTGGGGAAAGCTACCGATGGTCGTCGTCGGGAAGAGGGGGAGTTCGAACCGTTGCTCTTGAATCTGGGCTCGTTTACGGTATTCCACGCTCCGATCGAAGTCCTCAGGTACGAGACCCGCCACCCGAGAGCGAACCTCTTCGTTGCGACCGATCGGTGCCGCGTGCCATTCGGGAACCGCGATCTTTCCCTCGAAACAGCCTGCGATGGTCTCGATGTCCTTGAGCTTTTCCCGCGCAAAGGCGAGTCGCTCCGTCAGTGCCGGATCGAGAGATTCTCCCTCTAAAGTTACCGGAAGATGAAAAAGCGGCGCGGCGTTCGATACCGCAAGGTTTTCGACCTTGGCGCTGAGCCTCTTAAGGATGGACACGGCCTCTTCGATGTTGGTCCGCCAGACATCTCGGCCGTCGACCAGGCCCACGATAAGCAGCTTGTCCTGAGGAAAGCTCAGTGATTCGATCTCGTCGACGTTTTCGCTCCCGTGGACCAGGTCGAGACCGATTCCTGCTACCGGTAGCTTGTAGAGTTCCGAGAGATAGTCGACCGAATCGTAGTAGACCATCAGGTTTATCGCACATCCGGAAGCAGCGATAATTTCGTAGGCCATCGAGAGCAGGGCAAGCTCGTCGGGTGAAAGCTCGAAAACCAAGGCGGGCTCTTGGATAATCGCGGCGCTGCGCCCTTTGAGGGCGTCTCGGTAGGTCGCCGCGATGGTGCGCAAGAACTCCGGGAAGAGCTCTTTCCTAACTCCCTTTGCGAGCTTGAGAAAGGTAAAGGGACCGATGAGAGAGGGCATTCCCCCCTTGTCACCGAAGCGGAAGAACGCCTCGGTGTCCGGGACGAGAGCCGACGGCTCGGTATCGTGGAACTCCGGGACGAGATAGTGGTAGTTCGTGTTGAACCACTTGGTCATCTCGAGGGCGTTGCCGCCGCGGCAGAGGGCGTAATACTCCGAGAGATTCTTCGGACGGTAGAGTCCGACGGCGATGGCCGTGTCGAGCATCGGATCGTAGAGCGTCATTTCCCCCGAAGGGAAGAGGTCGACCGTCTCCGCGTAGCGATCCTTCATCCATTGTTGTATGTCACCGAGGGAGGCCAGGAGCTTCTTTTCATCCTGCGCCCCGCCGTCGGTCTTCCAAAAACTCTCAACCGCTCGCTTGAACTGTCTTTCGGACCCCAAGCGCGGGAAACCGTAGGCGATAGTCTGCATGCGAAGCATAGTTACACAGATAGAAGGAGCTATCAACAGGTGTGCAATAGCGCCGAATCTTCCGATACTCCTAAGGTATAGAGGAACTTCGATGTATAAGATGCCAATAATTTGCCAGGATCAAGAGCTGAGCGAACGCATTCACCAGGTTTGCGAGCGGTTCAGCGAATATGTTGCACCGATTGTTTTCCACGACGCGGACCGTGCCCTGGAGTTTCTCCGTTACGAGCTACCGGAGATAAGCGTAATAAACTACTCGGATTCCGGAATCGATACGGACCGGATCATCGAGACTATAAAGTCGGATCCCTGGCTCCATTACGGCGGTCTGATCGTCGTCCATTCCCGGCGGGATGCCCAACGGGCCGCGGATCAGATGCCGAACTCGAACATCATCAGCTTGATACCCCGGGGGCAGTTCGTCTCGAGCTTCTTTCGAGTGCTGAGAATCGTCATCCAGAACAGCCAGATCCTCTACCAGAGGGACCTGCAGAGTACCCTGACGGGTTCGATTGCCGGCACCTTCGTAATGGATAACGACCCGTTTAACGTCCGGGCTTACTCGAACCTCGTCGCAAACTTTCTCTTTAACTCGAACTTTATCGACCACGATGGCAAGGAGCGGCTCCATGTCGCCATATTCGAGATGTTGATGAACGCCGTGGAGCATGGAAACTGCGATATATCCTACGCCGAGAAGTCCCACTGGTTGGAGACCGAGGGTGATATCCTGGATCTAATTCGGCAGAAGACGAGGGATCCGGAAGTTCGTGCGAAACGGGTCTACTTCTCCTACCGCATTACCCCGGAGCGCTCGTACTTTACCATACGGGACCAAGGCGCGGGATTCGACTGGCGGGCGCAGGTCGCGAAACGGAAGGAAGGCGTCAACCTGGGACTCCATGGGCACGGCATTCAAATGACCGAGCACTACATGGAGAACCTTAGCTACAACGAGGCAGGGAACGAGGTCTCCTTCGAGTTCGCCCATCAGCCGGTCAAGAGCAACATTATCCCGGGAATCTTCGCCAACCAGGAGGAACGCGTCTTCCACGACGGGGAGACTGTCTTTACCGAGGGGGAGGAGTCAAACTACCTCTACTACATGGTCGCCGGAAAGATGGCCGTCTACCATCAGGACGAGCGTCTATCGACCCTTACCGCGGCCGACATCTTCCTCGGCGAAATGTCTTTTCTCTTGAACGACCGCCGTTCGGCGACTGTGCTAAGCGAGGGAACGTCCCGGGTGCTCCCGATCTCGAAGAACGATTTTATTAACGCGGTAAAGAGCAACCCGCATTATGGGATCTTTCTCGCACGGCTCTTGGCCCAACGACTATCTCGCCTCAACAGGACGGTCGTCGACCTCCGCGGAGCCGTCGGGTCGAGCACCATTAGCCAGGCGCTCTAGGGGGCTCCGGCGGCGGTCGCCTATGCCTCCCCAGTCGACCGGAGCACCGCCTTGTAACCGAGGCGGTCCACGAAGTCGCTAACCTTGGTCACCACCTCGTCGTTGCCGTCGTATGCCATCTGAATGGTATTAGTGCCCCGATCGACGAAAATATCCTTGACGCCGTCGAGCTTTCGTCCGAGATGCTCGATAGCGATCGAACAGGATGTGCACGTGGCCCCTTCGAGATCCAGAACTGCGTATTTTTGTGTCGTCGTCTTATCCATGGCCTTTAAGATACAAACAGGTAGTTTTTCGGTAAAGAATGGGCGGTTTCTTTCTGGTTTTGTATCTTGGAAGGACACAGACAGAGCGTGCAACAGGAGGAACAGATGGCCTTTACGCTTCAGATAGGCGAGCCGGCTCAGCACTTTTCCCTTCCGGCGACCGACGGCAAAACCTACTCTCTTAACGACTTCGACAGTAGCCCCTACCTCGTCGTCTTCTTTACCTGCAACCATTGCCCCTTCGTCAAAGGTTCCGACGAGGTTACCCGGCAGACGGTCGAAACGTTCGCCCCGAAGGGAGTAGCCTTCGTGGGCATCAATTCCAACAGCGAGAAGACCAACGAGGACGACAGCTTCGACCACATGGTCGAGCGGATGGAAGAGCACAAGTTTCCCTGGGTCTATCTCCGGGACAAGGATCAATCCGCTGCGGTCGCCTACGGGGCACTCCGGACGCCGCATTTCTATGTCTTCGACAAAGACCGAAAGCTGGTCTACACCGGTCGGGCCGTCGATCAGCCCCGGGAACCGGAAAAGATCAGCGTGAACGACCTGGACCGAGCCCTCGAAGAGCTGACCGCCGGAAAGCCGATTTCCGTGCCCGCGACTAACCCGATCGGGTGTAACGTAAAGTGGGAGGGGCAGGCCGCCCACTGGATGCCGGCAGAGGCCTGCGACCTGGTATGATGCCCCGAGGCGCTCGAAAAGCCTTCGGCCGGGTCTTCTTCTACCTCGCCGGTGTGCTCCTACTGGTTGCTCTCGGCTTGGCGGTGCAGACCCTATTCTTTCTCCGGGGCGCGGAGGCCGCCGAGGGCACCGTTACCGGGTACGAGGTGGTCGAGAACGGCGCTCCTTTCGTGGGCGGCGGGAGCGACCTTTACTACCCTATGGTCGAGTTTCGAACGATCAACAGGGAGCGAATCGAGTTTCGGGCCAACCGGGGGACCCACAGCCGGCCCTACGAGGTCGGAGGCCGGGTAATCGTACTCTACAACCCGGATAATCCAGACCGCCGGCGGCTGGACAATGTCTGGGGGCTCTGGGGCGCTTCCTTCGTCTTCGTCGTCGTCGCCGCGGTCTTCGGCCTCGTGGGGCTCGCGGTCCCCTATAGCTTTATGTCGGGGCCAAGCGACGAGCCGGACGAGCGGCGGGTGTACAATGACTGAGAGCGTCGCCGAAAAAGAGCGCCGCCTCGCGGCTCTTGCCGAGAGGCTCCTTCCGGAGATCGTCGAAGGGCTCCGTCGGGGTGACGCAGCCCTAAAGATCGCCCAGAGCCTGGACGAAGGGCGCCTCGACGACGGAAACACCGACGCCGACCTAAAGACGCTCTATCGCTGGGTGATGTTCGTCGAAGAGCGACTGGAGAAAAAGCGGCGCCGGGTCGGCGTCCTGGCGGCGGTTTTGCTCTGGGTGGGGTTTCTCGGGCTCCTCGCCGGCGTTTTAGGCCTGGTGACCGCTATGCCGATCCCGTTTCCCTGGGGTCTTGGCGGCCTGGGATTGGTGGTTTCGGGTGCCGGGGCCGCCTTCGGATTCCTCGGCAAGAAACGGGTCGGGGTTACCGCCGAAGAGATTATCGGCTAGCGAAAAACCGCGAGACGAAGTGCTCCGGAGCAACCTCGGTGAGGCCCGGGCGCTCCTCGGAAAGGTCGATGTCGTCCACCGGCGGCTTGGTCGGGTCCGTCGACTCTTCGAAGGGGCTTATGCCGAAACCTTCCTTGGCGCCTCCGGCGGCGAGCTTCGGGAGCGCGTTATAGAGATGCTGGGTGTAGGGATGCCGGCGCTCGGCGACCAGGCGCTCCGAAGGCGCTTCCTCCATCAGCAAGCCCCGGTACATCACGCCGATCCGGTCGGATATGTAGGAGACGACCGCCAGGTCGTGGGCTATAAAGAGCATCGAAAAGCCGTGCTCCTTCTTTAGGCGAATCAACAGATTCAGAATCTGCCCTTGGATCGAGACGTCTAAGGCGGACACCACCTCGTCGCAAACCAGCACCTCGGGGCGCTGGATGAGTGCCCGGGCGATCGATATGCGCTGCCGCTGCCCCCCGGAGAAGTCCGCCGGACGGCGCTCGAGGTCCTGCGCGGAAAGCCCCACCTCTTCGAGGATCGCCGCCGCCTCCTTCGCAGCCTTGGTCGTTCCGGGCCAGTTCGGCGCGTAGCGGTACCCCGTCAAGAGAACGTCCTTGATGTTCATCCGGGGGTTCAGGCTCTTCGCCGGATCCTGGAAGATGTACTTTATCTTGCTTCGAACGCTCTTTAGCTCGGCTCCCCGGGCGGTGCCGACGTCGTATTCGGTCCCCTCGGCGCTCCGGAAGCTGATGGTGCCTCCGTCGGGGTCGAACATGCGAACGATGGTCCTCGCGGCGGTCGTCTTGCCGCAGCCGCTCTCTCCGACGAGGCCGTAGACCTCCCCGGGTTCGATGGAGAAGCTCATCCCGTTTACGGCGTAGACGTACTGTCCCACTGGGGCGAAAAAGCCGGCGTGGAGGTTGTAGCGCTTTTCGAGGCGGGAGACCTTAAGCATCGGCGCCTCCGG
>CAZTRQ010000049.1:0-11409 GCA_964616245.1 uncultured Spirochaetaceae bacterium | reverse complement strand
CGGCTCCTTGACCCCGGGAACCACGCAGCGGTACGCCGTCGCCTCGGAGACGATCGGTGGGACCTCCGTCCTGCATTCGGGGCGGACGAGGGGGCACCGGGGAGCGAAGGGGCACCCGGGCTCCGGGCGGAAGGGGTTCGGGACCGACCCGGCGATGGTCGGAAGAACGTCCCGGGTATAGTGCTGGCCTAAGCCCAAAAGCGAGTCGAGGAGCGCCCGGGTGTAGGGGTGCCGGGGGGAGGCGATGACTTCCGTCGCAGGGCCCGATTCCAAAATCAACCCGGCGTACATCACCACGATCCGGTCGGCAATGTTGGAAATAAGCGCCAGGTTGTGGGTAATAAACAGAATCGAAAGCCCCCGGTCCTCCTTGAGGCGGAGCAAGAGATCGATAATGCCCGCCTGAATGGTTACATCTAAGGCGGTAGTCGGCTCGTCGGCGATTAGTATTTTCGGGTCCGAGGCCAGCGCCAGGGCGATCATGACGCGCTGAAGGAGGCCCCCGGAGAACTGATGCGGAAAGTTGTCCAGCCGCCGCTCCGGCTCGGGAACATTTGCCTCCCGGAGGAGCCGGATCGACTTCTCCCGGACTGCCTCCTCGTCGAGGTCCGGTTGGTGGGCCCGGATGGTCTCGGCGAGGGCCTTACCGATCGAGTAGATCGGATCGAAGGAGCGCCCCGGCTCCTGGAAGATCATCGCGACATCGCCCCCCCGGAAGGTCTGCAGTCGGGCGCCTTCGAAGGCGGCGACCTCTTCCCCCCGGTACCGGATGTTGCCGTTGGAAATCCTGCCGTTCTCCGGCAGCAGCCGCATAATCGAATGCGCCGTCACACTCTTGCCGGAGCCGCTTTCCCCGACGATACCGAGGACCTCCCCGGGGTGTACGTCGAAGCCGATCCCCCGGACCGCGAAGAGGGGTCCCGCCGGGGTGGAAAACTCGACGGCGAGGTTGTCGACCGAGAGGAGGGGCTCGGCTCCGGCCGGGCGGTCTCCGGCCCGGTGCTCGGCGGCCGCTCCGCCGGCGGCCTGATCGTAGCTACTCATCCGGCTTTCTCCCGGAAGTAGGGGTCTAGGACATCCCGTAGGAGGTCCCCGAGAAAGTTGAAGGCCAGGGTCGTCGCCAAGAGGAAGCCTCCGGGCCAGAGGAACCAGGGGAAGTTCCGAAGATTGCTCAAGGAGGCAATATCCCGGTTTAGGAGGGAGCCCCAGCTTACCGCCGGGTCGACGATCCCGAGCCCGAGATACGAGAGCACGGTTTCTCCAAGGATAAACCCGGGAATCCCCAGGGTAATACTGACGATCAATATCGAGGACATCTGGGGGATAATCTGCTTGAACAAGAGCGGCAAGGTCGGCACGCCGTCGAGGTGCGCCGAGGAGATAAAGTCCTCCCGCTTTATGCTGTGGACGAGGCCCCGGATGAGCCGGGCGCTCCCGGGCCATCCGACGAAGGAGAGAATAACGGTTATCAGAATAAAGGACTGGCCTGAGTCCATGTCCCGGGAGAGGATGGACCGGAGAAAGAGAATCATGTAGAGGCCGGGTATCAGGATAAAGAACTCGGCCACCCGCATGATAATCCAATCCGTCGCCCCGCCGTAGTAGCCGGCGACACCCCCGAAGACGATCGCCAGGGTCAAGGATATGGCTATCCCGATAAAGCCGATCGTAAGGGAGATCCGGCCCCCGTGGATAACCCGGCTGAACATGTCCCGCCCGAGGTGGTCGGCCCCCATCAGAAAGACGGGGTAGTTCATGCCGCCCTCCTCCCAGCCGGGAGCACCCAGCGTGTAGGGAGCGTCGGTGCCGAAAAAGTGCACCTGCATCGGAATAAGGCCCCAGAGCTTGTACTCGGGCCCCTGGGCGAAGAAGCGAATCGGAATGTAGTCCCCCCGGACCCGGGCGTAGCTCCAATTGAGCCTGTCTACAAGGACGTGGCGCTGGATCTGGGGCCGGAAGCCGAGCTCCTCGGAGTAAAAGATGACGTTCGGTGGGTGGTAGCTATGGCTCCGAAAGACCGTGGTCGGCCGGTAGGGCGAGACTAACTCGGCAAAGAGCATGCTCCCGTAGAGAAGAACCAGAACGATAACCGAGGCAAAAGCCACGGGCCGGTGCCGGAGGTGCCAGAAGAAGCGCTTCATGACTTGGAAAACCGAATCCGCGGGTCCACCACGGCCAGCAGAATGTCGGCGACGATCATCCCGAAGAGAATCAAAAAGCTGATGAACATGATGTTCGCCAGCACCAGGTTGATGTCCTCCTGCCGCACCGCCTCGTACATCAACCTCCCGATGCCGGGGTAGGAGAAGATAATCTCCAGGATCAGGGAGCCGGAAAAGAGGCTCGCGAAGAGGTTGGCGCTCGAGGTGATGTAGGGGTTCAAGGTGTTGCGGAAGGCGTGGGCGAGGTAGATGCGCCTCTCGCCGATGCCCCGGGAGCGCAAGGAGGTGATGTAGGGTTGCCCGAGTTGGTCGAGCATCGTCGCCCGTATCATCCTCATGGTTCCGCCGATTCCCCCTAAGAACGCCCCGATAAGCGGCAGAAAGATGTGGTAGAGGTAGCTAAAGGCGAACCGCGTCGGTGCTTCGGAGGCCGGAAACGAGGGGTACGCGGTAATCGGAAAGAGCCCCGACACCGCGGCGAAGAGCTGCAGGAGGATAAGCAGCAAAATGCCCGGGAAGGCGTGCAAGAAAAGAGCTATCGCCGTCGCCCAGACATCCACTTTAGTTCCGACCTTGCTGGAGAAATAGATGCCCAGGCCAAAGGAGATGATGGTAAGGAAGAAAAGAGAGATAAGGTTGAGAACCAGGGAATTGACCATCCGGTCCCGGATTAAGAAGAGAATCGGCGCCCGGGCGATCAGACTCCGGCCGAGGTCCCCCTCTACGAAGATCTGCCGGAGCCACCGAAAGTACTGCTGGTAGAACGGCAAGTTGAGCCCGAGACGCTCCTTCGCGAGCTCGATGGCCTCTTCGGTGTAGACGTTATCCGCCTGCCGGAGCTCGCTCTGCATGAACATCTGGCTCCGGACGTAGTTCTCTACGATGTCCCCCGGAGAGAGGCTCATCAATCCGAAGACCGCGAGGCCTAAGAAGAAGAGAATAACCACCATGGAGATGACCCGTCCGAGGATAAAGGCAAGGAGCGGGCTCTTCGCTTGGAGCCGGTAGATGCCGAGTCCCAGGGGACGGATAAGATTCTTGATGGCCTGCATTACTGGCTTCGGGCGCTCTCCTTCAGGTAGAGATAAGTTGAATCGAGCCCACCGAGGGTATCGTAGTAGACATTGGTCCATTTGTCCCGAACCGCGGTAAAGGCGAGGGGTTGGACCGTCCAGAACATGGGGACCTGCTCGAGAAGGATTCTCTGGAACTCGTCGTAGATCTCCTGCCGCCGGTCGTTGTCGATGGTAAACTTGCCTTCGTTGTAGAGGTAGTCGATTCGTGCTTCCCACTCGGTCGCCGGGGTTTCCTGGAGGGGATGCCAGAGATGGTTGTTCCCGTAGGAGGGCCAGACGTTGGAGCCCTGGGTCGGCCAGTACCAGACCCAGGCACCGAGGAGGACGACTTCCCAGTCGTAGTTAACCGACAACCGCTCCACGAGTTGCTGCCAATCGATCGGCCGGACGTTCGCGGTAATGCCGATCGAGTCGAGCTCGTCGGCGAAGATGTTGGCCATGTCGATTCCGATGTTGTTCTCCGCCCCGATGTTTATGTCGAACTCGATTCTATTCCCCTCGGCGTCCCTCATTACGCCCTCGGAATCCCGGGTAACCCCGATACTCTCCAAGAGCTCAACCGCACGCTCGGGGTTGTAGGTGTATTCGAGGGTAATCTCCTCGTTGAAGTAGGGGTTGGGTGGGGCAAACAGATGCTCCATCGGCCGGGCGAGGCCCCGGTAGACCTGGTTGGCGATCCGCTCCCGGTTTAGGAGGCTCGAGAGGGCCTGGCGGAACTCGGTTTGGACGAACCAGGAGTAGACTAAGGGGTCCATGTTTTCCGGGTTCTGGTTGGCCACAAAGAAGCTCGCCCCAAGGGTTTCCCCGCCGTTGTAGACGGTGTAGTCGGGGTTCTCTTGCTCCAATAGCGGAGTAAGATCCTCCGGCCGGGGGCTGTAGGCGTCCTTGCTGCCGTCCCGGAAGAGAAGAAACTCGGTGTTCCGGTCCGGGACGATCCGGTAGATAACCTCTTCCATGTAGGGGTAGCTGGTCCCGTTCTGGTCGGTCTTCCAGTAGTTTGGGTTCCGCTGCATCACCAACCGGATTCCCGGGGAGTATTCGACGATGTGGTACTGCCCGATCGACGGGATGGTACGCGGGTCGACGTCGACGCTCAGGAGGTTCTGCACCGCCTCGATTCCCCCCTCCCGGAGGGCCGGCTCAAAGAGGTGTCGGGGTCCAAACACCATGTTCGACGAGAGGGTGGGGTTCGCGACGATTCGGGGGTAGACGAAGGTAAAGCTCTTATCGTCTACTTTTTCGACGGTAATCCGGCCCCGGCTGCCGTCGGGCATGTCGACGAACTGCTGCGCGAAGCCGCTCATCTGAAACTGCGGCTCGGCGACGATTTCGTCGTACCAGAAAATTACGTCGTCGGAGGTTACCTTGACCCCTTCCTCCCGGCTCTGCCCCGGAAGGGTCCAGTAGAGATCGTCCCGGAGGGTAAAGGTGATGCGGAGCTCGCCGGCGGCTTCGTCGACCTCGATCTCGAAGGAGGCGACGTTCGGGGTCCACTCCCGAGTGTAGACGTCGTAATCGGCCAGATAGTCGAATGTGGCACCGATAATCGAGTTGGTTTCGGCGTCCTGGGCGTTGACGTAGTTAAAGGTTTTCGGGTCGTTGGTTAGCGTGGTAACCCAGGTGCCCCCGACGACCCCGGGTTCGTAGCCCTGCCCCCCGGGGCGAGAAACGGTCCGTTGGAGAACCTGCTCTTCGAGGGAGGCATCCCGGAGGCCTTCGGCGGTCTCCACGTCTATCTCTTCTCGACCGCCGCAGGAAACCAGCAGGAGCGCCACAAGAACGCTCCCCGCCAACCTAACTATCACCTTTGCTCTCGTTCTCATGGCTAAGAATGTAGTGGTTCGACGCAGACCGGTCTACTCCGCCAAAGGATCGCCGAACTCGGCGATGTAGTCCTTGACGATCTGCGGCGGCTCGGCCCCTTCGGGAACGAAGATGAGCGAAGCTCCGTTTATACAGTACCGAAGCCCCGTCGGGTCCGGACCGTCGTTAAAGACGTGCCCTAAATGGGAGCCGCTCGAGCTGTCGGTAACCTCGACCCGCCGCATAAACAAGCCGTTGTCGGCGTAGTAGTCGATGGCTTCCAGGGTAATCGGCCGCCAGAAGCTCGGCCATCCGCTTCCGGAGTCGTACTTATGCTCCGTCGAAAACAGCGGCTGCCCTGTCGCCCGGGAGTAGAAGATTCCCGGCTCCTTGACGCCGTCCAAGGGGCTGGTAAAGGCACGTTCGGTGCCCTTCTGCCGGAGGACGTAGTATTCGAAGTCCGACAAGCGGCTCCGCCACTGTTCGTCCGAGAGCTCGATCGGGTAGTCCTTACCCGGGGTTGTAATATCGTAATCGATGGTCGTGATCTCTTCGGGCATATTGGTCCTCCCGGTGTCCTGGCGATTTGACTGGGCCGTGACGAATCCCACGGCTAAGAGCGCAATTGCGGCGATCCAGATGGTCTGTCTCATTACATTACCTCCGCTGTAGACAATATAGCCACTCATAGTAAAATCGAAAAATCTATTTTATAGTAGGGCGCACCGTGGCCACGAAAGATAAAACACCACTCCCAGAAAAAATGAAGGCCGTCGTTGTACCTCGTTTCGGGGGGCCCGACGTTCTTACCGTCGAAGAGCTTCCGCTACCGGAGTTGCGTCACGAAGACGTGCTTATCCGTGTCCGTGCCATCGGGATAAACCCCGTGGACCACAAGACCCGGTCGGGCAAGGGGGTGGCTTCCCATCTCGGAGATCCACCCTTCGTTGTCGGCTGGGACGTTGCGGGAGAGGTCGTCGATGTCGGCCGTCGAGTAACCAACCGTGCCGTGGGCGACCGAGTAGCCGGCATGGTCAACTTTCCCGCACCCGGCGGCGGTTACGCCGAGTTCGTCCGGGCAGATTGCCGGGAGGTGGAGGCTATTCCCGAGGGTATCGGTTTCCAAACGGCCGCCGGCCTTCCCTTGGCGGGGCTTACCGCCTACCAGGCCCTCTTCGACGTCGCAAAGCTTCGGATCCGAAGCCGGCTGCTCATCCACGGAGCGGCCGGCGGGGTCGGGCATTTGGCGGTTCAGCTGGCAAAGGACGCGGGGTGCGAGATTATCGGGACCGCGTCTCCCCGGAACCGGCAGTACCTAGAAGCGATTGGGGTACACCAGGTCGTCGACTACAACGACCCGAAGTGGGAAGAGAAGGTGGATTTTGTGGATGCGATTCTGGATCCCATCGGTGGGGAGACCCGGGAGCGTTCCCTCTCCGTCTTGGCCCGCCACGGCATTCTGGTTGCGCTAACCTCGGACGCCCGGAACGTCTCTTCCCAACGGGTCAAGTGGATGCTGGTCAAGCCCCAGGCGCGTCAACTCTCGGACCTTATGTCCAAGCTCGAGGCAGGCAGCCTCCGGGTGACAGTAACCACCGTACCGGGGCTCGAAGGTATCTCGCAGGCCCACGTGATGAGCCAGAGCGGCCACGTTCGGGGCAAGGTGGTTGTCGAGCTCTAAGCGCCTAAACTCTAGAGAATCCCGACCGCTTTCGCCGCTTTCTCCGACACTTCGAGAATCTTGTCCAGGTCCTCGTCCTGATGGATTGCCATGTAGGAGGTCCGGACCAGAGCGCGGTTCGGCGGGACCGCAGGGCTGACCACCGGGTTGACGTAAACCCCATGCTCGTAGAGATAGTTCCAGAAGTAAAAGGTCCTCTCGTCGTCTCCGATTATCAGGGGGATAACCGCGGTCTCCGTCGTTCCAATATCGAAACCGATCTGCTTGAACCCCGCCTGCATTTTTGTGGCGATCTGCTGGAGCCGCTGAACCCGTTCGGGCTCCTCCTCGATAATGTCGAGGGCCTTCATCGCCGCGGCGAGGTTCGGTGGGGGCATGCTCGCGCTAAAGATGAGGGGCCTCGCGTGGTGTTTGATAAAGTCGATGACAACCGCATCCCCTGCGACGAAACCGCCGATGGAGCCGAAGGACTTGGAGAAGGTGCACATCACCAAATCCGCCAAGGAGGCATCGCCGTAGTGCTCTAAGGTTCCTCGCCCCGTCTCGCCGACCACGCCGATTGCGTGGGCCTCGTCGAGGTAGATGCGGGCGTTGTAGCGATCGGTAATGCGCCGGATCTCCGGCATCCGGGCGATATCCCCCTCCATGCTAAAGACCCCGTCGGTTACCAGAAGAATCGAATCCTCGTCGGGAATACCGTCGAGAATCGCCTCCAACTGCGCCATGTTGTTGTGCTTAAAGCGGTGCACCTGGGCTCCGGTGTGCATTCCCTGGCTCAGGAAGATGCCGTCCATAATCGACGCGTGGTTCAACTTGTCGGTAATGATATGGTCGCCCTTTCCGACGAGGGCCGAGATGGCGCCGAGGTTCGTCTGGTAGCCCGTCGTAAAGCAGAGGGCGCTTTCCCGACCGACGAAGGCCGCCAGACGCTCCTCGAGCTCCTCGTGGAGCTTGAGGGTGCCGTTCATAAAGCGGGAACCGGAGCAGCTGGTACCGTAGGTAACGATCGCCTCTTGGGCCGCTTCCCGGACCCGGGGATCGAGGGATAGCCCGAGGTAGTTGTTCGACCCCGCCATAATAAGCTCGTGACCCTCGGAGACCACGCGGCTGCCGTGGTAGGCCTCTATCGGGCGAAAGTAGGGGTAGAGCCCCCGCTCCCGGAACGCCCGGGCCGTGGTAAAGGCCGAACACTTATCGAAAACGTCGCCGTTGGTCTGCGTGATGTCGTGCTCTGTTGTACTCATTGGCAAGTCCTATGCTGCATATGGGCGTTGGTCGCGGAAATAGAGGTTCATTAGGCTAAGTGTAATTCTTTTGTGCACTGCGGAGCAATCGAGGCGCTATAACACGCCGTTTCGTCGGTAGTCGGCGATGGTGCGGCGCACGCCTGCTTGAAGTGCGATTTCCGGGGTAAGTCCGGTGGACTTCCAAAGCTTCTCCGCCGTGCAGCTCCACGCCGGTTGGACCGCCTCGATTACTTTCTGCAGATTGAAGAACGACGGCCTTCCGGTAAGCCGCTGAACCCCCGTGGCGACGAGGGCCGCGAAGAGAACAAGAAGCTTCGGCAGGGGCAGGCGAAGGGTCCGTTTCTCCAGCGCCGCAGCGATCGCCTTCTGGAAGGCATCGACGGTGACGATCGGCGGATCCGCCGCGTAGTAGACCTCTCCCGAGGGCCCGGAGCCGGCTCCTACCGCTATCAGCGCCTGCACCAGGTTCTCGACGTAGATAAGGCTTAGCTCGGTGTCCCGCCCAAGGTAGCCGACCCGGATTCCCCGGGACACCGCCCGGAAGATCGAGGCGAACCCGGGGTCTCGGGGACCGTAGACCGCCGCGGGCCGGAGAATAGCGGACCAGAGGCTTTCGCGATACTCCAGGATGTACTCCTCCGCCGCCAGTTTGCTCCGTCCGTAGTGGGTTATCGGGCGGTCCGGGTCCCCTTCGGATCGGGGGTGTCCCGGCGGATTCGGCCCCCCGGCGGCGAGCGAGCCGGCGAAGACCAACCGCGGGGGCGTGGATTTTGGGTGGGTGCCTAAAAGGGCGTTCACCAGGTTGACGGTGCCGTCGAAGTTCGTCCGGAAGTAGCCGATCTTGTCGACGGCGATAACGGTCCCCGCGAGGTGGTACACGACGGCCGCGCCTTCGACGCCCCGGCTCAGCGCCTCGGGGTCGTTTAAGTCTCCGTCGACTACTTCGAGGCTGTCGGCGTAACCTGCGCCGAGCTCGGCGATCAAGGCACCGCGTTCTCCGGCGTTCCGGATAAGGCACCGAACCCGCCATCCCGTGGAAAGAAGCTTGCGAACCAAGTGAAACCCGATAAATCCCGTTGCGCCGGTAACGAAGGCTAGCATTCCGTCTTCCTAGAGTCTCTTCTCGTAGATCCGGTAGGTCTTATAGATCCGGCCCCCCAGTTTCTCCAGGGGGTTGCGGATAGCGTAGTTGTCCTCGAGTATCCAGGACATCTCGGCGGAGTGGTATCCCCTCGCAGGACCTCGCTTAAATGTCTCGTAGTAGAGAACGGTGTCGATCCCGGAGCCGCGGTACTTCTCCATCACGCCCAGGGCGAGGGTCCGGACGTGCTTTACCTTCTTTAGCTCCCATAGCATCCGGACTATCCCGAAGGGAAAGAGTCGGCCCTTGGCAAGTTTTATGGCCTGGTTGGCGTCGGGAACCGAAAGGGCGAAGCCCGCGAGGTCTCCGTCGACGAAGGCAAAGTACACCAGCTCGGGATCTACGATCGTCTTTAGCTCCTTACCCAGGTGGCGGAATTCTTCCGTCGTCATGGGGACGGCGGACCAGTTCTCGTACCAGGCCTCGTTGTAGACCGTCATCGCAAGCTCGACGTCCCGGTCGAAATTCTTCATGTCGATCGACCGGATGGCGACGTTCTTTCGTTTCTTAATCAGCTCGACGCCCCGCTCGAGGCGGGCGGGTATTCCCGCGGCGTCGTCGATCCAGTAGGCGTATAGATCCTTCGCCTTCTCGTACCCGCAGCCTTCGATAAGATCCGCGTAGTACGGCGGGTTATGGGTCATCATGATAGCCGGAGAGCTGTCGAAGCCGTCGATTAGTATCCCTAACTCCTCGTTGGTCGACCAGCTGAAGGGTCCCCGAATCACATCGCAACCGCGCTTCTTCAAAAGCTCCTCGGCGTGGGCAAAGAGGGCCCTGGCCACCTCGACGTCGTTTTCGCATTCGAAGAAACCGAAGGAGCCGACCGATTCCTTCCAACGCTCGTTGTAGCGATGGTTGATGTGTACCGCCATCCGGCCTGCCGGTTTGCCGTCCCGGGTGGCCAAAAGGAGCACCGACCATGCGTGCCGATGGTAGGGGTGCTTCGCCGGATCGAGAAGCGTCTTAAGATCGACGTTGAGGGGTTGAACCCAGTAGGGGTCGTCGGCGTAGATCCTTTTCGGGAGGGCGATAAAGTCCCTTAAGAGCGGGCTATGGGCCTCGAACTTCAGGATCTCGATCTGGGATTCGCTTTCGGTGGATAGCATAAGCTTTATAGTACGCGATCCGGGGCACCCCGCCAACGGTGCCCTTGCACCGGCCCCTTTTTTCGGCCCTTGCACCGGAGGCCCGGCCCGGCAAAGAATAGAAGCGTGGAAGCACTATTCGACCTCGACCCGACGCGCGTCGCTCTTCTATCCGAAGAGGACAAGGAGAGGGCCATCACGACCCTGGTTAATCTCGTTGTCGACAGCATTCCGGGCATCGATCGGGAACGCCTCTTGGAAGCCGTCCGCTCTCGGGAGTCGCAGATCTCCTCCCGGGTCGCTCCGGGAATCGCTATCCCCCATGCCGTTCTTCCCGAGATCGACGGCGCCCACGTCGCGCTCGGATTGAGCACCGAGGGAATCCCCTGGGACGCGGCGGATGACTCCCAGGTTCATCTTGTCGTCCTCCTCGCGAGTAACGAGGAACAGCATCTGCAGCAGCTTACCGCAGTGGCCCGGGCGTTGAAGGATCAGGGCTTCGTTAGCTCCCTTCTCCAGGCGAAGGGCAAGGACGACCTTATCCGTCGCCTTCGGGAGGGTCACCTTCAGGTGCCACGCAAGCTCGCGCTTTCCGACGAAGCGGTCTCCCGGGGCATCTTGGAGGCGGCCGCATCCCTCTCGGAAAAAATCAAAAGCTCCCGGGTTGTTGTCCACAGCGATGCGATTTCCCGGGGGAAGGATCTCCGGCGCCTCATCGAAGGGCGCTCGGTTGTCGTAGCGGGACACGTCCAGTCCGACGGCGAGGCGCTCGGCAGCTTTGCCGTGCCCTTCCAGGGACTCCGGCGGCCGGCGCAACTCCACCTCGACCTCTTGTACCTGGCTTCCCGGGGACACCTCGACGGCGTCGCGTACTCGGTGAGCGTATACGGGGAGCCGGGGTCCAACCGCCTCGACGCGATCCGGCTTATGCCGGTGGAGACCCGGCTTTCCCTCGCCGGGGCCTTAAGCCGGGCGGCGCTCCCGGAGGATCTCGACGAGCACGTCTTAACCAGGACGGTGCAGCTTATCTCCGAATTGGCCGCCGAGGGGCGCGAAGGAAAGGCGGTGGGGACGCTCTTCGTCGTCGGGGATACCGAAGCCGTCACCTCCCACATCGAGCAGTTGATAGCGAATCCCTTTCGAGGTATCGAGGAACGGGAGCGAAACATCCTCGACCCGAGCCTCGAGGAATCGATTAAGGAATACGCGAA
>CAZTRQ010000048.1:0-17189 GCA_964616245.1 uncultured Spirochaetaceae bacterium | reverse complement strand
CCCCGCCGCCCCGTTCGCCTTCGGCGTCGCCGGGGTCCCCGGGAGCGTCTCGCGGATGACCCAACTATCCCCACCGCGCTTGGTCGCGTCGGTTATGGGGGCGTCGGCCTCTAGGGCGACGAGCTCGAGAAGCCTCGGCAGACAGAAGGAGCCCTGGCACCGGCCGGCGCCGGCTCGGGACGAAAACTTTATACCGTCGAGAGTTCGGTGCCCTTGGCGAATGGCGGTTACGATTTCTCCCCGGGTAACGCTCTCGCAGCGACAGACGACCTGACCCTCCCGGGGATCTGCCTCCCAAGCCGCCTGAATCTCTTCGTCGGACTCGGTTCGAGTGCGGCTTACCGGCGGGAGCATCGCTTGGAAGCGCTGCTTTTCGGTCAACCGGCAGCCGGCGGATTTCAGCAGCTCTTTTACGTACTCGCCTACTGCCGGTGCGGCGGTAAGCCCCGGGCTTTGGATTCCCGCCACGTGGATAAAGCCCGGTTGCTCTTGCGATTCGGCGATGTAGAAATCGCCCCCTTCGAGGGTCGGGCGAAGGCCGGAGAAGGAGGCGATAATGTCCTGGTGGGAGACGCTCGGAACCAACCGCCGGGCGGAACGCACGATCTCTTCTTGCCGAGACGCTGTCGTACCAAGGTCTTCTTTGTCGGGGATTTCATCCGCCGTGGGACCGATCAACACCGTTCCTTCGACGGTCGGAATCACCAGCATCCCCTTGGACACTTCGGTCGGTACTGGGAAGAGCACTCGGTCGGGACAGGCCGGGGTTCGACGATCGAGTAGATGATACTCCCCTTTCCGGGGATGGATGTGATACTCCTCGGCACCGAAGAGACCGGACACGGCGTCGGCATAGAGACCGGCCGCGTTTACGACGTAGTTCGCCCGCAGCTTTCGCCCGTCCCGAGCAGAAACCTCGAAGCCATCGTCGATTCTCCGTGCCGCCGAAACTTCGAAGTCGGTAACCACTTCAAGCCCGTTCTCCCGCGCGTTCTCGACGAGGGAAAAGACAAAACGGTACGGCTCGATAATTCCCCCCGCAGGGGCGTAGAGACCGCCGATGACGTCTTCGTGCAGCTTTGGCTCGAGCTCCTTGATCCGGGCCGCCCCGCAGACCTCAATCCCAAGGGACCCGTTTTCGACTCCCTGACGATACAAATGCTCGGATATCGTCATTTCCTCCGGAGAAAACGCCGCGACGACGATTCCGCACTGCCGGTAGGGGAACCCTAGCTCGCGGTGGAGCTGGGGGTACATGCCGGCCCCCTGAAGCTCGAGGCGCGTCTTGAGGTACTTCTTGTTGTGATGAAAACCGCCGTGAACGATGCCGGAGTTGGCTTTCGATGTCCCGAAGGAGACATCCGCCTCCTTATCGAGAAGGACTACGGACAGTTCAAACCCGGAGAGGCGGCGGGCAATCGATGCGCCGGAGACGCCGGCGCCGATAACGGCTACGTCGAAGCGTTCCACAATCACATACTATGAGCCGAACTATTTTGATTGTCAATGAGTTTTTATGATCGTTTAAGAGGTGTCAACAAGCTTGTTGACACCTTCGTTGCCGATGTCGGCGGTTACCACGTGAATGCCTTGCTCCTCGAGGGCGATTCGCGACTCGTCGGTAATTCCGGTGTCGGTCACTAAAACGTCGACGTCCGAGAGGGGTGCCGTTACAAAGGGCGAGACGCCGCCGATCTTCGACGAATCGGCAAGGACGACGACCTTTCCCCGGGTGCGACGAATCATCAACCGGGCGATTTCGGCTTCCTGATGATGAGGAGTCGTTATCCCGGCGTCGAGTGCGAGGCCGTCGACACCGATAAAGCACTTCGCGCCGTACACCTGCTCCAGGGTCAAAACTGCGAGGCCCCCGACGAAGGAGTTGGACCGGGCGCGGTACACGCCACCGACCACGATGCACTCTATGGATTTTTCGTAGAGCACCTTCGGCGCATCGGCGTTGCTCGTTACGACCCGGAGCTCTCCGTTCGGAAGACGCCGGAGAAACTCCAGGGTCGAGGAGCCGGAGTTTACGAGGATGGTTTCGCCGGCCTCCACCAGCGCCGCAGCAGCCCGGCCGATGGCCTGCTTTTCCCGAAGGTTTCTCTCCCCCTTCTGGGCGTAATACGGTTCGCGCTGAAAATGCCGGGGAGAGATCGCCCCGCCGTGAGACCGCGTCAAGACACCCTCGGATTCGAGGGCGATAAGATCTCTCCGGATCGTAATATCCGAGACGCCGAAGAGCTTGCTCAGCTCGGCGACGCGAACGACGCCTCGATCGTCGACGACGTCGAGAATTTTCTGCTGCCGCTCGACGGGAATAAAGTCCGTAGCCATTCCTTATTCTATCGTGCCGGCATAAAGGAGAGAAGCTCGATACCAGACAGAGCCATATCTCGCTCCGAGGCGACGTTGGGTATGGTGATGAGGTGCTCTAGGAACATGGCGGCGGCGCCGAAGGCTACCGCCCGGTCTCCGAGGCGGGAGAGAGAAATGGTGCAGTTCACGGGTCCCGGATACGCCCACTTGTCCTTCGTCTCTTTTTCAATTTCCGGAATAAGGTCGTCGGCAAGGGCCTCGATCGGCCCCCCGATGATTACCCGCTCGAAGTTCAAGGTGTGCACCAGAAAGGCAATGTGCTGGGCGAGCTCGCCGACGACCCGCCGATCCACCTCGGGATCCATCAAAAAGTGCCGAGCTTCTTCGTCGGTAAGGGAAAACTGGTTCACCTGGTTGGGGCGATAGAGAATGCTCCGGAACTCGCCGGCAGAATTGCCTGTTCCGTGGTGAACCTTCCCGTCGATAACAATGCCGAGTCCGAGGGCCATAATCCGGTAGTCGTCCATTTCGACGGTGTGCTTGCGTAGCTCTCCCAACACAAAAAGAAAGTCCGCCGGTCGGGACGTGTGGCGAACCGCCAGCTCCCCCCAGCAGCCGCAATTCGCGTCGTTATCGACCATGATGGGAATCGATGTCCCGAGTCGCTCCCGGGCCTCCTCTACGAAGGCCAAGGACTCGTACATTTCCAGCGGTCTCGACGCTTTCAGCTCACCCTTTACCGGGTCGACGAATCCCGGAAGCCCCACCCCGATGCCGATCAGGTTCATTCCCTTGGCCTCGAGATTAGGCCGAAAACGAGTCACGATGTCGACGAAAGCCGAGAGGAGCCCGGAAGTGCGGATGTCCAGGGGTTCGGTATGGCTAAAGAAGATGTCGCCGTGGAGATCCGTGCCGATAACGGTGAATGCTTCGGTTTGAATCTCAACGCCCATCACGCACCCCCAGGTCGAATTGACCTGAAGATAAATGGGTCGTCGGCCTCCGGTCGGGCCGGCGTCTCCGACGGAGGAGGTTTCAAGGATACCGAGGGACTCCAGGTGGGAAACTATCTTAGAGATGGTCGACTTATTTAGGTTGAGACGTTTGGATATCTCGACCCGACTGATTCCGGGGTTCAGCCAGACGGAACGGAGAACGCGGGTAGTGTTTATGTTGCTCACGTTGTGGGGGGTCATCCCGGGGCGTCTCCCTAGTTGGTTGCGACAACCAAGCTACACCCTAATGGATGCGGTGTCAAAGGATTTCCGGCGCCGTGCCTCCCGGGTGTCGGCCGCCGGCCGAAAAGATCACAAAACGTTTTTGTTGACACCCCGATGGGGCCGTGGTACGTTTTTAGTTGGTTGCAACCCGCAACCAATAGTTCGAAGGAGGAAATATGATCAAGAAATTTAGCTTATTGCTGATTGCCGCACTGGCGCTCGTGTTAATCGTCAGCTGCGGACCCGGAGAGGAGGAGGCCGCACCTGCCGAATCCGACGTGGATTACACCGACAATCCCTGGACCGACGGGGAGGACCTTTCCGGAACCACCGTCAATATTTTCGGAGCCTTCGTCGACGAGGACGCCAACCGCTTTAACGCGGCCATGGGTCCCTTCGAAGAAGCTACGGGAATCGACATTGTCTACGAGGGAAGCGGTGACTTCGAGTCGCTCATTACCGTCCGGGCCGAAGGTGGAGATCCCCCCGACGTCGCGGCCTTCCCCCAGCCGGGCCTGATGCAGGACCTCGTCGAACGGGGCGCCGTCGAAGACATTAATCCCTGGATGGCAGACGGCTACCTCGAAGAGAAGTACGACCAGAGCTGGCTCGACCTTGCCAGCCACGACGGCATAATGGCCGGCGTCTGGTACCGGGCAAGCGTCAAGTCGTTGGTCTGGTATCCGGTTCCGGAGTTCTCCGAAGCGGGGTACGAAATCCCCGAAACCTGGGATGAGATGCTGGCTCTTAGCGAGCAGATGGTCGCCGACGGCAACACCCCCTGGAGTATCGGTATAGAAAGCGCCGGTGCAACCGGATGGGTCGCCACCGACTGGCTCGAAGACGTCATGCTCCGGATACATCCCCCCGAGGTCTACGACGCCTGGGTCGTCGGCGAGCTGCCCTTCGACTCCCCGGAAGTGCGGGAAGCCATGGGGTACATAGAAGAGATCTGGAAGAACGAAGACTTTGTCCGAGGAGGGACGCGATCGATTTTGACGGTTCCCTTCGGCGACGCCGCAACGCCGCTGTTGAACAATCCGCCCCGGGGGTGGCTCCATCGCCAGGCGAGTTTTATCCCGGCTTTCTTCCCGGACGGCACAACCATCGGCGACGACATCGACTACTTTTACCTCCCGCCGATCGACGAAGAAAACCAAGGTCGCCCGGTCCTCGGTGCCGGAGACCTCTTGAGCGCCATGCAGGACCGCCCGGAAGTTCGCGCGGTTATGCGGTGGCTCGCTACCGGGGAATCGACCCGGGGATGGCTCGAGCAGGGCGGTTTCGTCTCGCCGCACAAGGACACGCCCTTGAGCTGGTACCCGACCGATGTAGACAGAGGCTACGCGGAGATCCTGCAGAACGCGACGACCTTCCGCTTCGACGCCTCGGACCTTATGCCCGGGCAAGTCGGAACCGGCGCCTTCTGGACCGGTATGGTCGACTGGGTAAACGGCGACAGCCTCGACGAGGTTCTCCCGCAGATCGACGACTCCTGGCCGGAGAACTGATCAGCTCGAACGTAGTAGTTATAGACCGGGATGCTTGGCGTCCCGGTCTTCTTTTCTAGCTTGTGGGGTAGCCGCATGAGTAATGGCCAATCCGCCGGGATTTCCGATGTCCTGACATCCAAACCGGCACGTGTAACCTTCGCGATCCTTGGGCCGATCGCGGTCGTTTTCGTTTTCTATGCAAGCTTTCTCTTTATGAGGGACGCAGAGACTCACCGGGCTGTCATAGCCCTTATTGCCCTGGTAGTCGGTGTCGGTGGAATCTGGGCGCTTTTCGCGTCGCTGACCAATGCCGCCGAGGCTTTGCCGACGAATGCCCGGTACGCAATGCGGCCCTGGGTATTCGTGGGCCCCGCCCTCGCGATTCTGATGGTCTACATCGTCTTTCCGTCGATTAGGACGGTGTGGATAAGCCTATTCGACCGTACCTCGACGCAGTTCGTGGGCTTGAAGAACTACGTCACCCTCTTTACGGATCAGACGCTTTTGATCACGATTCGCAACACGGCGGCGTGGGTGGTCTTCGTGCCCTTCGTGGCGGTAACCCTCGGCTTGATTGTCGCCGTTATGGCAGACCGCCTGTCGAGCACCTCGGAGAAAGTCACCAAGTCTCTTATCTTCCTGCCGATGGCGATCTCCTTTGTCGGCGCGTCGGTTATCTGGCGTTTCGTCTACGCCTACACCCCTCCGGGGGAGCCCCAGATCGGGCTATTGAACGCCGTCGTCGTAGCCCTCGGTGGACAGCCCCAGGCGTGGTGGACTATTCGGCCGTGGAACAATTTCTTTCTGATGTTCATCATGGTCTGGCTCCAGACCGGGTTCGCCATGGTCATTCTTTCGGCCGCGGTCAAAGGAGTCCCGAAGGATCTTCTCGATGCGGCCCGAATCGACGGCTGCGGGGAAATCCGAGTCTTCTTCAGCGTTATTATCCCCTACGTCCAAGGGACCATCCTGACGGTGTTGACGACCATTCTGTTCTTGGTCCTCAAGATCTTCGACATCGTATGGGTCATGACGAGTGGAGACTTCGGGACGCACATCGTCGCATCCCGGATGTACGAGGAGACCTTTATCTTTCGAAACTTCGGCCGGGGGGCTGCCTTGGCGGTCTTTCTCTTTATCATAATCGTCCCCTTCATGATCCGGAACGTTCGGCAAATGCGGGAAAACAGGGGGTAACAGGTGAGTAGTACAGCAATGAATCAGCCTCGGAGCCAGGCATCGAAAAAACTGGAGGCCGCCGTAAAGGGTGCCCCGATGCGGTTAGTCATAATCCTGGTGGTCGCAATTTGGACCGTCCCGACCCTGGGGCTTCTGGTCAGCTCCGTTCGGACCCAGTTGGCAATCCTCGACACCGGCTGGTGGCAGGGTCTCATAAACTTTACAAACTTCGATCAGTGGACTCTTGGAAACTACCAGCGGGTCGCCTTCGCGGACCAGATGGCCGACGCCTTTCTGAACAGCCTTCTGGTTACCCTCCCGGCGACGGTCATCCCCATTACCATCGCGGCTTTCGCAGCCTACGGCATCGCCTGGATGACCTTTCCTCTGCGGCAGACCGTCTTTGTCCTGATCGTAGGACTCCTGGTAGTGCCCCTCCAGATGGCGCTGATCCCCATCTTGAAAATCTACACGCGCCTGGAGCTAAACGGGACCTTTATCGGGATGTGGCTGGCCCACACCGGTTTCGGGCTCCCCTTAGCGACCTACATCCTCTACGGCTACATCTCGAGTATCCCGAAGTCGATTATAGAGTCCGCGGAGGCCGACGGGGCCACACCCTGGATGCTCTTTACCCGCCTTATCCTCCCGCTCTCGGTTCCGGCAATTGCGTCGTTTGCGATCTTCCAGTTTCTCTGGGTATGGAACGATCTGTTGGTAGCCCTGGTCTTCCTCGGCACACAGACACCGATCGTTACCACCCGGCTGGCGGAGATGGTCGGGTCCCGGGGGCAGGACTGGCACGTCCTTACCGCCGGGGCGTTCATGACGATGATTATGCCCCTGATCGTCTTTTTTACTCTCCAACGCTACTTCGTTCGGGGAATGATGGCGGGGTCCGTCAAAGGGTAGACACCGCCCCGACATTTTCGGTTGGAATCACTAGGGGCGAGCCACCGAGAGGTGGCTCGTCTCGTTTGGCAATTAGGAAGCTGCATGACACTCAAGGAAAACCTCCACTCCGATTCTACCTGGGACATCTACGAGACTCACTTCGAGCCCGATCAGCTGGTCACCACGGGGAGCAACTTTATGGTCGGCAACGGCTACCTCGGCTATCGGGGTACCTTCTGCGACGATACGGCAAAGGAGTTCGTGGCCTGCGTCGTCACCGACACCTACGACAACGCCGACGGGGTCTGGACCGAGCTGGCTACTGTGCCGAACGGGCTCTACACCGCGCTCTCGGTGGACGGAGAACCCGTCCGGCTCGGCGATACCGGCTGGGATAGCTACCGCCGGGGAATCAACGTGCAGACCGGTCTCTGGGAATTTCGCGCCGCCTCCTCAAAGCACGGTTTCGAGATTACCGAGCGGCGTACCGCAAGCTACGACGATATCCATCTTCTTTCGTCGCAGCTCGAGGTTCGAGCCAAGAGAGACCTTACTCTTTCGATAAAAACCGGAATCGACGGCAAGGTCTGGAGCCTTAACGGAGAGCACTTCGCGTGGTACAAACCGCACCAGGAGAAGCAGTCGGGGGTGCTTCCGGGTCCCTTCGTGGTAAGCACCAAGACCAAGGAGCGCTCGATCGCCGTGGAGATCGCCGAGGATGCCACGGCCTTCCGCGTCGACGGCGAAGGGAACACCGAAGCAGTACAGGCAGCCGACGTGGAGGCAACGGATCGGTCGATCTTTCGCAGTATCGAAGTCTCGCTAAAGGCGGGCGAGACTTTCGTCGTCGAGAAGTACATGACCGTCTATTCGAGCAACGACCTTCTCTACCCGGGCTCCATGGGAGAGATGAAGGATCGGGCCTCGTCGACGAAGGAAGCCGCATTCCTGTCTCTATCGACCGCCCGCGAGCGCGGATTCGACGACTGTCTGGCGCGGAGCTCGAAGAAATGGGATTCCTGGTGGCGCGACATGGACATCGTGATCGACGGAGACGAGTTCGCGCAAACCGTCGTCCGGTTCAACCAGTACCACAACATTATCGCGGCGCCGGCGCACGCCGAGCATCTTCCCCTCGGTGCCCGGGGGCTTTCCTGCCAAGCGTACCAGGGGGCCGCTTTCTGGGACCAAGAGATGTTCAACATGCCGACCTTTCTCTTTACGAAGCCGGAGTTGGCTCGGAACATTTTGGTGTATCGGGGGCGCACTATAGACGGCGCTCGTAAAAAGGCTCGAGATCTCGGCTACCGCGGCGCTTTCTACGCCTGGATAAGCGGCGACACCGGCGAAGAGATCTGCCCATCCTACTTCTTCAAGGATGTCTTGACGGGACGGAAGATCAGAAATCACTTCAACGACTGGCAAATCCATGTTTCCCCCGATATCAGCTACGCGATTCGCCGCTACGTCGCCGTTACCGGGGATACGGAGTACCTGCTGGACTACGGCGCCGAGGTCGTCTTCGAGGTCGCCCGCTTTCTCGCCTCCCGGGTCCACTTCCGGCTCGACAAGGGACAGTACGAGATTATTCGAGTTCTCGGCCCCGACGAGTATCACGAAAACGTGGACAATAACTTCTTTACAAACTATCAGAGCCGATTCGCCCTGGAATACGCCCTCGAAGTCTGGGAATGGCTCCAGGATGAGGCTCCCGAGACATGGCCGAAGCTCCGAAAGCGGCTTGGAGTCGAGGACGAGGAAATCGAGCAGTGGCGAGATATCGCAGCCCAGATCTACGTCCCGAAGCCAGGCTCCGGGACCAAGCTTATCGAGCAATTCCAGGGCTTCTGGGACCACGAGGACATAACCCCGGAAAAGCTTAAAGAGCGGCTCTTGGATCCCGGCGAATACTGGGGTTGGCCGAATGGTATCGCCGTTGCAACCCAAGTTTCCAAACAGGCGGACGTAACGCAGCTCTTTATGCTGCACCCGACGGCGTATCCTGTCAGCGTAATGAGAGCGAACTGGGACTATTACGAGCCGCGAACCCAGCACGGCAGCTCCTTGAGTCCCGCGGTCTATGCGATAACAGCGGCGTGGACCGACCACGCCGACGCCGCGGTTCGTTACTTCCGGAAGGCGACGACCGTCGACCTCTTCAGCGAGGCCAAGGCGGTGAGCGGTGGGACCTTTATCGGAGGCATCCACACCGCGGCCTGCGGAGTTGTATGGCAAATCGTGACGACCGGATTCGCGGGTCTCTACCTGGTGGACGGCGGTTTTGGATTCGCACCGCGGATACCCAAGGAATGGCAGAAAACCCGCTTTTCGATCAAGCGATTCGGGCGGCGGGTCTCCATCGAAATAACCCCTCAGCACCTTTCGGCGACCGCCGACGAATCAAATGACGGCCCCCTGGTCGTAGAAATTGGCGGAAACCGTGCTTCGGTTGCCCCGGGGGTTTCGATCGAGCTTAACAGGTTTTCCAGCTCCTCCGCCCCGGCGTAGAGCGCCGTGTTCCCGTCGGGCCAGGAATGGCCCTCGATATTGTATCCATCGTCGGCGAAAATGACGTTCCCCGTAAGGTGGCGCTGAGGGACGCACATCCCTAAAAGCGTTTCGGCGATGCCTTCCCTGCTCAAAAACCGCTTCGTCGGCGTGTGAGCCAAAATGCTCTTTGCCCGGGGGCGGTACTCCCCCGCTTCGTCCTGGAGGAGGTCTCGGTTCAGGTTGGTGATAACTGTCCCGGGTGCGATCGCGTTTACCCGAACACCGTAGGGCGCCAACTGGGCAGCCGAGGTCTTTACGATGCCTTCGAGGGCGTGCTTGCTCGCGTTGTAGGCGTAGCTCGCGTAGAGGGAGAGGCGGCTTCCGCTGCTACAGAGATGGATAATGTGCCCCTTCCGCTGGGGAACCATCACCCGGGATAGGGCCGTAGTCGCCAGAAAGGCGCCGTTTACGTTCACCTCGATAACCCGGCGAAAAATCTCCGCCAGCTCCTTTGGGTCGTCTGCCGTAAGGTCGAAGGTGCGGTGGTGTATCCCGGCGAAGTCGATTCCGATATCGATGCGGCCGAGGCGCTCCTTCGCGGCTTCGGTGGCTGCTACAACAGCTTCGGCGTCGGTAACATCCACGTCGAGGACCAGGGGCGTGTACCCGGCGATATCGCTGATATTCGCGACGATCCCTCCAAGCTTCTCGAGGTAAGCCCGTTTCTTGTCCGGATCCGCCGGGGGCATATCACCAATCGCGATCTGCGCTCCAGAGGCGGCCGCGGCATAGAGAAAGACCTCGGCGAGATTCCCACCGCCGCCGAAGGCGAGGATAGTGGTCCCGGAAAGATCGATCCCCTGGTCCCAGGTGAAGCGAAATCGGTCTGCGTTCGTTGCCTCCAGATTGCGGATCATGCGCGGCCCCCTTCGGTGACGAGTGTAATTGATTCCCAAATTTCAAACCAGTGCACAAGATGCAGTGAGCCCGCCCCGGTATGCGTTAACTGACCCAAAACCCGCGAAATTTCTTCTATTTTGACCTTGTCAAGTTCTGCGCGAGGGGTTATGTTTACGGCGTCAAGTAACTTTACAACGTCAAGCAAGGAGAACGGAATGCGTACCTTTTTTATTGTCCTCGGCGGAATCGCTCTGGTAGTGACACTCACCGCGGCGGTTTCCCAGGGACAGGTTGAAGAGCTGGCGTCGACTAATCTGCAACTGGTGCGCGTGACGGAAGTAGAGCCGGCGCCGGCGACACTGGAGGAGACGTTCGCGGGAAGAGTCGCGTCACCCTCCGAAGGAACCCTGGCGTTTACCGTCGGCGGAAGGATCGTCGAGCTTCCGGTGGAGGTGGGACAGTCGGTTCGAGAGGGCCAGGTCGTCGCGGCCATCGATAGCGAGGCTTGGAGTCTCGCCGAGGAGAGCGCCGAGGCGGCGCTTGCCCGGGTCGACGTAGAGTTGGAGCAGGTCCGAAGGGACTTAGAGCGTGCTGTATCTCTCGGGAACGCGGTAACCGACGAAGAAGTGGAGCAACGGGCGACCGCCGTACGAGGGTTAGAGGCGGAGCGACGGCAAGTTCTTTCGAACCTGATGGAGACCCGTCGGTTGCTCCGGGAGGCGGTGCTTCGGGCTCCCTACTCCGGCGTGGTGACCGACCGGTTTGTTCGTCTGAACGAGGTCGTGGACGGCGGACGCCCGGTCGTTAGGCTTAGCGGCAATGCACGGTGGTATGAGGTCGACGTTCTTCTGCCCGAATCCGCGTTGCCGAAAGTGGTATTGGGTGACATCGTCCGGGTCTCTTTTCCTCTGTCGGAAATGGAGGACGCCAACGGGCGGGTGATGCGGATAAGTGCCCACGGGAACGAACAACGCGGCCTCTTTCCCGTCAAGGTGGCCCTGGAAGGTAGCACCGTCCAGGGCCAGGAGATGCTCCGACCGGGCCTTCAGGCCCGGGTTTCCTTTAGCTATCCCACGGACAAGTCGTTGGTGCTCGTTCCTCTCAGCGCCGTGGTTTCGGATCCGCGGGGCACAGCGGTCACGTATCGACTCGAAGGCTCCTCTGTACGCGAGACAGTCCTTAGTGTAGAGCGCCTCGTCCCCTCTGGCGCCTTGGTAACCGGAAACCTCTCACCCGGGACCCTCGTCGTGTCCTCCGGACATTTTGCCCTCGCCGACGGTCAGACGGTGGAGGTGGCAGAATGAACTTCGGAGTCGCCCTAAACAGCCAGAAAAGACTGACACTCGCGGCGTCGGTGCTCCTGATTCTCGCGGGAGTGCTAACGTGGTCCGTTATGCCTAAACAGGAGGACCCGAGTCTCCCGGACCGCTTCGGCAGCGTGGTTGTGGCCTTCCCCGGAGCTCGAGCGGAGACGGTCGAGGAGCTTATCGTGATACCGCTGGAGAAAGAGCTTCGCTCGGTCGCCGACATCCGGAACATCGGTGCAACCGCTCGAGCGGATGTCGCTATCTTTAGCATCGAGCTCAACGAAACGGTCTACGAGACCGACGCTGCATGGAAACGTGTGGAAGATGCCCTCGCACGGGGCGAAAAAGAGCTACCACCGGGGGCGGAGCCGCCGGAAACAAGCTGGGAGGGGATCGAGCTCCAGGCCGTTACCCTGGCGATTACCGGAAGCGGCGATTGGTTGGAGCTCCGAGACGCGGCCGAAATCGTCGAGGCCGGTCTGTACCGCATTCCCGGTGTAAAGCGGGTAGACACGACCCCCGAGCTCGACGCACAGGTTACCGTGGCCCTTCCGGAAGCGGCGCTCCGGCAGATAGAGCTCTCGACGTCTGATCTGGCGGCAATCGTCGGCTCTCGCACTCGCGCGATACCCGGGGGGCATATAGAGCTCGGAGGACTTCGTGTTCCCTTGGATACGGGAAGCGATATCCGAAGCATCGACGAGCTTGCTATGACTCAGATTCCCACTTCTGCGGGCGCCTCGCTTCCCCTTGCGGCGGTGGCAGAAATCCGCTACGGCAGGGAGGAACCGATCGCGAACCTCGTTAGGTTCAACGGACACCAAGCCATAATCGTCGGTGCAGTGCCCAAGGACAGCATCGACGTGGTCGCTTTCGGCCGGGAAGTCGAGAGGGTACTGCCCCAGATCGAGGCCGGCATTGCGCCCCTCGACCTAGAGGTGATGACGTTCCAGCCGCGACGCGTCGAGGATCGGATCGGCGGGCTCCAGCATTCCCTCCTCCAGGGAATGCTTGTCGTTGCCCTGGTGTTGGTTCTGTCGATGGGCCTGCGCCTCGGCCTCGTCGTCGCCGCCATCCTACCGACGGTGGCGCTGGCCTCCCTGACCATCTTTGGGAGCTTCGGAGGCGTCCTTGAACAAATGTCGGTTGCGGCCTTGGTTATGTCGCTCGGGCTCTTGGTCGATAACGCCATCGTCGTTTCCGAACGGATTCAGTGGCGCATCGACTCCGGCGAGGCCAAGCTCGAAGCAGTCGACCGGGCGATCCGGGAGATGGCTGTTCCTCTCGCGGCGGCAACTGGAACGACGCTGGCGGCATTCCTGCCGCTTCTCTTGTCCCGAGGAGCGACGGCTGACTTTACGTCTTCGATTCCCCGACTCGTCATGCTGACCATCGGAGTAAGTCTTCTCTTCGCCCTTACGGTAACGCCGACCCTCGGCATCGTATTCTTCAAACCATCCCCCCGGAGCAGGGAGCACCGCCTTGTAGGATTTGCTCGTCGCATCAGCCACATTCCGGCACAACGGCCCCGGCTGGTCGTTTCCGCGGCGGCCCTGGCCGTGTTCTGTGCCTTCGCCCTCGCTCCCTTCGTCGGCGCCCAGTTCTTTCCCAGCGGAGATCGAAACCAGCTCGTTCTAGACATTGAGCTCCCGGAAGGCACACATCTATTGGCGACCAACGACGCCGCGATTCGCCTCGAAAACGCGATCGCCGAGCGATCCGAAGTTGTCCAGGTGGGTACCTTCGTAGGACGCTCGGCGCCGGCGTTCTACTACAACATCATTCCCCAGAGCAATGCCCCTCACTTCGCCCAGCTTCTGGTAACGACCCGGAAGGTAAGTGACGTCGATGCACTGGTCGACTGGTCTCGTTCCTGGGCGAAGAAAGAGCTACCCGGAGTAATACTGGTGCCGAGACGCCTGGAGCAGGGGCCCCCGGTTTCTGCTCCCATCGAGATTCGCCTTCTATCGGACGATCTTTCGGTACTCCAGGAAGCGACCCTAAGAACCCTCGGGGCCGTCCAAGACGCCCCGGGCACCGTCGATGTCTACCACGACCTGAGCCTCGGCTCACTCAACCTCTCGTATCGCATAGACGACGCCGCGGCAGGACAATCTCGCCTTGGACGGCCAGACGTGGCGGTCGCCCTCCTCGGAGTTACCCGGGGCCTATCCGCAGGGGAGATCCAACAGGGGAGCCGGGCGGTACCTGTCGTGGTCAGATCGCCGGAAGGCGAGTTCACACCCGTGTCGAGTCTCGAATCCACTGCGGTCTGGACGCCAGACGGCCGTATCCTCCCGGTCTCGGCTCTCGGCCGCTCCGAAGCGGAGCTGCGTCCTGCGGCCATTCGCCGCCGAAACGGCGTCAGAACCGCGAGTGTGTATGCTCAACTATCGGGCGGCACTGCTTACAACGAAGTCTTGGCGTCCGTCGTACCGAATATTGCGCTTCCGCCTGGAGCGTCGTTCCAGGTCGGCGGAGCAGCCGAAGGCTCCGGTGAGGCGAACCAGGCTATCGGCGGCGCCGCGTACGTCGGGGTCGCGGTTCTCCTGTTTATCCTGATCGCCCAATTCCGTTCGTTTCGAAAAGTAGGGATCGTCCTGGTGACCATACCCCTGTCGGCTGTCGGGATTATCCCGGGTCTCCTCATTGGGGGACAGGAGTTCGGCTTTATGTCGATGCTCGGCGTAATCGCACTGATCGGAATCGTCGTCAACAACGCGATCATCTTGATCGATGTAATCGACAGCCGTCTCCGGGATGGGGTAGCACTGGCAGATGCGGTCAACGACGCGGTTGTCGAGAGGACTCGCCCTATCGTCCTTACGGCGGTTACCACCATCGCCGGACTGGTGCCCCTGCTTTACTCCTCTTCTTCTCTCTGGCCACCCTTCGCATCGGCGCTTATCTCCGGCCTCGCAGCGTCGACGGCGCTGACTATTCTGGTGGTTCCCGCGCTCTACGTTCTGCTCTTTCGCCCCAGCGGCGAAGGGAAGCGAAAATGGCCCACCCGGGGTGTCACAGTGCTGCTGGCGCTGGTTGCATTCTTCGGAGCCGGAGACAGGGCCGAGGCGGAGTCTTCTATCACCCTGCAAGAGGTCATCGAGCTATCGGCCGCGGCGCCGAGTGTAGAAGCCGCCCGGGCCGGAAGCAAGGCAGCAAATCAGAGCGCCTCGGCGACGTTTCGCAGCGCCTTCTTTCCGAGCCTCTTCGTTGACGGAGAAGTCCTCCGCCGAAGCGACGAAATAACCTCGAGCTTCTCCCTGGGCCCCCTCGGCACCCAGGACATGGTCCAGCTTCCCGAGTGGGAAGGGACCGTAGCAGCCGGACTGCGTCAGAAGCTCGTCGATCCCCGGGTTCAGTTCGGAGGGCTCCAAGCCGCCCGCTCGGCCGCGGAGGCGGAGTCCTACACTGCCCTCCGGGCGGCGGAGACTGCGCAGTTGGCCTCCCTCGACGCGGCGCTCTCCGTCGCCGAGGTTCAGGCCGCGCACTCCGCCGCCGCCGCAGCTGGGGACTCGCTTTCTGCCCAGTACGACCGCGTTCGGCTCCTTGCGGAAGCGGGACGAGCGCTAAACTCTGACCTTTTGCGACTCGAGGTGGCTGTCCTCGAATTAGAGCGCGACCTCTCTGCCCTCGGGCGCCGGATAGAGATAGCGAAACTAAACCTGGGACGCTCCCTCGGGCTCCGGGAGCCCCGGACGCCGCAGGTTCCCGCCCTACCAGTCGATCGTTTGGTAGAAGCGGCCGACGCTGTTCAACCTGCCCTCGGCGACCGCGCCGATGTCTTGAGTCTCGAGGCGAATAAGCGACGGCTTCGTCTCGAGTCACGATCCCTGCTGGCGGACGGGGCGCCGTCGGTAAACCTGGATATCCAGTCGGTTACGGTGCTCAATCAGGATGTCGACCCCGGGACGTGGTTCGAAGCCGTTCTGACCCTTTCCTGGATTCCAATCGCCTCCGGTGTCCGCGACGCCCGGAGAACTGAGCTCCAAGCGTCCATGGAGGAGGTCGACGCCAGGCAAGAAGAGCTTCTCTTAGGGGCGAGCTTGGCTGTCTTGCAGGCCCGAGCCGATTTCGAAACCGCCGTCGAAGACATTGCGGTCCAGGAGGTTGCCCTCGCGAACCAAGCAGTCTTACGCGAAGAGGTCGTTCTCCAGTATGAGGCAGGCCGAGTTCCCATTACCGACCTACTTGATGCCGAAGCAGATGTCAGACGGGCCCGTACGGCCCTCGAAACGGCACAGATCCGGGCCTTGAGGGCGCTCTTTAGGCTGCAGCATCACTCCGGACGTCCCATCGAGGTCCCCGGCCGGTAGGCCGGCAGCCTTGCTAACGGTCGGACTCCCGGGCTATAACCCAAGCAAGGAGAGAACGCGTGTCGGCAAAACGGGCGTATCACCACGGCAATCTCCAGGAGGCTCTCCTGGAGGCGGCTATCGACATTATCGACAAAGAAGGCACATCCGCTCTTACCATTCGTAGGCTGGCGGAAAAGGTGGGCGTTTCTCACGCGGCGCCGGCGTATCACTTCAAAGACAAGAACGCTCTCCTGGTTGCCGTCGCAACCGAGGGCTTTCGCCGGCTTGGCCATTACTTCGAGAAATGCGTCTCGCAGAAAGACCCCGTGGAGCGGGTCCGGGAGATGGGGCACGCCTACATCGACTTCGCGTTAGCACACCCTTCACACTACCGCGTGATGTTCGGTCCCGACTTTGCAACGATAAAGACAGACGACCCGGAGTTTATCCAGGTCGCCTCCGCCGCTTTCGCCTACCTCCACGATACCATGAAGGAAATCTATCCCGAGAGAAGGGGCCCCGACTCAGAAGAGATGAACTCCCTGACCGCGGCTCTCTCGTCGTGGTCGACGGTACACGGCGTCGTCATGCTCTGGATCGACGGCACCATACAGTGCCAGTTCGAAGAATGGGACGATACCGTCTACCGCCGGATCGGGTACTCGATCACCGACAATCTCGCGTCGGTATACCGAAGAGCAACGGAAGCTTAGGGTTCCCGACTCAAGAACGCCCGGATACCATCGACGACGAAGGCGTGGTCCTCTTCCTGAGAAAGCCCCGAGACCGTTACCGCGCCGATCACACCGACACCGTGGACGGCAAGCGGAACCGAGCCTCCGTGGTCTGCATACTCGGATAGTGAGAGTCCCTGTCGGCTCTCGAGGGTTTCCCCTTGGAGGCGCAGCTCGAGCCCGACTCGGAGGGAAGACTTACCAAACCGACTGGTCAGTCTGCTCTTCCGCTCGACCCAAATTTCGTTGTTCCGGGAGGTCCCTTCGAAAGAGTATCGAAAGAGGCAGTGGCCGCACCGGGAAATATCGACAATAAGCGGCGCGCCAATCTTACGAGCCCTCTCGACCAAAATGC
>CAZTRQ010000047.1:0-17323 GCA_964616245.1 uncultured Spirochaetaceae bacterium | reverse complement strand
GGCCCCGCTCCCGAAAGAGCTCTCCGAGAAACGGAAGAAGAGTACGCTTGTTGCCGATGTAGGCGATGAGTTGTGTTCGGAGGTAGGGGTGGTCCCAGGGGGATTCCGGCTTGCTCACAGATTCTTACGTTGCTACTATTCGACCGTGCCTAACAGGAACCTATCAGCTTTGCTCGAGGGCATCAACGTCGAAGAGACGCAGGGTGATCCCTCGGTCTCGGTCAACGCCGTCGCCTACGACTCCCGGTCGGTTACTCCGGGGGCACTATTCGTGGCGCTCCCGGGGCTCCACGTCGACGGACACGACTACCTCGCGGACGCCATCGCCCGGGGGGCGGCGGCCCTCGTCGTCGAGCGGCCGGTCGACTGCGAACCGGGGGCCGTGCTCCCGACGGTGGTTCGCGTTGCCGACAGCCGTCGAGCCCTCTCGGCCCTCGCAGCCGCCTTCTACGACCACCCCTCGAGGAAGCTCCGGGTAATCGGGGTGACCGGGACCGACGGAAAGAGCAGCACCTGCGCCTACATCCATCAGCTTCTCTCAGGGCTCGGGAAGAAGGCCGGGCTTCTTTCGACCGTCTCGGTCGACCGCGGACAGGGCCTCGAGGAGAACCCTTTTCGTCAGTCGACCCCGGAGGCGCCGGAGGTCCACCGCTTTCTCCGTGAGATGGTAGAGGCCGGCCTCGAGTACGCGGTTGTCGAGGCAACCTCCCACGGGCTCTCGGAAAAGACCAACCGTCTCGCCGACATCGCCTTCGACGTCGCCGTCTTTACCAACCTGACCCACGAGCACCTCGAGTTCCACGGTAGCTACGAACAGTACCGCCACGACAAAGCTAACCTCTTCCGGGCCATCGACCGGAGCCCCGACGGCTTCGGGGTCGTGAACGCAGAGGATAAGGAAGCCGACTACTTCGCGGCTCAGACGGACCGTCGAGTAGTGCGCTACGGAATCGAGTGCCCGGCTTGCGACCTTTCGGCAACCTCGGTAAGAGGAGATATCTCGGGGACCCGTTTTACGGTCTGTGACGAGTCCTCCGAATCCAAGACCGAGATTTCCATCCCCGGTAGCTTCCAGGTGGAGAACACCCTGGCGGCGCTCCTTACGGCGGTTACTCTGACAGGTTCGAAGCTTACCCAGTGCTGCTCCCTCGTACCCGGGATAACACCGGTCCCGGGGCGAATGGTCCGGGTCGGCCGTGCGCTGCCCTTCTCGGTATTTATCGACTACGCTCACACCCCCGGCGCCTTCGAGCGGGTGCTCCCCCTCCTACGGAGCTATACGTCCGGTCGGCTTATCGCGGTATTCGGATCCGCCGGAGAGCGGGATGTCGAAAAGCGAGAGATCCAGGGCAGCATAGCGGCGAAGTACGCCGATATCTTGGTTATTACCGACGAAGACCCCCGGCAGGAGGACGCACAGTCCATCTTGAAGCAGATAGCCGAAGGGGCCCGGACGCAACCCGGCCGCCGGGTGCGCCACGGCGATATCGTTCTGATCGCCGACCGTCGGAAGGCCATCCACCACGCCCTTTCGGTCGCGAGAGCCAAGGACACGGTGGTGCTTCTCGGGAAGGGACACGAAAAGAGCATAATCTACCCCGAGGGCCCGGTTCCCTGGGACGAACAGCAAGCGGCCATCGAGGCCCTAAGACAGCTCGGCTTTACCATCCAACCTGCGCCGGGCCGGGAGGCTTTATCGTGAAACTCGCCTTACTCTACGGGGGTCGCTCCGGCGAGCACGAGGTCTCCTGTCGCTCCGCCGCGTCGATTCTCCGGAATCTGGATCCCCGACGGTACGACGTGGTGCCCATAGCCATCGACCACGCCGGCGTCTGGTACCTCCAGGAGCCCCTGGAGCCGAAGGCGGCAGGAGAAGCTCTTGAGGTCGACAGCTCCGGGGCCAGGGTCGCCGTCCTTCCGGGTTCCGGTTTGGAGGCCGGAGGGCGGCATATAGACATCGACATTGCATTCCCGATCCTCCACGGCTCCTTCGGAGAAGACGGAACCGCCCAAGGCCTCTTAGAGATGGCGGGGATCGCTTACGTCGGATCCGGAGTGCTCGGAAGCGCCGTGGGAATGGACAAGGCTACGATGAAACGCCTCTGGCGGGAAGCGGGGCTTCCGACGGCACCCTTCGTAACCTTTTACGAGGGCCTCGACACCGGCGGAATAGAGGCGGCGATAGAGGCCGGAGGGCTCTCGATGGAGGACGAGCTCTTCGTCAAGCCTGCCCGAGGCGGCTCGTCGGTCGGCATAAGCAAGGTTCAGGGCAGGGAGGCCCTCGAAGGGGCCCTCAGGACTGCGTTCCGCTACGACACCAAAGCGATCGTCGAGCAGAGGGTCGTCGGCCGGGAGATCGAGTGCGCGGTGATAGGAGACCGGGAAGTCGAGACCTTCCCGCCGGGGGAGATCGTTCCCCGTGGTAACTTCTACGACTACGATGCCAAGTATATCGACCCCGACGGTGCAGAGCTCGTGGTTCCGGCAGACCTTCCGTCGGATACGCTCCGTCGCATCCGCGAGACGGCCGCCGACGCCTACCGAACCCTCGAAGCCGAGGGATACGCCCGGGTCGACCTGTTTGTAACCGAAGAAGGTACCATCTATCTTAACGAAATAAACACGATTCCCGGCTTTACCACCATCAGCATGTTTCCCCGGATGTGTCAGTCCGCCGGCCTGGCCTACGCCGATCTCCTCGACCGCTTGGTCGACCTCGGAGTCGATCGCCATCGTCGGCGGGAAAAGCTCGAGTACCGCTACGAGTAGTCGGCTACCAATGCTCCTTCGAAGAAACCCGGGAAAGAGGCAAGCGTTCGGTCGGTTCAGGATCCTCCGCGGCGTACCCCATCGTTATCAGCATGATTATCCGCATGGAGTAGGGAACGGTCAGAAGCGACTGTATCTCTTGCTCCCGGAAAGTTGTGACGATACACGTTCCGAGCCCTTCGTGGACGGCCTGGAGGACCATAAAGGCGCCGGCGATCCCTAAATCCACCGGGTGAGAAGGTATCCCGTTGGGCATCTTGTACTCGACGTTCGTCGTGCAGAGGGCGAGAATCAGGGGGGCCTGACCGACGTATTCTTGTCCGAACGCGGCGTCTTCGACCTTGGCACGGAGCTCTGCATCTTGAATGGCTATAAAGCGCCAAGCTTGACGATTCTTCGCCGAGGGGGCACGGCGTCCGGCGTCGAGAATCCTTTCTACGACGTCCTCGGGCACCGGTGTCGAGAGATAGCTACGGATGCTCTTGCGCGAAGCTATCTCCGGAAGAAGGGGGGCAGTGCGGGGTGTTTCGCCTTGACCAAGCATCATTCTTGTCCTATCGTCCAGTCCAATGAACAGCTGGCGACTGGCTGCCGGCTCTACTGTAGCAATATTGCTGCTCTTTTCACAGTACCTTCCGGCGCAAGAGGCGCTCTTAGGGGAGTTCTACCGGGAGATTGCCGAGATAGGGCCTCGGCAGGAGGGAAGCGATGGGGAGCAGCGCCTCTTTGCCTACGTCCAGGAAGAGCTAGAAAACCGCAATATCCCATTCCGCTACCTGGACTTCGACACCCCCGGTGTAGCGCATTCTTTTTCCCGGGTCCTCAGGGCTGCTCTTCCCGGCGCTCGGGACCAGCGCCTAACGATCGCTGTTCCGATCAACGCCGAAGGCAGTAGGCTAAAGGCGAGCTCCGGAGATATCGCCATGGCATTGGCCCTCTTGGTCGGTTCTGCCGAGCAACTGCTCCCCGTCGGGGTGGAGGTACTCTTCCTCGGAGCCGCTCCCCGGGAAACTGCAGGGCCCGGGGCCCGGCTCTATCTTGAAACCTACCGCCTCGATCCACCGGAGGCCCTCGTTCTACTCGTAAACGCTTCCACCGGTCGAGCGCTGACCGTCCAGGGAGCCACGGGGGGGATCGTCGCCCCGCCCTGGCTGATTCAGCGAGTTTTTTCCGCCGCTCGAAACGCGGAAGTTCCGGCGACGGTCCCATCGACGGCGGAGCAATTCTTCGAGGTGGCTTTCGCCGAAGCGGACCGTCCCCTCTCCCCCTTTCTCGAAGCGGGAATCCCGGCGGTGGCCCTCCTCGGCGAGCCCGGTATCCCGGATTTCGACCTTCCCCTATCGCGTCTCCTTCCAGAGATCGTGAGCGGTTTCTCCGAAGGCATACCGGAGACCTGGGACCGTCACTACCTCCTGTTCGGAGGCGCCGCAGGGGGCGGCCTTGCTATCGTCGGGGAAGAAAGCTATGTGCTTTCGGCCTTTGCAGCGGCGTCGTTTCTGCTCTTCGTAGGGGTTATGGTACGCAGGCGGGTCGACCGCTACCTTGTGACCATCCGGCGCCATATTCCGATCGTCCCTCTGTTACTCGTAATCTTAGGCCTCTGCTATCTTGCCGGAAGCGGGGTAGTTTACCTCGTTACGATGGCGCGCAACTTCCCGACCCTTGTCAGCTATCGACCCGTGCTCTTCTTCGGAGTAAAGGCCTTTACGGCGATCGCGCTGTTTATCGGGGTCTATCGCCTACTCCGGCGAGGGCTCCTCTCTCGGAATAGCAGCTTCTACTCTGCTTCGACGCTCCTCCTTTTGACCACCGGTGTCGTCGTGATCGCGGCCATCAACTTCTCCCTCGTCTGGTATCCCCTCTGGGCTCTCCTCTTTGGGCTCCTCTTCTCCTTAGTTCCTTCCCGGGGTTTAAAGATTATCGCCTTCCTTGCGGCGCCCCTACCCTTTCTCGCGGCCCTCTTCTCCGCCCTCTTGAGCCAGGAGCCCAGAGCAGCCACCTTCCTCGTGGTTCCGGATATCCGGGGTAATCTACTCCTCGCGGTTATCTCCCTCCCCTTTCTCCTAATGGTAATCCGGATCGACCTGCTCCTTCGGCACCCGATACGAGGCCGAACAAATATCGCTACGGAAGTACTGGCCTACGGCTCGGGACTTGCGGCGGCCGCCTGCCTGGTTTGGGCCTTTCTGTATTCGCCCTTCGGCGTCGATCGCCCCCAGCCGATTCTCCTGGTGGAACGGATCGACCAGGACCGCAACCTCCACGAGCTGGTCGTCGAGAGCCCGGCGCCCCTGGGACGCTTTCGTGTAGAGCACGCCGGGAGGCCGCTGACGGTCGACACCGGAGAGCGTCGTACAACCTTCCCCCTTCCACCGCAAGAATCGATCATCGCTATCGATGCCGAGGGGGGCGCCTTTCTTACGAGAAAGCGGCATCTCCTCGAGATCGATGCTCCCCCGGATCCCCGGGTTCTCGAGATTCGACTTGTCTCGGCGGACCCCCTTCTGGTGTACGACGCGGCCTATCCCTACGAGCTTGTCGCCGAGAACCGAGTCGCAGAGTTCGACATCGGCACCTCGCCGCCGATGCCCTTCGATCTAGAGCTTATCCTGCCGGGAGATCTCTCGGCGCTGGCGGAAGTTGAGATAAGCTGGGATCGGAGCTTTTCGCCGGTCTACCTAGAGGGGGGGACCTACGAGCTGAGCTTTCGGACCGTCGCGGCGTCGTCGATTCTTCTAACCGGCGACACCGGGGACTCCTAAGTTGTACTTCCACGTCGACTTAGACGCCTTCTACGCCTCGGTGGAGCAACGAGATACTCCGGTGCATCGCGGAAAGCCGGTGGTCGTCGGGGCGCTCCCGGGGAATCGGGGCGTCGTCGCCGCCTGCTCCTACGAGGCTCGAGCTTTCGGAATTCACTCCGCGATGCCTATCTCGGAGGCTTACCGTCGATGCCCCGACGCGGTCTTCCTCCGTCCCCGGATGCGGGACTACGTCGCGGAGTCCAACCGGATTATGGACACCCTCAGAGACTTTTCTCCGGTTGTCAGACAAATCTCCGTCGACGAGGCGTTCCTCGACATGCGCGGAACCGAGCGACTCCTCGGCCCACCGCGGGAGGTCGCGTCGACCCTAAAAAAGCGAATCCGGGAGAAGCACGACCTGGCGCTTTCGATAGGGGTAGCGGCCAACCGTTACGTCGCCAAGATAGCCTCCGCCTACGGAAAACCCGACGGTCTCTTCGTCGTGGCACCGGGAACGGAGGCTGACTTCCTTCGGGGGCTCCCTCTTACCAAGCTCTGGGGAGCGGGGAAGGTGCTGCGTCGGCGTTTGGAAGGCCGGGGAATCTCGTCCGTCGAAGAGCTGCAGCAGAAGAACGAGAAGTGGCTTACTGCCGCCTTCGGCCCCTCCGCCGGGGCCTTTCTCTACCAGGCTGCCCGGGGCCTGGACCCTGGTATCTACCCCGACGAACCGAAGAGCCGTTCTATTTCCAACGAGACCACCTTCGGGGAGGATACCGAAGACCATAGAGAGATTCGGCGGGCCCTCCTCTGGCTCTGCGACACCCTAACCTTCCGGCTCCTAGAGGAGGATCTCTACGCTACTACCCTAACCGTCAAAGTGCGGGATGCGGACTTCTCCACCACCTCGGTTCAGAAGTCGTTCTCCCGGGGACTCCGGACAACCGAGGAGCTCTACGCCCGGTCCCTAGAGCTCTTGGAGCGGCGTTGGGATGGTAGGAGCCCGCTTCGCCTCGTCGGTGTAGGCTTAAGCAACTTTGTTTCGAGCCGGGAGCCCGAGTTGTTCGTCGATGAGAACGAAGAACGCTACGATCGGGTCGAGGACGCGGTGCACAGGGTAAATAGCCGCCTGGGAAACGGAACCCTTCGGCGGGCCCGGTTGCTACCCCGGGAGATATCCGGCGACGATACGGGCCGAGGGTAAGGCCCCGGCGAAGTCTAAGCTTTCGGAACGATGGCCTGAACTAAGGGGGCAACCCGGGACGCAAGGTCTTGGAGAAGGGATGGCTCACCGTCTTCGAAGGGCCCGGAGACCTGGGAGTCGATATCGAGCTCCCCGAGGAAGGCTCCGTCTAAAAAGATTGGAACGACGATCTCCGACTTGGTCGAAACAGTGCACGCCAAATAGTTCTCTTCGGCACAGACGTCCTCGACGACGAAGAGTTTCCTGCTCTCGGCGACCTGGCCGCATATACCACGGCCGTAGGGAATTGTTGTGTGCTCCGTAGGGCTCCCGGAGAAAGGCCCGAGGAGAAGCTCGCCGGCTTCTTCGTACGCGAGGTAGAAGCCGACCCAGGAGAAACGCGGCACCTCCCGTCGCAGGAGATCGCAGATGCGCTGCAGCCGCGTCCCCTCGCTCGAGGCGTCGCGGAGTATCTCGTCGACCATAGTGGCGACCGGTTTCATAGTGATCCTCCTTGCCGTATTATAGAGCAATCATGATCAAGGTTAACGACAATTTCCTGAAGCTCCGCTCATCGTATCTGTTCTCCGAGATTGCGGGTCGCGTCGAGGTCTTTCAGAAGGAACACCCGGACACGGCCATCATCAAGCTCGGCATCGGAGATGTTACCGAACCTCTTCCCGAACCCATCGTCGCCGCCTTCGGGGCCGCAGTCCGAGAAATGGGTTACCGGGAGAGCTTTCGGGGATACGGTCCGGAGCAGGGCTACGCATTCCTTCGGGAGGCGATCGCTGCCACCGACTACGGCTCGCCGAACACCTCCGTCGACGCAGACGAAATCTTCGTCAGCGATGGGTCAAAGTGCGACGTGGGGAACTTCCAGGAGCTCTTCGCCGTCGGTAACCGGGTAGCTATACCGGATCCGGTCTACCCCGTTTACATCGATACCAACGTTATGGCCGGACGGACGGGGAAGCCCCTCGAAGTCGGGTACGAGGGGGTTACCTATCTCCCGTGCCGAGAGGAAAACGGGTACGTCCCATCGCCCCCCTCGGAGCAGGTCGACCTTATCTACCTCTGCTTTCCGAATAACCCTACCGGCGCGGTTGCTACCCACAGCCAACTCGCAGAATGGGTAGCCTACGCCCGGGAGCACCGGGCGCTGATCCTCTTCGACGCCGCGTACTACGCCTACATTCAAGACGAATCACTCCCCCGGAGCATCTACGAGGTGGAGGGAGCCCGAGAGGTAGCCGTAGAATTTCGAAGCTTTTCGAAGACGGCGGGCTTTACGGGTACCCGGTGCGCGTTTACCGTCGTGCCGGAGGAGTGTCGGGTCTACCAGGCGGACGGAACTCCGGTCCCCTTACGGCCCCTCTGGAACCGAAGGCACTCGACCAAGTTCAACGGGGTGGCGTACCCCGTCCAGCGGGCCGCAGAGGCGGTCTACAGCCCGGAGGGGCAACGGGCCGTCGCTGAGCTGGTAGAAAGATACATGGCAAACGCCAAAGCGATAACCGAGACCTTCCGGGAGCTGGGCTTTTCGACCGCCGGGGGAGAGAACGCTCCCTACGTCTGGGTCCGGGGGAAGGGCGATAGCTCCTGGGAGCTCTTCGACCGCATCCTGAGCCAGGCAGGCGTCGTTGTAACCCCGGGGCTCGGATTCGGCAAGGAGGGAGAGGGATACATCCGGATCAGCGCTTTTAACAGTCCCGAGAACGTCTCCGAGGCGCTCTCGCGAATACGGTCGGTCCTGGCTTAGAGCAGAGAATGCGTGGGCTCCTCCGATCCCTCTTTATCTACTACGCTATTCCCCTTCGCCACCGGCGCCTGAAAGCCTTCTACCGCCCCTTCCGAGAGCTCGGCGACCTGATGTTCGATGTCGGGGCCCACGTCGGGAACCGGAGCAGAGCGTGGATGGCCCTCGGGGGCAGGGTGGTCGCGGCCGAACCGCAGGAGCAGTGTCTCCGGTTACTCCGGAGGCTCTACCGGCGGTCGCCGAAGATGGAGATTGTTCCGGTGGCCCTCGGAGAATCGCCGGGCACCGTCGATCTTTTGGTCTCGTCGACCCATCCGACGATGTCGACGACGACCGAGTCCTGGATCGCCGACCTCGAGACTTCGGGGTTGACCCGCGGGGTCCGGTGGGACAGCCGGTCGACGGTCCCGATGACCACCCTGGATCGGCTAATCTCCCAGTTCGGTGCCCCGGCGTTCGTCAAGATAGACGTGGAAGGCGCCGAGCTGGAAGTTCTGAAGGGTCTCTCCGATCCTGTTCCGGTGGTATGTTTCGAGTACTTTCCCACGCAAATCGATCGTGCCCTGGACTGCGTCGGTCGGTTGGCGAGTCTCGGAACCTATAGCTTTAACTACTGCGTCGCAGAGCAGCGTCGGTTTGCCCTCCCGGAGTGGATATCCGCCGAGTCTCTGACCGAGCGTCTGGGGACACTCGGTGCCGACAGCCCTTCGGGCGACGTCTACGCCCGGCTTGCTACTGCTGAATCTCGCTGACCAGGGCGTCGAAGATGGTCAACATGTCGACGGTCGTCTTTCGAAGTCGCCCGGCGAGAATCCGAGCGATGGCTCGGGTAATCGGTAAGGCGATCTCGGGGTGGGTGTCGCCGAGACGGGCGAAGTCCGTTTTCGTTATTACCAGAAACTCCGAATCCTCGGTCGTCATTACCGTCGCCGAGCGCTTGTCGTCGTCGACGAGGGCGAGCTCTCCGAAGAAGACGTTTTGGGTCGCGTCGAGCCTTACGACGGTGTAGTCGTCTCCGGCGCGGGTCTGCTTTTTTATCTCCACCTGGCCACGGAAGACGATGTACATCTCGCTTCCGACTTCTCCTTCCTTGATTACGGTGGTTCCCCGAGACACCCTTGCCAGGCGGGTTACGCCTTCGAGATGCCTCATGCTCTCTTCGTCGTCCCGAATCTCGTCGAAGAGGGAGATCTGACGAAGTCGGTCTCGTGCCTCAGAGCTCATGACGCGCGCTCCAGGACGATCGCGAGGGCGTGGCTTTGGATGATGTAGTCGTCGTTCGGCAGAAAAACCGGACGATTAACCTCGAGGCCCTTGACCGCCTGAAGGTTCTGAATAAGCTGCGAGACATCCGAGGTCTTCTGCGCCTCTCGGAGCGCCTCCAGCTTCATTTTCCCCGGGGAGCCGGTGTTCTCCAGCAGCCCGAGGAGCAGCCGGGACGTTCCGTCGCGATAATGCGTGCGATACTCGCCGTAGGGCTTGTTGTGGAAGCGAAATGGTATCTCCTGCGTTCCGAGGCGCGAGTCGCTACTTTCGCTGGTCAGAAGCTCGTAGATTATGTGGCTCATTCCGTTCGTCGCAGAGGTGCTCGCGAGAATCTGCCGGGAGAAGTCTCGGCTAAAGAGAACCTCGTCGCAGTCCGCCTGTCGGAGGTAGCTTTCGAACTTGCGGTCGAGGACCTCCGCGGTTACGTAGACGTTCTTGGCGAGGGACTTCGCGGTAAGCACCGTCAAGACGGTCTTCGAGTCTACTTCGCTCGAGACGTTGCTCTCGAGGGCGTCGGCTAGAATCAGAAGCTTCTTCGCCTGCCCCAGGTTCGCACGCCGAAGGGTCAGCTCGGAAAAATAGTCGCCCCGGACGAACTTGATTCCCCGGAGGTCTTCGCTCTCCTTAAGCTCTTCCACCCGCTCGGAGTCCACGTTAGAGATAAGCACGATGTCCTCCGACGAGAGGGCGCCGGAGGCGCGCATAATGTCCAGGAGGGTCTCCTTCATGTCCGGCTTCCACCCGCAGACGACCAGATGCCCCTTTAGTTTCTTGTACTCCATTAGCCCTCTCCGTGCTTTGGTATTCCGGGCAACCAGCCAAGATGCCAGGCCACCGGACAGGAGACTCATCGCTCCGATACCGACCATAATTGTTACCACGGCGATAATCCGACCGCCGATGGTTACCGGGACTTTGTCGCCGTAGCCGGTGGTGCTAAAGGTGATGATAGACCACCAGAACCCGTCGAGAATATTGGTAAACTGCTCGTTTCGACCGACCTCGAACCAGATCATCGCGACACCGGAGACGGCGAAAAACAGGATAAGGAAGAGCGCCGGCGCGGCGTAGTCCGACCGGCGGTACCAGTGTCGCAGACGTCGGATCGGTCCCCGGGAGGTCGAAATTCCCTGGTTTTTCGGCGTCATCTTAGCCCGCAGCCTCCGTGATTCCGATCTGAGACAGGTAGCCCCGAAGCTCCTTGTAGGCAGCCTCCACACGGTCGATGCTCTCCGGGGCCTCGTCGACGGCGCGCCGGGAGAGGATGTCTTCGAGCTCGGCGGCGGCATTCCCCAGACGGTAAGCCGCCAAGTTCCAGGAGCCACCTTTGATGCCGTGCGCTTCGGTACGGGCGCGCTCGAGATCCCCCCCGGGTACATTATTCCGGATCAGCTGGATCTGCTCGGCCACCTTCGTGTCGAAGTCGGCGAGCACCTTTTCGACGATCTCCCGCTGTCCCATAAAGGCTTCCAAGGCTTGGTCGAAATCGAGGATCGGCTCCTCCGAGGCTGCTTCCGGTGCCGCGGCGAGGTCTCCGGCAGCCTCGACCTCTTCCACCTCGGCAACTTCTTCGAGAGCCTCCGGCACCTCCCCGGAAGCCGCCGGCTTTAACCATCGCTGAAGCACCGGCAGAATGTCCGCGCTCTTAAAGGGCTTGGTCAAGAAATCGTTCATGCCGGCGTCGAGACATTTTTCCCGCTCGCCCTTTAAGGCGTTCGCGGTTACGGCGACGATGGGGATAGAATAGCCGAGTCGGCGGATTTCTCGGGTCGCGTCGTAGCCGTTCATCTCGGGCATCTGAACATCCATAAACAAAAGGTCCACGGGCTGGCTTTCGAGAGCCTCGAGTGCCTTGCGTCCATTATCGGCAAGGAAGACCGTATGCCCCTGCTTCTCGAGAATGGTTCGGAAGAGCTGCTGGTTGACGATGTGGTCCTCGGCGACAAGGATGCGAGCAGTCGTCGGAACGCCCGTCGTGGACGCTGTCTCGCTCCGGGAGATCGCCGCGTTCTTATCCTCCGCTGCGGCCAACTCGAAATCGCTCGACAGAATGGTCTCGAGGCTCTCGAGGAGCTCTTCGTAGCGAATGGGCTTGTTGATGTAGGCGTCGAACCAGCCGAGAAGCTTCATCTTCGGCTCCCCGGTCGTGCTCCCCCGGGGACTCATCAATACCAGACGGGTGGAGTTTATTCGCTTATCCGCGTTTATCTCGCTGGCCAGTTGCCAGCCGTCCATTCCCGGCATCTCCAAGTCGACGAGGGCCACGTCGTAGCCGTCGGTATCTTCGGCTCGGAGCATTTCTAGGGCCCGGGGACCGTCGGCGGCCTCTCCGCATTGCGCACCGCTGGCGGTCACGTAGGATACCAGCGCCCGTCGACTCGATTCGTTGTCGTCGACCACGAGTACCCGGCGACCGGAGAGAACACTCTCCCGGCGATCGATCCGTTTCCAATTGACCACGTCGACGGGAACGGAGAACCAAAAACTCGAGCCTCGACCCTCCTGACTGGCGACGCCGATAATGCCACCCATCATTTTGACAAGATTGCGCGAGATCGAGAGCCCGAGGCCGGTGCCGCCGAACTTTCGGGTAGTCGAAGAGTCCACCTGGGTGAAGGCCCGGAAGAGCTGATTGAGCTTGTCCATCGGAATGCCGATACCGGTATCCGAGACCTCGATCCGCAAGCCGGCGGCCTCTGGACTTACTTCGAGGGGACGGGCCCGGATCATGATTTGACCGGAGGAGGTAAATTTGACGGCGTTGCTAAAGAGGTTGACGACAACTTGCCGAATACGGATCGGGTCACCGACCACAAGATCCGGCAGGCTCGGCGAAAGATCGAGGACTACATCGAGGCTCTTCTTGTGAGCCTCGAGGCTGAGCATGTCGACGGCCTCTTCCATAGTCTGTCGGAGGTCGAACTCGATGTACTCCAGGGAAAGCTTGCCGGCCTCGATTTTCGAAAAGTCGAGTATGTCGTTGATCAGACCGAGCAACACCTCAGCGGAGAAACGCACCTGCGTCGCGTACTCGCTCTGTTCCTGGTCGAGACTTGTTTCGAGCATCAGCTCGGTCATCCCAAGGATGGTATGAAGGGGAGTCCGGATTTCGTGGCTCATGTTCGCGAGAAACTCGCTCTTGGTTTGCGTCGCCCGCTCCGCGGCGTCCTTCGCCGACTTTAGGCGAGTTTCTCCCCGCTTCTGAAGGGAAACGTCTTCGACAGTCGCCACGAAGGTCGTTTCTGTGCCGTCACCATCCCCCGACGACGCGATGCGAATCCGGGCCCAGGTCTCCTCATCTCCTTGAACGAGGGTGCGGACGTCGACCATCGCCCGGTCGGTTTCACCGCTCCGGAGCTCCCGAAAAGCTCCGTCTATCTGTATTCGGTCTTCCGGAAGAACCGCGTCGTCTATACACCCGGGAGCGTCCATCCCGGACCACTGCCGAAGGAGGGAGAAGGCCCGTGCGTTGCCGTCGACGATACAGGCCTCTGCGTCGAGGGCGAGGACGCCGACCGGAAGGGCGTTCATCAACCGGCGGACGACCGGGTCGCTGAGGCTGCCCCCGGGGTGGCTTAGAAGCTCAGAGCGAGAACTTCGGTCGCTTTCTTTCTTATCCATTCCGGTTTTAGAGGCTTGATAATATAGCTCTTGACGCCGAACTTCAGCGCCTCGACGACCGACTCTCTTTTGGAAAGCGCCGATAGGACGATGATGGGTACCTTGACCTGCCGTTCCTTCATCACTTTGAGGACGTCAAAGCCGTTCATCTCCGGCATCATCAAGTCGAGAAAGACGAGATCGGCGTTCTCGACGTCGGCCTTTTCGACGAAGGTCTTTCCGTCTTCGTAGGTTTCGATTTCGAACTTGGTGTCGGAAAACGCCGCCTTGATGAGCTCCCGGATGACCATGTCGTCGTCAACGACGATTATGCGTCGACCCTCCGAGAGTTCCGCAAGATCCGGGTGCTCGGCGCGATCGCCTTCGAACTTCATCTGGAAACTCTCACCGCCTTCCTTTCGGGGCGACGAGGCTTGGAGAAACTGATCCTGGACCACACCCCGACGCTGGTCCATCACGTTCCCGGCCTTATCGCCGAGAAGGGAGGTAATCGCCTTATCGAGGGCGTTCGTAACTTCGATTTCGTTGTAGTCTTCGTTGTCGCCGACATAGCGGGTAACGAAGTCGTTGGTGGTAAGAATCTTGATGTCTTGAGGCTTCGCCCGGCTGTTCTCGAGAACCGTGTTCAAGAGGGTTGCGAGCTGCAGCGAATCGTTCGCCGTAATGTCGACGCCGACCATCATCAGGAGAACCTTGGGAACCCGCACCTGGTAGAGGTCGAGAAGCTCCTCGATCTTGTACCGGAGTAGCTCGATCTTCTCCTTGTTGAGTCCCTCCGCCACCTCGATAAAGAGGATGTCGTCGTTGAAGTGGGCTTCGATAATGCAGGGGGTATCGTCGAGGGTCACCTCCACGCCGAGGAGCTCCGACACAGTTTTTAGAAGCGAGTCGATGCGAATCGGTTTGGTAAAGAACTTCTTGACGTTGTACTTGGATACTTGGACCAGCTTCTGGCGGTCGATCTTGGTGCTGGCCATAATAACCGGTATTTTCGCGACGTTTGGGTCGGCCTTCTTCTTCTCGAGAAGATCGATAGAGCTGGTCCGGGACAAAAAGTAGTCCATAATGACCAGGTCCGGCGTCTCGGTCCTTAGTTTCGATGCCCCGTCGAGCCCGTTTACCCCGACCACAACCTCGAATCCGTACTCTTCGAGCTTCTTGACCAGGTAATTCCTGACGAGGGTCGACTCATCCACTACAAGTATCTTTTTCATCGCAAGTCCTCGTTTTCAAACTTATAGAGAAAATTGCAGGATTTTTCAACCGCCGGCGGTATCAACGAGCCTGTTGATGCCGGGCCGCCGGCGATTGACAGAGTGTCCCTTGGGGGACAGGGTATTGTATGGACACCTCGGCCCTAGTGTCGGCCCTAAAACGGCGCTTCGAAGAGTACATCGTTTCCCCGAGCGGCATTCGCGCGATAATGGCGCCGAATGGAGAGGAAGACCCCGGAGCGTCGCTTGCCCCGGTAGACTCGGCGATAGCCTTTCTGGTCGGCTACGCCGGAGCCGAGTTCCTTCTCGAAGGAGGACAGCCCTCGGCAACCCTTGCCGTCGGTCGGGACAGCAGGCCCACCGGGGATGCCGTCGCCCAAGGGATTGTCGCCGGCATTCTCGCCCGGAAGGGCTCCGTCCGCTACCTCGGTGTCTGCCCCTCTCCCCAAATTATGGCATACAGCCGGAGCCTCCCCAACGTGGCGGGGTTTATCTACGCCTCGGCGAGTCACAACCCGGTGGGGCACAACGGCTACAAAATCGGTGGGTCGAAGGGAGGGGTCCTCGACGCCGAAGCTTTTCTGCGTTTCTCGGCGCTCTTGAAAAAGCGAATCGCGACAGGCCACAGTCTCCTGTCCTCTCACCGCGGTTCGCCGTCGGATCTTCTCCGAGCCACGGCGGACTCAAAAGCCGAGTATACGAGCTTCCTCCTCCGGACGATATTCGACACCCCGGACACCGCCACGGCCTCCGAGCGGGCCGCCGGGGTGGCCGCGGAAAGGGCACGGCAGCCGATAGAGCTTGTCATCGACTTTAACGGGAGCGCCCGAACAGTAGGGCCCGACGTCGAGCTCCTCAAGGGGCTCGGAGTCGGTGTGACCACCCTCAACGACTCCCCGGGGAGAATCGCGCACCAGATTCTGCCGGAGGGCCCGGGGATAGAGGAGTGCTTGTCGGCGGTGGAGCGCCTTGGAAGAGCCGGCGATCCGACCACCCTCTACCTCGGCTACGTCCCGGACAACGACGGCGACCGGGGAAACATCGTGGTGTACAATTCGGAATTGCGTCGAGGAATGGTTGTGCACCCCCAGAGCCTCCTCGCCCTCGCCGCCGTCGCAGAGCTCTCCTACGAAAAGGCGATGGGCCCGGGAACCGGTACTGCCGCCGTCGTCGCGAACGGCCCCACCTCGCTTCGGTTGGATCGTGTCGTCGAGGCCTTGGGGGCGAGGGTGTTTCGCAGCGAGGTCGGAGAGGCAAACGTCGTCTCTCTCGCCGCCTCGCTACGACAGAAGGGGTACGAGGTGCGGGTGATGGGAGAGGGCTCGAACGGCGGCGTGATAATCCACCCCTCGGCGGTTCGCGATCCCCTGCTGACCCTCGGCGCGCTGATTAAACTGCTGCGTCTGCCGGGGCTCGCGGTGCCCGGCGATACCCGGCGAGCCGACGCCTTGAGCCGCCTCTTTTCTCGGATCCCCGCCTTCGTTACGAGCCAAACCGGAGACCCGGACGCGATACTGCGGCTGCATTCGGTCGACCACCCCCGGCTAAAGGCGCGCTACGAGGAGCTCGCCGAGGCACGGTGGCAAGAGGTGGCGGAGTCGATTCTCGAGCCCCTCGGAATAGACCGCTTCCGGTGGATCAACTACGAGGGAACCGAGGCACGCCGGGGGCGGGGCAACCGGAGCCCCGAGGCCACGGGAGGCTTAAAGTTCCAGCTCGAGGACGCCGCCGGAGCTCCCCGGGGCTTTCTCTGGTTCCGGGGGTCGAAGACCGAGCCCGTGATGCGGCTGATGGTCGACTTGGAAGGAGATGATCGGGAGGCCCACCGAAAGCTGATGGAGTGGCACCGGGGTCTGCTCGTCGAGGCCGCGGGGATGGAGTAACGGCGAATCGAGGCTAACGGAGTCTCAGTCGCCCGCCTTCGTCGTGCAGGAAGCCCTCCTTGGCGAGGTCGCCGATAACGGCCCGGAGCCGGGCTTCGTCGACCGCGAGGCGACGGGGCCCCTCGGCCACTTCTAAGCTACCGTGCGCCGTGAGCCACCGGAGTACCTTCCCCCGAATCTGCCGATTGGAGTTTTCGAAGGGCGCCTGCTTGGCGTAGTGGGCGCTCCGGCGGTTAGGGTTGGGGAACCATTTTGCCAAGACCGCGCCGTAATCCATCAATGCGTAGTACCACTGTCGGGGTGAGTCGTGGTCCATCGTCGCCTCGACGATGGGCGCGATATCCCGGTCGTGGACCGCTTCGGTGTCGGGAAAGAAGAAGTGAATGTAGGTCCGCCGGATGTTGGTGTCGATGACAACCGCCGGAAGGTCGAAGGCGAAGGCTCGCACCGCGGCGGCGGTGTAGGGTCCGATCCCCGGAAGGCTCCGGAGCGCCTCCTCTTCGCAAGGGAGCTCTCCGCCGAGACTCTCGACGACGGCCTTAGCCGCGAACCAGAGGTGTTTCGCCCGGCGGTTGTAGCCGAGACCCTGCCAGAGGGCCAGGACCTCGCCGAGGGGGGCCGCAGCCAAGGCATCGAACCCGGGGAACCGCTCGAGGAAAGCGCCGAAGTAGTCTTCGACCCGCGCCACTTGCGTTTGTTGCAGCATAAATTCGGAAACCAACACCCGGTAAGGGGTAATGTTCTTGCGCCAGGAAAACCCCCGGCCGTAGGCGCGGTAGTAGTCGTAGACCAAGGACCGGAAGCGGTCGACGTCCTCCCGTCCCGTAAGGCCCTCATCCCGGGCCGGGGCCGGCGGTCCTAGAGGCCCATCCATGAGAGAACCGCCT
>CAZTRQ010000046.1:0-17546 GCA_964616245.1 uncultured Spirochaetaceae bacterium | reverse complement strand
GCGTTACCGAGAATAAGGGCGAGAGCGAGGATAACCGAGACCAAGAGTATAACGATGAACACGGTAAACTTGACACGGAGGCCAATTCCCCGACGCTTCATTTCTTTAATCCTCCTTTCGCGCTCCTCGTGGGGGAGCAGCCCTCCGGTGACGATAGCCCGGACCTCGAGCTGGAGCATGCGGCCTTCCTGCACGACACCGACCAAACGCCGCGTCGAAAAGACGGCTGCCACGGCGAGAAGCAGCACGGTAACCCACACCAAAACCGATGGCCCCTCGAGGAAGAAGCCGTTTCGAGGCCGCCACTGGACCCGGGGCCCCGACGCCAGGCGGTAGTCCCCAAAGGATACGTGCCCCGCCTCGATAAGGGAAACCTGCTGCGTGGTAAAGTAGAGTCCCCGTTCCGGATGGTTGAGCCCAAGACGATAGTCCCCGGTGGGAACGTCGGAGACCAGAGGTCCTCGGATCAGACGGTTGTCGACTACCTGAAAATCGCCCTCTCCCCGGTCGAAGACGTAGTCGTAGGGCGGGCTCCCGTCGGCGTCGAGAATAATCCGGTTGATGGTACCGTTTGCCGTGAACCCACGGCCCACCACCTCGATGGGCTGCCGCCCGAGAATATCCCGAGACCCTGCCGCGACATTGTAGACTTCGGTAACCGGAATGTACTTGTTTAGCCTGAAGAGAAGCGTCTCGACCTCGCTGACGTTGCCTACGGTGTCTATCGCGGCGACGCTCAAGGCGTAGAGTCCGTTGTCGATATTGTTGCGACTTATTCGCGGAGTATCGGAAACGACGACCGACGGAACGGAGGCCGAGACCTCCACCGTCTCCGGGAGTCGGTCCGCCGGGCCGACCCGCTGCAAGGTGTAGCTGTACCCGGCCACGTCCGGGACCTCGGGTTCGCTCCACGCGATAGAAAAGCTGTTCGAGGCCAAGTAGCCGTCTTCGTCCGTCGGAGGCGGCCGAAAGGCGACCGGCGGTGGCGGCGTTAGGTCGCGGAAATACTCGAGGGTCGTCGGCGGGGACCAATTGCCCGCCCGGTCCCGAGCAATAATGCGAAAGTACCACTCCCCGTCGTCCTCGGCCTCGACGAGGGCCTCCTGAGTTCCGGTGGAGTACTGCACCCTCTCCGGAACCGATGCGTTCGGGTTCCGGGAAAATACGTAGTTGTAACCGACAATTCCCGAGGCGTCATCGGGCGCTTGCCACCGATAGAGGACCTCTGCCTCCGCCGACCGACGCCCGAGGCGGTAGCTCTGCGGGGTAACGGGAACCCGTGCGACCCGCTGGTCCGGTTCGAGATAGACGATCCCGGCGTTATTCTCTCCGATCCTGTTCTGCCAAAACACGTGAAGGTTTCCGGCCATTACTACTGGGGAGACGAAGGTGGAAGAACCGTCACCCCGACTGAGACGCCGAGCCGGCCAGAGCCCCCCTCTCCGAGCGGCTACGGAAACGTTCGACCGCCCGGTAGGGTCGTTGAACCAGAAGACGAACACTTCGCCGGCGTGACCGACTACCTGGGGATAGCTTGCCCCGACGGCACTGTCGCTGATTCGCTCCGGAGGGCTCAAGGCGTTTCCTTCGCCGTCGATCTCTGCGTAGACTATTTGGGTCTCCCCGAAGGCACCCCTGCGCTCCCAGGCAAGCCTTAGCCGACTGCCGATCGACGCGAGAAAGGGGCGCTGGTTGTCGTAGCTGTCGGCCGGTTCATCCTCTTCGAAGAGCGTAAACGTCGTTATCCGGCGCGCCGGCGACCAGGAGGAGCCACCATCGTCGCTGGACTTTATGTAGAGTTGATACGTCGCGGTGCCGCTACCGATCGCAGCGGTGGGGTCGAAACTCTGAAAGGCAACGTAATCCAGCCCTTGGTGGCTCGCATGGAAGGGGAGGAAGTTCAATCCGAGGTTCGGGTTCTCCTCGAGGGGCTCGAAGTCGCTCCAGCTCTCCAGATCCTCGCTCACCGAGTATAGGATGCTCTGGAACCCCCCGACACTCTGACTGACGAAGAGAAGCATGCCCCCATCGCTTCGTCGCGACAACCGTGGCGCTACCGCCGTGGTGTCGTTGCTCAAGGTCGTCACCTCGCGAAAGCTGATGCCCCGGTTCTCGGATACCAGGACCCGCGTGTCGGTGGCCGATTCGGTGACGGCAAGGACGATCCGGTTGTCGTCGGTAAGTTGCGACGAGAAGACGACCGGTGCCGACTCCCGCTCGAAGGGAATCGGACCGGCGACACGGCGTCGAGATACCCAGTTGCGACCGTCGTTGCTGGTTATCAGAGAAATGTAGATTCGACCCGAGTCGGGGCCCGTCCGAACCACCTCCTGATAGGTAACCACCGCCATCGTTCCGTTGCTCTGGGCGTCGGGGAAGTGCGCGTTTTCGGCGACCACGCGAACCGGGTCTTCGAAGTAGACGTTGTACTGCGCGAGGTTTAGCTCCTGGGCTCCGGTGGTCCCGGGAAACACCCAGGCCAGGAGAAATAGCATAAGACCGATGCGTCTCATCAGATACCCAACCGCGAGACAATCCGATCCCTCAGATCCAACAGGGGTGGGTATTGCTGGTTGTTCGGATTCTGCAAGAGTGACTGGACGATTGCCAGAGCCTGCCCGAGATTTCCTTGAATGAATAGGGTTTCCGCGCGACGGAAGCGCTGCTCGTCGGTCGAGGAAAGGGCGACGGAAGCCTGTCCTCCGGCGTTTATCCTTAGGCGGTCAAGGAGGAGTTGGGCCTCCCGGTTCTCGGGGTAGATGGTGACCGCCTGCTCGAGAAGCTCGATGGCCGCCTGGGTTTGGGCTAAGCCGCCTCCGGCGAGCCCCTGCGCCTGCGCGAGGAACTGGTTGGACCGCGCGATCTGTTGTTGGGTGACCGGATTCGGTCGGATACCGAGGCGGATCTCCAGATCGACAATAGCCTGCTCCAGTCCAGGATAGTTTGGGTTTATCTCCCGGAGCGTTTCGAGGGCGGTAAGCGCTTCTTCCGGGTTCTCGTTTCGCTGATTTAGAGCCGCTTGAACCCGGCTGCCGAAGGCCGCATCGAAGTTATCCGCGTCCTGGAGCTGAAGGAGCCGCAGCTTGAGAACGCGCGCCTCCCAGTTCTGGGGCCGAACCGCCAAGACATTATCCAGGTTCTCGTCGGCCCGGGAGACCAGGGTTTGAACCCTATTCTCCCCAGCGCCGGCGCCAACCGTCCGTGCCTGGTTAAAATCCTCCTGGGCAAGGTTGAGGTAGTTGCTCAGGACGGGGTAGAGCGGCTCCGTCTCCTCGAGGTTTCGCTTGTCCGCCAAGGTAAGCGCCGCGGAGACAAAGCCCAATAGCCGCACGATCTCCGGGTTCTCGTCTACGTTCGTCCGGGCCCAGGTGCTCCGGGCCTCGAGAAGCGTCTGTCTGGCCTGGAGGTACTGCTCCGCGTTGTACTGGTTCTCCGCTTGAGTGATGAGCTCCCGAACCCGGGCGACGACTATTCGGTTTTCCGCCTCCTGGATCTGCGTTCCCAGGGTCGCGATTATCTGGTCTGCTTGGTCTCGGAATGCGGCGTCCTGCTGGATTTCGAGGGAGTTGAAGAAGGCTTCCCTCGCGTCGTTCCAAAGATCCCGGGCTTCGGTGATGGCGTTTCGGTTTACGGCGTTTCGCGCCTGCGCCACGAGGGTGTTTCCCTGGGACCGCAACTCCGCCGCGACGCGGACCTGCTCCTGGGCATCGCCGAGCTGTGGATCGACACGGGCGAGCAGAGCCGTCGTTGCATCGAGAAGCGCCTCTGTCGTCTCGATGTTTTCTATAATACGCTCGTCCCCGAGGACGTACCCCGGCTCCTCTCCAAGTTCGTCAAGGAGCTGCCGGAGTTCGGATTGGGTCTCCGTAAGACGAGACTGGGCCGACGCGAGAACCTCCGCAGCGTCGTCGGGATAGCGATAGGTTACCGTAGCCGTCGTTCCGTCGGGCTGGTCCACGGACTCGGAGATACCGGCGAAGAGACTCTCTCCTTCTTGAAACTCGACCTGGGAGAGCTCGAGATCCTCCCTGTGCTCCGTCGTCTCGAGGTCGGTGCCGCTGTCGAGGCTCGCTATCTCGATCTCGGTGGCCTGACCGAGGCGTAGCGACAGTTCCGCGTCGATAGGCCGGCGAGCGGCAACCGCGGTCCCGTCGAGGTCCGGTAGGGCCAGCACCGCGGAAGCGGCACTCTCCCAGGCGTCGATAACCGCCAGGATCGCTTGGCGCTGCTCCGCCGCAGCCGCCCGGACAGCCTGGTATCCCGGCACCGTCGCCTCGGCCTCTTCCCGGACCGTATCGATCGCCGCTAGGCGCCGGTAGCTCTCTGCGATTTGACGGTACCCCCGGCCCCGGAGTACGTAGAGCGCGTATTCCGAGCGAGGTTCCGGTGGCAACTCCGGGGCCGCTTCGGCGACCTCGGCTTCGAGGGCTACCTCCCCTTCGACGAGCCAGACATCCGCGGTCACCTCGTAGCGGTCCGCGTTGGCCAGCGCTTGGAGGATCGCGTCGGTCCACTCCCGTCCCTCCGCAGCGGCCAGGCGACGGGTATCCGCCGCCTCCGATGCCCGGCGAGCGGCGTCTCCGATTGCGTCCCTCGAGTCTTCGAGCATCACGGTCATCGCGGAGTCGATCCCTTCCCGGTCGAAGCCCGGGCGTCCCGTGGCAAAGGCGTCGAGAAAGGTCAAATGCCAATCCACCGGGTCATCCGGATAGAACTCGGACACCTGTCGACGAAGCGCTTCGATGGCTTCGCCGTTTTCCGAGACCTGATCCGCCTCGGCATGGACGGAGTCGAAGGGCTCCGCGAGGGCGGCAAGTCGCTGGTCCAAAGAAGCCCGGGGTTCCGGTGGGCCATCCTCGGAGAACGCGAGGCCGGAGACCATGGAGTCCGTAACGCTGCGGATGTCGGGTGCCCGGGAGATAAAGGTTTCAGCCGCGCTTTCGACGGCCTGCCGCGCTTCGGCCGCCGAGGCGTAGAAGGAGCCAGGGTATTCTCGGAGTCGATAGACCTCGGTCTGAAGGTCGAACCCCGAGAGGTAGCGCTCGACGGCGTCGGAGTAACGCCCCTCGGCGATCAACCGGGCGGCATCCAGGATAATCTCTTGCGCAAGGTTACGGTCGTATGCCAGCTGGGCGATTAGCCGTGCTTCGGTAATTTGGGCGACGACTCGTTCGTTGGGGTATTCGTCGAGGGCTTCCATCCTCGCGATTATTTCCAGCGTCGTCTCGATCTCTTCGGGACTCGTTTCCAAGTGCTCTATGAGCTGCGCGAAGAGGTCGTTGTAGCTGCTTCGGATCGTGAGGATTCGCCCCATCAGCTCTTCAGCTTGCTCGAGGCGGTCGGGTTCCGTGCGGACGGTGTTCTCCAGAAGGAGGATCGCCTCGTTTATGCGGCCCTCCTCCACCAGAGCCTCCGCCCTTTGGATCGGGTCCTCCTCCGGGCTCCCACCGGCCCAGAGAAATGGAACAGAAGAGAGGCAGAGGAGAGTTAGAGCGATGAGATACCGGGAAATAAGCCTAGATCCCGACGAAAAACGCAGAATCCCCCTCCTCTCCATAACTATATCACTATCGGCAACAATCGAATGCTAAGTAAAAGCTGCCGATATCATAGTAAGATAGTGGTAAAATCGGCGAATCATAGAAATGAGCGAACCTGAGCGATATATTCAAAGCGTGATACGGAAAGGAGTTGTTACCTTCCTGTTTTTTCTCCTCGCCGCCGCCCCGGGGGTCGCCTTCGAGGTGACGGACATTCCCTTCGGACTGGCGGATATGTTCGGCTCCGACGAGGTTGAAAACACCGGTTTAACGGTCTTTCCCACCTTATTGATCCCTACCGGCGGCGAATACGAGTCGATGGGAACCGCGTACACCGCCGTGGCCCGGGACATCAGCTTCTTCGAGGCGAACCCGGCCGCCAGCTCTCGGCTTCCCGAGACGATGGCGGCAGTTATGCACAACAACCTAATCGCCGACGCCAACATGGAGGGGCTCTTCTACACGACGCGGTTCGAGCACTTTGGATTGGGCGCCGGAATCAAGTTCTTGCACGTCCCCTTTACAGAATACGACCCCGCCGGGGAGCAGGAATCGAGCATCCGGTACACCGAAACCGTCGCGGTGCTGAACGCCTCCTACAACTTTTTTCATAGCTACGATTTCCGGGGAGTGTCGGTCGGCGCCAACGTCAAAGCCGCTCACCGGAATATTCCCGAGGTTATCGCGCCGGGTCAGTCTGCCTTCGGCATTATGATGGACGTTGGCGCCCTGACCAGATTCGACGTCGCAAAGTTTTATCCCTCCCGGGAGAAGAACTTCTCCATCGGAATCGCCGCCCGGAACCTCGGCCCGGCGGTGCAGGAAGAGCCGCTGCCGAGTTACGCTACCCTCGGCATCGCCTACGCTCCAATCCGCCCGCTTACGCTTTCCGCGGACTACAACCTGCCCTTTATCCTTTTTTCGGACCTGCCGGCGCAGAAGCCCTACGTCGCAACCGGCCTTTCGGCCCAGGTTACCGACTTTCTGTCGACCCAGTTCGGCTTTCTTGTCCGGGGTGGGAACCCCAGGATAAGCCTCGGGACCGGCCTCGTCCTCGAGAAGGTAAAGCTCGACATGAACTACACCCTCGACATGACCACCCAGACCAACACAGTCGACCGGTTTAGCATTCAAGCGAGCTTCGATATGGGGGACCGGGGGCGTGGCGACCGCGCGGAGCTCGTGGAAAACTACTACCTCGAATCGCTGGTTGCCTACGCGGCCGGAGATATCGAAGGGACTATTCGCCTCGCCGGCAACGCCCTCGAGGTCGACCCGACCTTTCAGCCGGCGGCGCAAACCCTCGCCTCGGCGCAGCGGCTCTTGATTCTGCAACGGCAGATGTCGTCGATTCGCCTCGGCGAGGACGATGTCTTCGTAGAAGGAAACGACCCACCGCAATCCGAGATACCCGAATAGCCGACTTCCGGCGAAGCGAAGGGTTAGCGGGTTTTGGTAGCTTGCCGTTTTATCGATAGGTAGGCCGCGAAGAGTGGCAAGTCGATATTTTTGGCGACAATCCACCGCTTGAGTGCCGTCCGGTCTCTCTCTCCGATCGGAGACTCGCCTTTAAGGAGTCGGCGCTCCTGTTTGCGGTACTCCTTTCCGGCAAAATAGCTCGTCAGGTACGCGATCAATTGCCTCAGCGCTTCGTTGTCTTGTCCGTAGTACCCCGCGAGTCCGCGGGAACCACCAGGATCCGCCAGCGAAGAGATAAGCTCGTCGACGCCGGCCTCCTCGGATTTCGCCAGGAGGGTTTCGAAGTCTTCGGCCAACTCGGACTCGTGAAACACCACACTGTCCACCTTCGTCCGGAGCGTTATGCGTCGCTTCGCCGCCGCGCCGGAGCGCACGTCTCTACGACCGACGAAGAGATACGCCGCGATCGCCCCGCCGAGGGCAAGCCCAATCTCATCGATGATCGGAAGCGGATCTCGAACGACGAGGGCAAAGAAAAGATAGGCAACCACGAAGACCCCGGAGGCAATAAGAAAACGGGGCAGAAACCGGACCTCGGAGATCCATTCCTTTACGTCCCGTTCGATTATGCGGTAGAGCTCGTTGCGAAACATGGTGAGAGATTCCACCCGGGGCTCTCGACCGTACAGTCCGTCGACTTCGCGCCCCTCGAGGATATCGACGGTTCGCTTCTTGCCCCCAAAGGGGTGTAAGAAAAGTGGTGAACCGTCGCTACGGTAGACGTGGAAAATATAGACCGGCTCCAATGCGGACATCGAGAGAAAAGTATCTCCCCCCTAGGGGCATGTCAAGCTTGCTCCGGCGTATGCTCCTACGGCTCGAATAGGTCGTCGAGCTTAAAGAGCTTCGCGTAGCCTCCGGCCTTCATGCCTAAGTCGTCGACGATTTCCCGGTCTGCTCCGGAGGAGAGGAGCGCCTCGGCGACATCTCGTTTTCCCTCGCTTACCGCCAGCATAAGGGCCGTGCGGCCGCTCTTGCTCCGGATATCCGGGTTCGCCCCGTGGGAGAGGAGCATATCGACGACGTCGCGGTTTCCGAGGGAAGCGGCTTCCATAAGGGCCGTGGTACCCCGGTCGTCGCTGATAGAGTTGGGGTCTGCTCCACGGTTCAACAGGATCTCTCCCGTCGCCGGGCTGTTGTTTCGAATGGCCGCGACCAAGACCGGAACGCCTTTTTCGTCCCGGATATCCGGAGAAAAGCCAATCTTGAGAAAGTTCTGTATCGATGTGGTGTCCCCGGAGGCCGCGGCGCCGGCGAAGGCAGCCTCCGTCTCCGGGAGGCCGGCGGCGCGAATCTCGTCCCGAGCGGCCTCGAGGGAACGCTCCCGTTCGAAGAGGCGGTGCTCTTCCTTCAGATACTCCGCCAATCCTTCTCCCGCAGAGAGAACGGGAAGCCGACGGAGAAAGATCGGGACCTTATTCGTTTCCAGGGGCCCCAAAACGCAGGACGCTCGTTCCCGGCCGAGGACGAAGCCGGCGACAAAGGGAAGCCACTCCGCGGAGAGAACCCCCGGGGTGCCCCTCAAGAGCACGTGCGTGAGGGAGCCGAAGTTGTACGATACCTCCGCCGGGTCCAGGCAGGTCCATTCCTTTCGGAATCGGTAGGCGCTACCGTCGATTCCCTCCGATCGGCACAGTTTGAGGCTGGTGGCGACATGCTCGTCGATAGCGCCGGAAAAGAAGACCCCTACTTTCATCTCCACGATCAGACTCCTAAGTACAGTCTCGACTCATGAAGGACAAAGATAGAGTGTTAGTGTCTTAGGTGTTTGCGCAGTGCGTCGTTGAGCACCTCGGCTACGCCGGTTCGAATATCTTCGTACATGCTGGTAACCGAGTCGAGCCGGTCCCTCACTTCCCATTGCTCTTCTTCGAGGAAGAGCTGGAAGGGCTGTACGCCGAGGGCTCCGACGATTCGCTCGAGGGCCTCCGCCGAAGGGAACTTCTTCCCCTGTTCGATCTCCCCGATGTAGCTGGCCGAAAGCCCGCATTTTTCGGAGAACTGCTCTTGAGTCAGGCGAAGCCGCTCGCGGCTTCGTCGAAGGTTATCGCCGAGGAGGGAACGTACAGAGGACATTGATGCTCACAATAGTGGTGCCCCGGTAGACGCCTTACAACACGCCCTCGGCGGTTTGGCCCCACCGCTTCCAGCGGTCTGGGGTATCGACCACCCTGTTGACGGCTTCCTGTTGACACCTGTTGATAGCTTACTTGACACTCGCATCCCGGCGATTCAAGCTTGCCGAGAGATGAAACCCCTGACCACGCCGCCGAACAGCACCGTTCTCCCCCCGGGGCGAAGCTTCTTCTTCGAAGGGTCGCGAGACACGGCGGTGCTACTGGTTCACGGGTTTACCGGGATAACCGGCGAGATGCTCCCCGTGGCCGAAACACTCCACGCCGCCGGTTACACGGTTTCCGTTCCGAGGCTCCCGGGCCACGGAACAAACGGGGAGGACTTTCTATCGACCAACCATAACCACTGGCTTCGCCGCGGGATAGACGAGTATCTCGAGCTTGCCGGACGCTACCGCCGCGTCTTCGTCGGCGGGCTCTCGATGGGTGCTCTTATCGCGACGGTAATCGCGGCGAGGTTTCACTCCGCCGGACTCCTGCTCTATGCCCCGGCTTTTACCCTCTTCGACCGCCGGGTGCCGCTGACGCCTCTTCTCGGTCTCTTCCTGGCGCGGCTCCCCCGGCACCACGAGCTCGAGCACACCGATCCAGACCTTCGGGCTCTCGAAGCCTCGTACCAGTGCGTCACATGGGTGCGCCCCGCGGGCTACTTTCGACGGTTGCAAACCTTCGCCCGGCGACGGCTCTCCGAGGTCTCGTGTCCGACACTCTTGGTTATTAGCCCCAAGGATCGAACGGTGCCCCTTTCGGTCTCGAGCTACATCGAAAAGCGAATCGGCGCTCCCGTCGACCGGGTGACCCTAGCCGAGAGTGGTCACGTTGTCACCAACGACGCCGAGGGGGAGCGGGTCGCCGCGGAAACCCTAAAATGGATCAGCCGGCGATGACCCAGATTGCCACTGCGTAGACAAGAAGCTGGAGCAGACCGAGAACACCAAAAATCGGGCGCCCCTTCGCAAAAAAGAGCGGAATCGAGGCGACCAAGCTTACTGCCGTAGCAATCCCGAAAAACCCGACGGCGACAAACCCGAGCCCTTCGGCAGTAAGACCCCGGGGCGTAAGCTCCAGGGTGGAAACCACGCGCTCTCGCATCGCCTCCGCCGGTTGTGCCCAGAGCGCTTGCCACTCTTCCGGGCCGACCATCGTCGGCATCAGCTCGAAAATGGTCACCACCGTCGACACCAACAGCAATGCGAAACCGACGACCGCCATCGTTCCGAGAACCCGTGCGTAGGTACGCTCGTAGGCTTGCATCACCGGACCCCGCTAAGGATCGACCGGATACCGGCAAAGGCGAGAACCAGAACGACGATCGTTTTGAGAAAGCCCGGCGATGCTCCGCGGATAAACCGCGAGCCGAGGCGCGTTCCGAGCATCATTCCCAGAATCGCCGGGATCGCGACGACGGGGATGACTCCTCCCTGGAGAAGATAGACCCAGGCCGCGGCGGAGCTGTTTATGGTGATGATGAGCACACTCGTCGCGACGGCTACCTTCATCGGTGCGCCGAGAAGGAGAGCCAGAAGCGGTACGTTGGCCCATCCGACCCCGAGCCCGAAGAGCCCCCCGACAAACCCGACAACCACGAACGCGGCAAACCCCCAGTGGAGTCGCCGGACGCCCCAGGGACGCAGCGCGCCTCCTTCGACCTCGACCATCCCGTCGATTTGCAGATAACGGGCCAGACCCACCGGCTCCTCGAGACTCTCCCCTGCGGTCTTCGGCACCAAAAAGAACACGACCGTAACGAGAATGAGGATACCCAAGAGAACTTCCAGAGCGCTTCGATTTACCGAGAGGCCGACAACCGCTCCGACGACGCTTCCGGCGGAGGCAAAGAGCGCCAGAGGTATGGCCAAGCTCAGGCTGGCGAAGCCCTCCCGAATAAGCCGCGGCGCCGCGGCGACGCCACCGCAGAGGGCGACAAGCAGCCCGGCACCTCGGACATAGTCTATATGGATGGGAAAGAGCGCCCCGACGAGGGGAACGAAGAGCACTCCACCCCCGACACCCGCCAAAATGGCGAATACACCGAGGATAAAGCAGAACACAAAAAGACCGAGCATCCATCCCCAGGGCGCAAATAGGGTGGCCAGTTGCGAAAACACCAAGAAACCGCCTTGTCGTAGCCAACAATTTGATAAACACTTAGCCAATGATTGGGTTTACTGTCAAGAAAGCCTTCTTCGACCTCTGGGACAATTTTCTCCCGGCGGTTCTTGGAAACCTCGGTTTTATTTTTATTTTGATCCTGCCGTTGACGCTTCCCTTCGAAGTCGCTCCGACCAGCGTGCCGTTAGCCTACCTCTTTCTCGCCCTCGGCGTCGTCGTCGTCTTCCTCTACTCCGGTGCTGCGGCTGCCTTCGCCCTGGATCTGGTGTCTCAAAAATCGCTGGAGTGGTCCGCCGTCCCCGGCTACCTTCGTCGGACTTGGAGGATCAGCCTCCCCTTCGCCGTCGCCACCATGGTGATATGGCTTCTCCTAGCGATCGCGGTTCCCACCTACGCCGGCATGGGAACCTTTGTCGGAAGTGCGGCGATGGCGCTAATCCTGTGGAGCGGGATCCTCTGGTTGTTGTCGAGCCACTACATTCTGCCGGCGGCGCTCCAGACCGACTGTGGTTTCGCCAAGGCGGTCAAGAAGGCGTTTCTGCTCTTCTTCGATAACACCGGGTTTACTATCGTGCTTCTCCTCGGCTCCCTAGTTATCCTCGCCGTCAGCGTCTTTACCGTCTTTCTGTTTCCCGGGGTCGTCGGCCTTCTGGTGTGGCACCAGACCGCCTTGAAGCTCCGGATGCTCAAGTACGACTACTTGGAGGAGAATCCCGAAACACCCCGAACAGAGATTCCCTGGGACGCCCTCTTGGAAGAGGAGCGAGAGCTCGTCGGGAAGCGGACATTCAAGGGACTTATCTTTCCCTGGAAGGAGTAGACGGCTTCGGGGATGCGCCGGACGGCGACGTCTTATTCTCGACCCACCGCCGGGCTATGTAGACGAAAGGAGTATCGCAAACCGCGACGACTACCTTAAAGAGATACGTCGTAACGAGAATCTCCAGAAAAACAGACCGATCGAAGACGCCGACGAAGGCGACGGTGGCAAAGACGGCGCTGTCGATCAATTGACTAACGACGGTGCTCGCATTGTTGCGAATCCAGAGGTAGCGACGGTCGGGAAGCAGGCGTTTCCAGAACGCGTAGGCCCAGACATCGTGAAACTGCGAAACGCCGTAGGCGAGAAGGCTCGCCAGGACGATCCTCGGCAGAAACCCGAAGATGACCGCAAGGCTCTCCTGGGCAAAGTCCACCGGCGCCGCCTCGAAGAAGAGGGATAGCTGCATCAGAATGGTAAAGCCGATAACCGAGGCAAAGCCGTAGAAGACGGCCCGACGGGCTCCGGCGACGCCGTAGTTCTCCGAAAGAATGTCCGTTATCAAGAAAGAGCTCGCGTAGACGATGTTGCCCAGGGTTGCCGTAAACCCGAAGAGCTCAACGGTCTTTACCACCTGGATATTGGCGGCGATGACGGTAACCGCCACCCAGACGTAGAGCCCCCGACTCCCGAAGAGCCGGAACACCGCGAGGATAAGACCAAAATTGACCAGGAGCAGAACGAGCCACCAGACTTCGTTTGGCACTACTGCTCCCCGGTTTCGTAGGACTTGCCCGACGCCGCCGGGCCCCGGGCCCTGCCGACGATGCCGGCGAGGACCACCACCGCGAGGACGTAGGGAAACATCTGGACGAACTGCCCCGGGATGGGAATGCGCATCTCGAACATAATGCGGAAGGTGTCGGCAAGCCCAAAGAGCATCGCGGCAAGGATCGCCCCGACGGGGTGCCACCGGCCGAATATCATCGCCGCAAGGGCGATAAAGCCCCGGCCGCCGGTCATACCGCTGACCCACTGCGCCGGGTAGAGCGTTGCGGCGGAGAGGCCGCAGAGGGCCCCGGAGATAAGCACCCCGATGTAGCGCATTCGGTGCACCGGAATGCCGAGGGTATCCGCGGCCTCGGGGTTTTCGCCCACGGAACGCAGCCGGAGACCGAAGACCGTTCGGTAGAGCACGTACCATCCCAGAAGAGCCGCCGGAATAATTAGAAGGGCAACAAGGTTGATACCGAGGACTCGCGGATAGAGGTAGGAATTGAAGACCGACTGTGTCTCCTGCCCGTAGATGCGCTGGGACAAGAAACGAGAGATCCCCATCGCCAAAATGTTGATCGCGACGCCACTGACGATCTGGTCTACCTTGTAAGTAACGGTAACGACGGCGTGTATCAGCGCCACCGCCATACCCGCGAGGATTGCCACGATCACCCCGGCAAAGAAGCTCTCGAAGGCGATCGATCCCCAAACGATCATGAAGGTGGTTACGATCATGATGCCCTCGAGGGCGATGTTGACCACCCCCCCGCGCTCGGAGAAGACGCCACCGAGTGCAGCGAAGGCGATCGGCGCCGAAACCTGAATACCCCGGAGGAAAAAGGTCAAAAAGGTTTCCATCAACCCGCCTCTTGACGCCGCAGCCGCCGGATGTAGCGTACCATCAGCTCGTTGGCAACGACGATTATCAAAATCATAATGCCGGTAATGACATACGAAATGGAGTTCGGCACCGAGGTGTAGAGCTGTAGCCCGTACCCGGCTTGCCGGAGAAAGCTAAAGAGCAGCGCGGCAAAGACGATTCCGATCGGGTTGTTCCGGCCGATTAGCGCGATGGCAATACCGTCGAAGCCGACCCCCGAGGCGATCTCGAAGGTGTAGTAGCCCCGAATCGCGAAAATCTCCTGGCTACCGATAAGCCCCGCCAAGGCACCGCTGGCGAGGAAAGACGTCACCCGAACCCGGTCGACCCGAATCCCGCCGTATCGGCTTGCGTCCGGGGCGAGGCCGACGGCCCGAATCTCGAACCCCGTTCGAGTCCGGTAGACCAGAAGGAAGACCAGAATGCCCATAACCACCGCGACGACGAGGCTGTAGTCGAGGTAGACATGGTCTCCGATATTCCACCCCAGGGCCCGAAACCAATGGTTCAGTCGCCCGAAGAGCGCCGAGTCCTGGATCGCTGCGGTCTGGGGCTCCAAGCTCTCGCCGACGTCGAAGCCGGACAGCGGCCGGTTGACCAGGTAGTTTACCAGGTAGATGGCGATGCTATTGAACATGATGGTGGTAATAACTTCGTGGACTCCCCGGGTTACCTTGAGAAGAGCCGGAACGAAGGCCCAGAGAGCGCCACCGATCATGCTGAAGAGGACGACCACCGGAACGTGGAGAAAGGGCGGAAGCCGGAAATAGATGCCGGCGATCGCGCCGACCAAACCGCCGAAGAAGTACTGCCCTTCGACACCGATATTGAACACGCCGCCTTGAAAAGCGACCGCAACGGCTATACCGGCGAGGTAGAGGGGAATCGCCTGGGAGAGAACGGACGCAAGCCGCGAGGGGTTGCCCATGGTAATTCGCGCAATCGCAGAGAGCGCCGTTCCGGGACGCTCGCCGACCAGGATTACCATTGCCAGCAGGACGACGATCGCCGCGAGGAAGCCCACGATTGGAGCCACCAGAGCGAGGAGCTGGGTCCGGGTCGGCCGCGGGATGCGACGTAATAGGTTCATCAAGCCGACTCCCCTCCGGTCATATGGAGACCGAGCGTTTCCTTGGTTACCTCTCGGGCGTCGAACTCTCGGCTTATTCGGCCGTTGTAGATAACACCGATTCGGTCCGCCAGGGACATAATTTCGTCGAGGTCGGCGGATACAAGGAGGACCGCCCGTCCCTCGTTCTTTGCGGCTACCAGCTGCTTGTAGATAAACTCGGTGGCGCCGACGTCCACACCCCGGGTTGGCTGACTCGCGAGGAGGAGCTTCGGATCGCTCTCCATCTCCCGAGCGATAATCGCCTTCTGTTGGTTTCCCCCGGAGAGGGCAAGAGCCGGTACCTCGCTGGAGGGAGTACGGATGTCGTAGGCTTCGATGGCGTCCCGGGCGAACTGTCTGACCGCATCCCGCTGCACGAAGGAGAGGGCGTTGACGAAGGGCTTGAGATGGTGGCGCCCGAGGACCATGTTGTCGGCGAGACTAAAGGGAAGAATTAGGCCGAATCGGTGGCGGTCTTCGGGAATATGGGCGATGCCGGCTTCCCGGCGTTCCCGGACGTCGAGGTCCCGGATACTCGCGCCGTCGAGGAGGACATCACCGGTAAACCCTTTGACCCGGTCAGATAGAATGCTCAGGAGCTCGCTCTGCCCGTTCCCCTCGACGCCGGCGATGCCGTAGATCTCCCCGGCACGAACGGAGAACGACATATCCGAAAGCGCAGGGATACCGTTTTCCCGGAGATAGGTAACATCCCGGACCTCGAGAACCGTGTCCCCCGGCTCTGTCGGAGGATTCTCGACACTGAGGAGAACCGGCTTTCCCACCATAAGCTCTGCGATCTTGCCCTGGGTGGCACCTTTCGCCGGAAGGGTCTCGACGACCTGTCCCCGACGGATAACGGTAATGCGATCGGCAACCGAAAGAACTTCGTCGAGTTTGTGGGAGATAAAGACGATCCCTTTGCCCTGACTACAGAGATCCCGAAACGTTGCAAAGAGCTCGGCAACCTCCTGGGGTGTCAGCACCGCGGTCGGCTCGTCGAAGACCAAGATCTCGGCACCCCGGTAGAGGATCTTGAGAATCTCGACCCGCTGCTGGAGACCTACAGGCAGCTCCTCCACCCGGGTATCGAGGGGCACCGAGAGGCCGTTGGCCTCCATCAGCTGTTCTATACGCCTCCGGGCCTTTCCGGTCTCGAGAACAACCTTGGCTCTCCAGATCCCGCCCTCGGCGAGTGCCTCGGAACCGAGAATAATGTTCTCGAGAACGGTAAAAACGGGCACCAGCATAAAGTGCTGATGAACCATCCCGATGCCCTTACCGATTGCATCCTTCGGTCCGGCGATAGAGACAGGCTGGTCGTGAACGGCGATGACGCCGGAATCCGGCTTGTAGAGACCGTAGAGGATCTTCATCAAGGTGGTCTTTCCCGCGCCGTTTTCTCCGACGAGCGCGTGGATCTCACCTTCCTGAAGGTCGAGGTTTACCCGATCGTTCGCGACGACCCCGGGGAAGGTCTTACGAATATCGGTCATGGTAAGGAGCGCCACTGTCCTCTCACCTAAAGCAGCCGGCACGCGCTGCGCGTGCCGGCCACGATTCGACTAATCGTTTTGCAAAGACCTAGAAGGTCTCTTCGCGCCACTCGGGAATCCCGGTATCGCTCTCCGGTACCACGATCTCGCCGTTTACGACTTCCGCCTTCAGGGCGTCGAGACGGTCCTGGTACGGGGCGACCATCTCCCGGTTGTTCTCGTTTACCGCGTAGCCGACGCCGTTGTCGTCGAGCCCGTAGCTGACGTAGCCACCGTCGGTGTCGCCGTTACCCTGGATAAAGTCCTCGGCGAGGAGGAAGACGCCGATATCGACCCGCTTGAGCATCGAGGTAAGAATCTGTTCCCCGATTGCCCGCTCCTGGGCGTTTTCGGCTTCGGCGTAGACGAGACCCTGGTCCGAGTCGACACCGATGGCAAGCTTGCCCATGTCGTAGGCCGCCTTGAAGAGGCCGGTTCCGGATCCCCCGGCGGCGTGGTAGATAATCTCCGCGCCCTGGCCGTACATGTTCCGGGCGATGTTCTCGGCGGTTTGAGGATCGTTGAACGCCGTCGGGTCCTGGCCGATGTACTGACCGAAGATCTGCCCTTCGGGGCGATGGGCTTCGTCGACGTACATGGCGCCGGCCATAAAGCCGCCGTGGAACTTGTGGATCAGCGGAATATCCATACCGCCGATAAAGCCGAGACGACCGCCGCCGTTATCCTGGAGGTACATCGCCGCGAGAGCACCGACCATAAAGGAGCCTTCGTGCTCGGCAAAGGCGATACAGGTAATGTTGCTGTCCGCACCGAGGTCGGGAATAAAGCCGTCGATCAGCGCAAAGTGCGTGTCCGGGAAGTCCGCCGCGACCTTTCCGAGGGCGTCGGTAAAGGCGAAACCGACACCGTAGAGGAGGTCGTAGCCGTCTTCGGCGAGAACTCGAAGAAGCTGCTCCCTGTCCTGGCCACCCTGCCGCGGTTCGAGGTACTTGAGCTCTACGTTGGTTCCGAAATCGACGTTATCCGGATCGTCGGCGATGTAGCCGTCGAACTCCTCGGCGATAAGGACGAGCCCTTCGTACGCCGAGTCGTTAAACGACCGGTCACCCCGGCCCCCGACGTCGAAGACGATTCCGATTCGGTATTCGGCTTCTTCGGCCTCTTCCTCCCGAGCGCACCCGGCGAGAACTAGACCGAAGACAACGACGCTGAGGATGAGAAGTGAGAGTACCCAGCGCTTCGAATTTCTTGAAGAT